>JBPCXA010000206.1:0-3584 GCA_051008975.1 Gammaproteobacteria bacterium
TCGCAGGACGTGGCGGCACTGCAACCGCCTCCGTGGTATCAGGCTAGCTATGGGCAGGTCACCATTCCTCTTAATAGTGTTGCCGCCGTAGCGTTCGGCAACGGTGTAGGCAAGTATCAGATTTGGCTAACCTCGGATGGCGGACCCGCTGGACAGATCTATCACGAATTGCATATCGAAAAGAGACAAGGGAGTTCTTTTTATCTTGGCATGCCTGCGACGAGCAAACATCAAGCGCCGACCTTTGTCAACGACCTACAAACAACCATTACAGACAATTCGGGGGGGTGGGCGGATTCGAGTTATACGGTAAATAATGCGAATGGTAATGTAAGCCACACATTTGCCTCGGCAACCGGTCGAACGTGGACATTATATTGGCGCAAAGAGACCCAAGCCTGATGAAATGTCGTCAACGCAGTGTACTTATTCTTACGTCCGTGCTTGTATTGTTTTCAAGTTGCGATTTCACCCCTGAGTGGAATTGCGTAACTGCGAACGCGCCAATCTCGCTCTACGAGACTGATGAACTTGAGACCGAGTCAGGGCAAATGAAGGTCGGCGACCACGCGGAGATTATTGGTAGATTAAAGGACGAACGAGATGCAACTACGCATTTCCATGTCCGAACCGAAGATGGCGCTCATCAAGGGTGGTTCGAATGGGCTGGTAACGACATCGCGGGTGGGACACGTAGTGATTGTTGGTAGGACTTAAAGATGCCGAATTCATTTCAACCATGTCCAACTCTTACGGCACTGGATCGCGTTTATACCTTTTTATGCGAGTGATGTACTCGAGTGAAATGATGTACGCGTCCGGATAAAGGCGAGGGGCGGCAGTTTAAAGGAATGAAAAGCTAGCTCGGCGGCAGATCGTAGGTGAGTTAAAGGCTAGAAAGCCTCGGCAAGCGGCAGATCGTAGGTGAGTTAAAGGCGTTCGCACGCTCAAGCCATGGCGGTCAAGTGTTGACTTGGTGGCATATTGAGCTATACTTTCAAGTCTCGTCGTCGAGATTTCGGGCAAGGCTTGCTCTAGACCCATTCCTTTGCTCGGCGACCCGGACGTTCCCCGCCGGACCTAAGAACGGGGACACTTTTATCTCACCTAAGTTCTACCCTGCTCGGTTGGCCGCCGCAGCAGGGTTTTGTTTTGATCCCGGCAAGCTGGTGATTTTCCGCCCCCCGCTCGGCACTTTTCCATGTCCAAATGAAATCGGGATGTTGATATTGTGGTATTTCCATGCCACAATGGCATCCGGTCATCGAGTAAAATGCCAGGTATCTTAGAGAGATAGGTGGTTTATTCGGCAAATCGTAGGTGAGTTAAAGGCACTCTCCATGCTGAAGGCGGCAAATCGTAGGTGAGTTAAAGGCACCCTGTTCATGACGCACGGCAAATCGTAGGTGAGTTAAAGGAATAGCACATAAACCCTTCGGCAGATCGTAGGTGAGTTAAAGGTTGCACCGCCTTGCCGGTCGGCAGATCGTAGGTGAGTTAAAGGCTTAGCCGTATGCCGCGGACGGCAGATCGTAGGTGAGTTAAAGGCAACTTCGGCCCACAGAACGGCAGATCGTAGGTGAGTTAAAGGGTACCGTGCTCTACCAGGCGGCAGATCGTAGGTGAGTTAAAGGCAAATCGGACTATGTCGACGGCAGATCGTAGGTGAATTAAAGGCTTTCGCCAATGCTTGGACGGCAGATCGTAGGTGAATTAAAGGAGTCAACCCTCGTCAGGGCGGCAGATCGTAGGTGAATTAAAGGATTTGTACGTTTTCCGTACGGCAGATCGTAGGTGAGTTAAAGGGGATCACGGCGGGTTTTCGTTGATCCTGGCAAGCGGTAGGCAACTTTTAGCGGTCGCCCACCGTTAGGACGTCCTTCTAACGGCACGACGAAGCGTTTGGTGTCCCCCACCAGCCAACTCCGCAAGGCCAGTACAACACCATGAAGTAGATGTTTTCGCCTGACGTGTTGACGAGTTACTGGAACGTAAACAACCTCATCAAGTAAGCGTTTCATCGCGGACAGTGATGAGTGTGTTAATTCGTTATTGTCGTCTAACTTTATAGCTTCAGCAACCGCATTCTCGCATACGTATCTATACGGCTCTAGCAAGTCGTATACCAATGATGGGTAGCCTGTCGGTTGATGTAAAAATCCATGCTGAGGTGACAAATGATGCAGCAAGATCCAGCGCAACATTACACTGAACAGAAAGAATGAACAGGCGTCGAGTGCTTTGGAAACTGGTTCGTCGCTTCTACGTAAAACGTCAGACATTCCGAGTTCTGAAAAATATATGCGCCAATGGCGCTTTGCCCATTCCGCCTCTTTCGCGCGTACCGCCGATAGTTTTCTTAATGAGTTGAATTTACGCTTATGGGTTAATGGCAGGGAATGTCCAAAACGCGCAAGAATTAACGAACGCGCAACATAAACAGAACGTATTTCATTAATACGCGCAAGAATTTGTTTGGTGAGTATGTCGTCTGGATCGATCTTCGGTGCTGGCAATATGATAGTGGGTGCCATCATGTTTCGACGGTGAACTATTGCCGGTATGCGCTCTGTGCCAAGCGCATCGATGAACTCTAGTGGAAGATCGCCCGATGCGCCATAGAACATGATACCGTCTATGCGCGATAAATCAGCCTCATACTCGCCGCCGTTATAACGGATTTCCCATCGCTTTACCTTTTTTTTTGAGATCTTTTGTAGGTAGGGTATCCAGAGGGTCATTTTACGACGCCCTCGTTCGGCACTTTTCCATGTCCAAATGAAATCGGGGTGTTGATATTGTGGTGTTTCCATGCCACAATGGTATCCGGTCGTCGAGTAAAATGCCAGGTATCTTAGAGAGATAGGTGGTTTATTCGGCAGATCGTAGGTGAGTTAAAGGTTGCCAGTGCTCTCAGTTCGGCAGATCGTAGGTGAGTTAAAGGTTGCCAGTGCTCTCAGTTCGGCAGATCGTAGGTGAGTTAAAGGCACCGAAGAACTACGGCACGGCAGATCGTAGGTGAGTTAAAGGGCCAGCTGAGTTCTCGACTAACGAAAATGACAATGCTATCCCTGCATAACAATTTTCGATTGACTCAGGCAGCGCATGACGTGTTCACGTGCCTCGCCAGCGCGTTGTCACATCGTCCATCGTTAAACAGCACGGCTAGTCGAGACAACGGGCAGTGCGATGGACATCGACAAGCTGCGATAACAGATGTGCGTGGCGACCTTGACCTCGGCTTCGACCGAGTGGCGAAAGCCAAATGACTAATCGGGCCTGTGTGCTGGGAGCTAACCGGCAAGTGCTGGCGCCGTGCACGGCAAAGCGTGCGCGTCGACTGTGCGCTTCTGGCAATGCGAAAAAGTACCGCTCACGGCCCTACACCATTATCCTGAAACACGTCGTGGCGAACCCGTCACCCTGTCCCCTTGAACTTCGATTCGATCCCGGCAGTAAAGTTACCGGGATCGCCGTCGTGGCTACGCACAAACGCGGTGATGTGGCCATTTGGGCTGCCGAGCTTCACCACCGTGGCCACCAAATCAAATCCGATCTGGAGAAGCGATCCGCCGCTCGGCGTA
>JBPCXA010000207.1:0-15771 GCA_051008975.1 Gammaproteobacteria bacterium
TTCCGGCGAAAGCCGGAATCTCTTTAATTCCATTCCTGCGAAGGCAGGAATCTCATCGCCGAAGGCGGTAATTGTCGCCGAAGGCGTTTACAATTACCCGCCGCTTTGCGGCGGCGGAGATTCCTGCTTTCGCAGGAATGGGACGGGAGGAGAGGCGGGAATCGCGGAAATGGCGGACTTCGGCGGGCAGCGTGGAATTCAGCGGCGGGCGGCGGCGAAATCGGCGGCGGAGCGGGAAAAATCGCGCTTTCGCCGCAAATTCGGACAAAAAAGCCGCATCGGGCGCAACTTTTTGCACTTTTTTGCATCGGGGGCGAAAAAAAACGGTACTTTTCGGGAGATTTCGTGTTATACTTTCGGGCAAGAGCGTTCGTCGGGGGTCGGCGAATGCGGGCGTTTTATCCGCGAAAGGGAAGTTAGGAATGAAAAAGATCAATTTGTCGTTTTGGGCGGCGTGCGGGGCGTTTGTACGCGCGCCGCGCGGCGTTTTAACTCCTATTAAGGGGGGGGGGGGGGCAGGAATCTAAAAACGCGCCGTTTGGCGTTGTTTTTCGGCGGTTTATTTTCGCCATTGCTGTATTCTTCGTTTCGCTGACGGGCGGAATCGCTTGGGCGGGGCATTCCGCCACCGCCGCCGCCATCAAGTGCGGAGACGATGATCCGATTGACACCAGGGCTTTTAATCCCCTCGCCACAACGACCGGCTGTGCTAATGTTCCTAACGCTCCCCCCGATAACGTGGGGCGGGATATGGACGGCGTCCTCATCGTCAGAATTTTGGACGACGGAATGCCCGTTTCCCTCAGAACGGTCGTCATCGTCAGGAATAATTCGGGCGGCGACATTACGCTGTCGGGCGGGGCCGGTTCCGGGGCGTTTTTGCGGTCCAAGTATGACGATTTAACTTTGGCTTTGAGCGGCTTGTCCGCTCCGTTTGTCGTGCATGACGGAAGTATTGACGTGCTTCCCGTCGACATTTCGGGCCTGCCGTCTCTGAGCGGAGCCGCCGGTTTTGAGACATATTGGACGGAGCCGCAGATGGCCGTGGATGCGGCGGACTGCGAAATGGACGGGCGTACTTTGAGCGAAAGCAGCAGTACTTTTTGTCGTACGCCGACCGAATCGGAATGCGATTCAAGAGGGCAAAACCTTGAAGACGGCTTTTGCATAACGCCGGCGGGCAGCGGCGGAAGTCCGGGTAGCGGCGAAAATGCGGACGGCGACGATTCCGTCCCCGGCGGCGACGGCAACGCCCGGGATTTGGCGGTTATCGGATTGGGTGTCGGCGTTGTCGGATTTATGGCGGCGTATCTTTCCGGCGGCGATTTTTCGCTGTTCCATTTCGCCCCCGATTTCGGCTATTCCCTCACGGAAAGCGGCTACTCCGTGAACACCGGCGGACGGCTGAATTTCCGCAAAGACGAATGGCATCTGTACTACGCCGCCGGGCAGGCGAATTCCAACGGCGATTTCGGCGATTTCCGCTACGAATCGGGCGGCGAATATACCGCCGATTTGTGGACCGCCGCGTTCTCCGAAACCGTCCAAGGCGAAACGGCGGACTACGATTTTTCGCTGTCTGCGGATTACAGCGGCGGAATTTGGAAAGTATCGCCGACATACCGTTTGCATTCACATTTTGCGGAAGAGGAGTTTGATACGCAAAATTCGCTGAATTTGCAGGGCGAATTGCTGTGGAATCGCTGGACGATTCGCCCGTCCGCCGGATTCCGCTGGGAATCGGCGGACGAGTTCGGCGACAACGCCCGATTCAATTTGTCGGCGGTGCGGCGGTTTTAGTCGGGGGAGGGAAATTCGTCCTCCTCCCACAGTACCATTCCTGCGAAAGCAGGAATCCTCGCCGTTTGCGGGATGACGGCGAAGATTCCTGCTTTCGCAGGAATGGTACTTCTCTTATATTTGGCGAATGCGCAAACGATTCGCCTTGCGGCGAATGAGATTCCGGCTTTCGCCGGAATGGCGTTTTTTTATATTTTCAGATACCGCCAAATTCGGTATTGTCCGCGAAGATAAAAAGCACCGCCATTCCGGCGAAAGCCGGAATCTCTTTGCGCGAACGCGCAAACGATTCGCCTTCGGCGAATGAGATTCCCGCGTTCGCGGGAATGGCACGAGGGGGAGCGCGGAAATCCAAGTACACAAAAATTCCATTCCTGCACCACCCCGTCCCATTCCTGCGAAGGCAGGAATCTCCGCCGCCGCAAAGCGGCGGGTAATTGTAATTCCTGTAATTTACAATTTGCGCCTTCGGCGCGGAGATTCCTGCCTTCGCAGGAATGGGACGGGGGGCAGGAACGAAATAGAGGCGAAAATTAGACAAAGGGGGAATGGAATTTTTTTGCATTAAAAAATCATTCCACCGTGATTTCCTCCATTCCGCGGACGGCGTTGAGGCGGCATATTTTTTCGGCGCGACGCAGATCTTCGGCGCGCAACACCGCCTCGGTCAATTCGCCCCCTACTATCATCGCCCCGCGCATGACGCCGGGCAAAAGCCCGCAGGAGACCGGCGGCGTCCGCCATTCGCCGCCGATTTTCGCCGCGATGTTGGCGATGCAGGTTTCGGTGATTTCGCCGCGTTCGTTTTGCAGCACCGCGTCCGCGAAGCCGCCTTTTCGCGCGAGAATCATCGCGTCCTCGTAAATCGCGCGGCGGTCGGTTTTGTGTCGCAACAATTCGCAGCGGGAATCCGTCCGCCGCGGCGACAACATCGCGCGCGCCTCGTTTTGCGGCGGCGGAATGTCCCGCGTCTGCAAAAACAATTTTCCGTCCGCCGACAAAAGCAGGCGCAGTACCGCGGATTTTTGTATTGACGCGCATTTTTCGCGGATCATTTGCGCGGCGCGGTTTTTGCGGAAATAAATTCCGAAACGCTTCGCGCTTTCCGCCAGACGCGACAAATGCCGCGGCAAAAGCGCGACTTTTCCGCCCTCCGCGCGCATCGTTTCCACCAAATGCGGCGGCGCGGACGGAATTAAAATCGCCGCCTTCGCGCGGCATTCGCGCCACTCGGCGGCGGCGGACGAATCGGCGACGACGCCGCTGCCGCTGCCGTATTCGGCGACGCCCGTCCGCTTGTCCGCGAACGCCGTGCGGATGGCGACATTAAACCGCGCGACGCCGCCGCCCGCCCAGCCGCAGGCGCCGCAATAGACGCCGCGCGGCGATTTTTCCAGCGCCGCGATCATGGACATCGCGGCGATCTTCGGCGCGCCGGTGACCGACGCGCACGGAAACAACGCGGCGAAAACGCCGTCCAATCCCGCCGCCGTGTCGCAGACGACGGTGGACGTCATCTGCACGACGGTCGGATATTCGCGGATTTGTAAAAGCGATTCGCCGCGCACCCGCCGCGCGTCCGGCAATTTGGACATATCGTTTCGCATCATATCCACGATCATTAAATTCTCGGCGCGATCCTTTTCGCTGGCGGCGAGACGCGCCGCCGCCCCGCGTCCGGCGGGACGGGTGCCTTTCATCGGACGCGACAAAAGCGCGCCGCCGCGCCGCTCAAAAAAACATTCCGGCGACGCCGAACACACCGCCCATTCCTCCGTTTCCGCGAAAAAACGCCACGGCGACGGCTGCCGCGCGCACATCTCGCCGAACAAAGACAGCGGACAGCCGGCGAAACGCGCGCGCAACGGATACGTAAAATTCACCTGATATACGTCGCCCGCCGCGATTCGGTCTTGAATGTCGCGCACCGCCGCGCAATACTCCGCCCGCCGCAACGCCGCCCGCCACGGTCCGCAAAAATGCGCGGCGCGAGACGGCAACTCCGCCGCCGACGGCGGAGAATCGGCAAGCGCAAACCAAATCAGCGGACGGGACGGCGACGGTTCCTTCGTCCGATGGGCGGAATCAAAAGCCGCCGCCGCCTCGTATCCGACAAAACCGGCGGCATACTGTCCGGCGGAAACGGCGGCGGAAACGGCGGCGACAATATCGGCGACTTCGTCCGCGCGATACGCCGCCAGTATCCGCCGCGGACGGGCAAATTTTAGCCAGCCGCCGTCCGGCGATGACACATAAATGCGGGGAAAAACCGGCATCGGACGGCGGCGGAACGCCCGGCGGCGGCGCGCGGGCGAAAAAATCAAACGCCGGTCAGCGGTCTTCGTTTACCGGAAAATGGTCTATGAGGCAGCGCGGCAAATGCGAAAACGCCGCCACCGCCTTGAACGGAATCGACAACATCTCAAAAATCGGATTGCCGGCGCGCTCAATTTCGGTGTGGCATTTCTGCTCGTCCTCGGCGGCGAAAGCCGAAGCGGACAAAAACAACGCCATCGTCAGTACTGTCTTTTTCATCGCTCTTCCCTTTCCGGTCTTTTGCGACCGTCCGCGCATTATCGCACAAAAACCGCCGCGCGCAAAATTTTCGCCTACGCCGCCGCAAGAGCCGCGGCGATTTCTTCCGCCGCCCGCCGCGCGACTCCCGCGTCTTTGGCTTCCACCATCACGCGGATGAGTTTTTCGGTGCCGGACCTGCGCACCACGACCCGCCCGCCGTCCGCCAGCCGCGATTCCGTTTCCGCAATCAGCCGCTTCGCCGCATCGTTATTCAACGCCCGCGCGCGATTCGCCACCTGCACGCTTTTGTGAAACTGCGGGAGCGGACGATAATCGGCGAGCAACGCCGACAGCGGACGCCCGCTCTCGCCCATAATCGCCAGCGCCTGCAAAGCCGCGATAATGCCGTCGCCGGTGCAATGCAAATCCCGCAAAACCAAATGCCCGGAGGGCTCGCCGCCGATCCGCCATTCCCGTTCCGCCAGCGCGCGCAATATATGACGGTCGCCGACGGCGGCGCGAAAAAACTCCGCGCCCATCTCCCGCACCGCCCGTTCCAGGGACGAATTGGACATTTGCGTCCCGACGACCCCCGCCGGAGTTTTGCCGCGGCGGTGCATATCGCGCGCGATTAAAAACAGCAGCGCGTCGCCGTCATGGATCCTCCCGTGTTCGTCCGCCATAAAAATCCGGTCGCCGTCGCCGTCCAAAATGACCGCCGCGTCGGCGCCGCATCGGCGCGCCGCCTTCGCCGCCGGCAGCGGATTCATCACGCCGCAATTCACATTGATATTCATCCCGTCCGGATTCGCGGCGAACGGCACCACTTCCGCGCCGAGTTCGTGCAGCACCGGCGGCGCGACATGATACGCCGCCCCGTTCGCGCAGTCCGCCAAAATCCGCAACCCGCGCAGCGTCTTGTGCGGCGGAAACGCCCGCTTGCAAAACTCAATATAGCGGTCGGCGGCGGCGTCCAGGCGGCGCGCCCGCCCCGGATTCCCCTTGAACACGGTCGGCGCGCCCATTCCGGCTTCAATTTTCGCCTCCATTTCGCCGGAAATTTTCTGCCCGTCCGCCCCGAAAAACTTCACCCCGTTGTCGTTGTGCGGATTATGGGACGCGCTGATGACCACCCCGGCGGACAAACGCAGCGTCTGCGCCAAATACGAAACCCCCGAAGTCGGCAGCGGACCGGACAGCAAAACATCCACCCCGGCGGCGGCGAAGCCCGCTTCCAGCGCGGATTCCACCATATAGCCGGACAGGCGGGTATCCTTGCTGATCAGCACCTGCGGCGATTGTCGCGCGGCGCAAAGTACGCGCCCGGCGGCGAAGCCGAGGCGCACAAGAATATCGGGCGTCATCGGCGGCTCGCCCACCCGCCCCCGCACCCCGTCGGTGCCGAAGTATTTTATCGCGCCGTTATTTTTCGTCTTGTCGTTCATAAAAACAATTATAAGTTTTTTCGCCCCGCTTTATGGTATCATCGTTTCCGGAGTCCGTTTTAAGGGCTTTATGGAGAACCTAAAAAATGACTGACATCAGCAAAACCGCTATGCGGGCGTATCAGGCATGGCCGCTACTTGTATGGGCCGCCAAACATCGGCAAATCTTGACTTACAAGGATTTGTATGAACTCACGGGGCTGGCAAAGCCCGGCGTTGGCGGCTCCGCGCTCGGTCCGATTCTTTGGTATTGCAAAGCCAAAAAATATCCCATGTTGACCGCAATTGTGGTGAATTCGGGTACTTGGCTGCCTGGCGACGGTTTGGGCGAAAAGCCCGAAAAAGTGCCGGGAATACAAAAAAAGGTATTCCAGCACGACTGGACGCAAGCCGAACCGCCTACTCCCGAAGAACTTGAACGGTACAAAAAAGGCGCCGAATAGCGGCGCCTTCCGCATCGGGAATCTCAAAAGCCGCCCGGAAACGGGCGGTTTTTTTTATCGCAAATTTCGCGTTCGTGTTCCTAATCTTCCGAATTGCCGCCCGCAATTTCGGCGAGAGCAAGCAGCCGCCGCCCTACCCCGTCATTCCGGCGAAAGCCGGAATCCATTACGGGAAACCAACGCAAGAATCCCGACAAACTCCGCGCGAAACGCGCAAAAACTCCCGCTCCGCTTTTCGCGCAAAATGCGCGGCATTCCCGGCTATATCCCCCGAAATAGATTCCGTCTTCCGCCGGAATGACGAATTTGTTCACAAAAAAAGGGCGACATCTCTGCCGCCCTTTTTACTCCGTCTGATTCTCCAAATCCAAACAATCGGCGAATTGGGAATCGGGATGGATTTTTACATGCCGTCCTAATTTGGCACCTTTCATTAATTCCGTGTCAAAGTTCGGATTAAGACCCGCTTGTTGAAGCATGCGAACCCGACTATCCTTATTCAATCGGGAAAGTTCGCGGTGATAGCGAATGCCGACCAAATGCACAACCACTTGATAGCCGTGCCGTCCCATTTCTTCTCGCTTTTGTCGGAGAATGTCGGAGATGCGGTTCATTTGCACGAATGCCCCTCGGCGCACGCCCACGCGCCGTCTTTTTCCTCTTCCGTATGGCAAGAGGCAATAACGGTGCGTTGCGCCTGTTTAAGTTGACGCTCCGCCCAACCATAATTTCGGTCCAATTCTCCATCATTGAACGCTTGTTGAGTCGCGATGAGATTTTGCTTCGCCCACTCGCAGATGTCGCCTCCTGCGTAAGGGATTCCCTTAAAGTTTCCACTGGACAAATCGCTACACCCCGCCAGCAGAACGGCGGCGATTGTCAGAGAGAGTGTTTTCGTTTTCATGGTATCGCCTTTCGGATACCGCCCGCTTTTCGGGCGTGGACGCATTATAGCAAATTCTCGAAAAAAAACCGCCATTCCGGCGAAAGCCGGAATCTCTTTTGCGCGAAGCGCAAACGGCGGATTCGCCTTGCGGCGAATGGAGATTCCGGCTTTCGCCGGAATGGCGGCGTGGGTGTACTTTGGGCGGCGACGGCGAAAACGGGCGGATTTGCCCCAAAAATCCGCCCACCCCCACAGTCCCATTCTTGCGAAAGCAGGAATCTCCGCCGCCGCAAAACGGCGGGTAATTGTACGCCTTCGGCGACAGTTTGCGCCTTCGGCGCAGAGATTCCTGCTTTCGCAGGAATGGGACGGGAGAAAAGGACGAAAATTCGCGCGGATTCGGCGGGAAACCGCGCAAAATGACGGTCGGGCGGCATTATATCCGATTCTCGTCCGATTCCCGCCGGAAAGGCGGAAAATTTGCGAAAAATTGTGCATTTCGGCGGCATTTTATGCGATAATCGAATTTTACTTATCTCGCAAAAGGAGAAAAACGATGGCTGAAACTCTCAACATCAGCAAAACGGCGGCAAGGGCGTACCAGGTTTGGCCTTTGCTTGTTTGGGCCGCCAAGCATCGGCAAATCTTGACTTACAAAGATTTGGACGATTGCACGGGGCTTGCCGCGCGCGGCGTAGGTAACATTGCCCTTGGTCCGATTTTGAGGTATTGCAAAGAATCCGGGTATCCCCCGTTAACCGCGATCGTGGTGAACTCCGAAACTTGGCTTCCCGGCGAGGGCTGGGCTGGCAATGAATTGAAGGAAACGGAACCCGAAAAGGTGCCGGGGATTCTGAAGCGCGTGTTCCAATACGATTGGCGGGAACAAGCCGAACCGCCTACTCCCGAAATTCTCGAGGAACTTGCGCAGCAGAAATAATCCTGTGCAAGCGGCGGACGGCGGCGATTAATCCCCCGCCCGCACGGACGGCGGTGGCGGTTCGCCGGGGGCGATGTGGAGGGTGCGCGTGGGGAAGGCGAATTCCGCGCCGTGTTTGGCGACGACGGCGGCGATTTGCAGAAGCACGTCCTCCTTGATGCGGTGATATTCGCGCCATCGGACCGTGCGCGTCATCGCGTACACGAAAAAATTCAGCGACGATTCGCCGTAGTTGTCAAAGTTTACCATTTGGATTTGCTCCTGATCCATGTCCGGATGCGCCTTTAACATTTCGCGGATGTCTTCCAGCACCGCCGCCATTTTGCCGATGTCGTCGTAGCGCAGCCCCATCGTTTCGTAGATGCGGCGGTTCAGCATTCGCTGCGGATTTTCTATGATGTTGTCCGAAAACAGCGCGTTCGGCACATACAGCGGGCGCATGTCAAAAGTCCGCAATTGCGTCGTCCGCCAGCCGATATTTTCCACGACGCCCTCCACTTCGGTGCCGGGACAGCGAATCCAGTCGCCGACCGAAAACGGGCGTTCGGTGAAGATAATCATTCCCGAAAAAAAGTTGGAAAGCGTTTTTTGCGCCGCGAACGCGACAATCGCGCCGCCGATTCCGCCGAACGCCAGCAGTCCGGAAATGGAAAATCCCAGCGAATCCAAGGCGGTCAGCGCGGCGACGATGACGATGACATAGCGCGCCACGCGAAACGCCGCCTGCACCGCGCCGCGATCCATTCTCGCGCCGCTGATATTTAGCGGACGGTCGTAGATTTTTTCCGCCGCCGCCGTCAGCCGCAACAACGCCCAAAAAAAACAGACAACGACGACAAACGGACGAAACGCATCGGTGTCAAAAACGATATGCGGAACATGATCGGCGACCGTCTGCAAAATATGCTGCGATCCGACTCCGACGACGGCGACAATCAGCGGCGCCCCCAAGGCGCGCGCCAGCGCCGGCCATTCCGCCCCGGCGCGGGAGTCCATTCGGCGGCGATACTTCCCCCACAATGTCAGCGCGACGACGATGACGACCGCATAAAAAGCGATTTCCACCAGCCACAAGTGGCGCAGCGCGATGTCTTTCGCCGCCTCTTCCATCGTCATCGCCGCGCCCGCCGCAACAGTTTTTGCATCGGCGGCGGACGCGTCGCCAGCAGCAGCAAAATAATGAAAAGATACGCCAGCGGCTCGCCGATGTCTTCGCCCTTCTTAAGCCACAAAAAATGCACCGCCCCGAAAACGGAAATCGCATACACCGCGCGATGCAGTTTTTGCCACGCGGCGAATCCCATTTTTTTGACGCTGAACTGGTTGGAAGTCGCGGCGAGCGGAATCAACAGCAGCAGCGCGGCGGCGCCGACGGTGATATATTTTCGCTTGACCACGTCGTCCCACGCCAGCGAAAAATCCAGCTGCAAATCCAAAAACAAATACACCGAAAAATGGCAGGCGGCGTAAAAAAACGCGAACAATCCGAACATCCGCCGCAACTGCAGCGGCCCCTGCCGCCCGGTCAAAAGACGCAGCGGCGTCATCGCCAGCGTGATGATTAAAAACCGCAGCGCCGATTCGCCGGTTTCGCGGGTGAGAAAATCCACCGGTTCGGCGGGCGGATTGTCCGAAAAAAACAGCGCGGCGACGACGACGGCGGCGGGCAGCAAACTCGCCGCAAACAACGCCGCCTTCAAGGCGAAAAATTTTCGCGGCGAAAGACGCGCGGACGGCGGCATCAGAAATTCGCGGACAAATCCATTCCGTCGTACAGCGGCGCGACCTCGTCGGCGAATCCGTTGAACATGTCGGTTTCGCGCCGCGACGGAAAAAACGAATCGTCCAGCGCCTTTTCGCTCGCCTGGCTCCACCGCGGATGGCTGACCTGCGGATTCACATTCGCGTAAAAACCGTATTCGGACGCCTGCAGAATGTTCCACGTCGTCTTCGGCTGTTCCTCGGAAAACACGATGCGCACCGGCGCCTTGCCGGACTTAAAACCGTACTTCCACGGAATCACAAACCGCGCCGGGGCGCCGTTTTGGGTCGGCAAAATTTCGTCGTACATCCCGAACGCCAGCAAGGTCAGCGGATGCATCGCCTCGTCCAGACGCAACCCCTCCACGTACGGCCACGGCAGCGAGCCGTTGGCGTCCCCCGGAAACAACTCCTCCGGATTGAAGGTTTCGAAGCGCACATATTTGCACGACGGCGCCGGCTCCACCTTGTTGATCAGGGCGGAAAACGGATAGCCGATCCACGGAATCACCATACTCCACGCCTCCACGCAGCGCAGCCGATACACGCGCTCCTCCATCGGCGCGAGGGCGAGAAGATCGTCCAACGCAAAAGTTTGCGGCTTGCCGACCGCGCCGGACACTTCCACCCGCCACGGGCGCGGCTCGTACAGATGGCTGTTGAGATAGGGCGCGTCCTTGGCGGTGCCGAGTTCGTAAAAATTATTGTACTGCTGCGCCTTTTTGCGCGGCGTAAGCGCGTCATAGCCCCGCGCGTCCAGCGAATACGCGCCCGGTTTTTCGGCGGGCAGCGCGTCGGCGCGGGCGGGAGCGGAGACGGGAAAGGCGGCGGCGGCGGGCAGGGCGGCGAGACCCGCCAGCAGGCGGCGGCGGTTTTCATAATGCGTCCGCGGCGTAATTTCGGACGGACGATAGCGGGGGGGACGGCGAATCAGCATGGCACTCTCCTTTTTTGCGGAGTATACCAAATTTCCCCCAAAAATCCGCCCGCCCGAAAATCGCCCCGCAACTCCCGCCGTCATTCCCGCGAAAACGGAAATTCCCCGCCCGTCATTCCCGCGTTCCTTCCACAAGAAATTCCATTCCCACCTCTGCCTCATTCCTGCACCACCCGTCCCATTCCTGCGAAAGCAGGAATCTCCGCCGCCGCATAACGGCGGGAAATTGTACAATTACCGCCTTCGGCGTGGAGATTCCTGCTTTCGCAGGAATGGGATTTTGGGTTAGAACCGCCGCACCGCCGACAAATTGAAGCGGGCGTTGTCGCCGAACTCGTCCGCCGATTCCCAGCGGAATCCGGCGGAGGGCGAAATTGTCCAGCGATTGTAGCGGAGGACGCCTTCCAGATTCAGCGTATTCGCCGTCTCAAATTCCTCGTCCGTAAAACGGGAATGCAAACGGTACTTCGGCGATACTTGCCAAATGCCGCTTTCCCAATCCGCCGACAGCGAAAAATTGTAATCCGCCGTTTCGCCTTGGACGGTTTCGGAGAACGCGGCGGTCCAAAAATCGGCGGAGTATTCGCCGCCCGATTCGTAGCGGAAATCGCCGAATTCGCCGTTGGAATTCGCCTGCCCGGCGGCATAGTACAAATGCCAATTGTCCTGGCGGAAATCCAGCCGCCCGCCGAAGTTATACGAATATCCGCTTTCGCTCACGGCATAGCCGACATCGGGCGAAAAGGCGAACGCGTTCGCATTTCCGTCCCAAAGATAATACGCCGCCAGCCCCACGACGAAAACGCCGGTGCCGATATACGCCGTCATTCTCGCATCGTCGTTATCCCCGATTTCCGAAGACGCAACGCCGCCGGTTCCGGGGCGGACGGGTTGCTCGCCGCCGGTTTCGGTCTGCATAAAACGCTCGACGATCGCTCCGTCAAACATAATGACGCCCCCGACAATCATCAACCGATTATTCGGATTGTCGTCAAATCCCATCGGCTTGTCCGGAAATCCGTCGCCGCCGAACAATCCGTCGTCGCTGCAAAGCGGATCGGCGGGGGTGGCGGCGCCGTTCGTGCGCATTACGCAATTGTCGCCGTTGCCCGGCGGAACCTGCAGCGGCGTCAAACCTCCGCCTCCCGACGGGGCTTGCGGGTCGCCGACTTGATACGGAATCGCGCACAACTCGGCGACAACGCCCGCCGGAGTATCGGTATTCAATTCGTACGCCACCAGCCATTCCGCACCCGTGCAGTTGTCCATCATGTACAAATCATTCTCCGCCGATGAATTTTCCGCCGGCGCTTGAAAATCCACGCAGTACGTCGCCGTCGCGCCTTCAATTTCAATATCCACCGAATCGTCGGGGCATTCGCAGCGGTCGTTGATCGCCTCCGCGCCGGCCATTATCATGCCGCATTGTTCGTTGGTGAACGCGCAGCCGTCCGCGTTGGCGTTCGCGTCGGGACCGGGACCGTCCACCGAAGCGTCGCACGATTCATTGGAAAATTCGCAGGCGGTGTTGTCGTCGTTCGCGCCCCTTCCCGCCGCACCCACACTGCACGATTCATCGGTAAAAGTACAGTCGTCGCTGGCTCCGGTCGCCGTGGAGCCGGGAAACTCCGCATTGCACGATTGGGGGGTAAATGTGCAGTCGGTGTTGTCGCCGTTCGCCTCGGAACCCGCCATCGCCGTACTGCAGGAATCATCGGTATAAGTGCAGCCGTCGGCGGTTCCGTTTACCGTGGAACCGGGCATTGTCGTACTGCAGGAATTTTCGGTGAAAATGCACATATCCTCGTCTTCGTTCCCCTCGGAACCGGGCATCATCGTATTACACACCGCATCGTTCAGCAGAAGCGTCGGTTCAACGACGGTATCGCAGGTCGGCGTATTGCCGGAATCCGCCATCGTATAAGACATTACCACGAGGGTCGGGCGCGCATTTTCCGTAAAATCCCGCGCCGCCACAAGACAATCGCAGGTTTCCCCGGCGGGGCATTGCGCCGCCGCCATCGCTTGCGCCGCCGCCGCATTCGCCCCGAAACCGAAATGAAAACCCGAAAAAGTCGCGAGGTTGGAATAAAGGGCTACATGCTGATCCGTCACATTTCCGGAGGTCGCCGCAAAACAAGTATTCACGCGGGGATGGTTACGACATTCTTGATCCGCCGCAGTACCTCCAGCGCCCTCGTCGGGGTAGCCGACAGCCATGAACACAAAAATCTCACTGGATGCGCCCGGATTCGCGCCGTCCACTCCGATATACTGCCCTCCGGCCGCGTTCGCGTTCGTCGCCGCCGCCGCCGAAAACAGCACGCCCGCAAAGGCGAGAATTAACCGCCGAACAACGCCGCCAAACGGCGCATCTTTATATTCCTGCCCCCCCCCCCCCTTAAATTGAGAACGGGCACGAAAACGTTGTTCAGCGCGCGTACAACCGCCTTAAACGCCGCCCGAAACGACAAAATGACTTTTTTCATTCCCAACTCCCCTTTCGCGGATAAAATGCCCGCGTTCGCCGCTCCCCGACGAACGCTCCTGCCCGCCATTATAACACGGAATTTCCGAAAAGTACCACTTTTTTTCGCTTTTTTTTCGCTCCACCGCCCGATTTTTCGCCGCCCGTTGCCGAATTCGCCGCCGCCCGCCGAATTCCGCCATTCCCGCGATTCCCGCCTCTCCACCCGTCCCATTCCTGCGAAGGCAGGAATCTCCGCCGCCGCATAGCGGCGGGAAATTGTACAATTACCGCCTTCGGCGTGGAGATTCCTGCCTTCGCAGGAATGGGACGGTCTTTTTCCCTTGCTTTCGCGGGAATAGAACGTCGGGCGGCGGCGGGAAATTTCGCGCCTTCGGCGCGGAGATTCCGGCTTTCGCCGGAATGGCGGCACTTTTAACCTCCTAATTAAAATACGCCATTCCGGCGAAAGCCGGAATCTCATTATTCCATTCCCGCGAACGCGGGAATCTAATATCGGATATAATCCGAAAATGTCGGACGCGCAAAATTTGGAGAATTATCGCCGTCCCCGGCTGCGGGCGCCGGGCGGGGCGGAACGGGTGCTGCTGCATTCGTGCTGCGCGCCGTGTGCGGGCGAAGTTATTGACGCGCTGCTCGCCTCCGACATCGCGCCAGTCGTCTTTTTTTACAATCCGAATATTCATCCCGCCGCCGAATACGAAATTCGCAAGCGCGAAAATATCCGTTTTTGCGAGAATCGCGGCGCGGCGTTCATAGACGCCGACTACGATACGGACGCGTGGTTCGCGCGCGTGCGCGGGCTGGAAAACGAGCCGGAACGCGGGCGGCGATGCGCCGCGTGTTTTGATATTCGCTTTGAACGCGCCGCGCTGTACGCCGCCGAAAACGGATTTTCGGTGATGTCCTCCACGCTCGGAATTTCGCGCTGGAAAGACATGGCGCAAATTAACGGCTGCGGCGAACGCGCCGCAGCGCGTCATCCGGAAATGACATATTGGACTTTTAACTGGCGCAAAAACGGCGGTTCGCAGCGGATGATTGAATTGTCCAAGCGCGAACAGTTTTATCAGCAGGAATATTGCGGCTGCGTGTATTCTTTGCGCGACACAAACCGCTGGCGGCGGCAAAACAACCGCCCGCGGGTGGAGCGCGGCGTTAAATTTTACGGCCGCGGCGGAGTGTAAAATGACGGCGGAAATAACGACCGCCGCCTTTTTCGGGCGCAGCAGGGATCCGGAACCGGCGCGCGAGTTTTTGGCGGCGGCGGGCGAACTGGCGGCGGGCGGCGCGCGGGTGTATTTTGAGAAGCGTCTCGCCGCGCACTGCGAACCGCGCGCGTTGGAGGACGCCGGAGTCGTCGTGCTGCCGCGGGACGAAATTCGCCGCGCCGATTTGGGTTTCGTGCTGGGCGGCGACGGCACTTTTTTGCGCACCGCGCATCATTGCGCGCCGCTGGGCATTCCGCTCGCCGGAATTAATTTGGGATATTTGGGATTTCTCACCGACGTGCCGCGCGAAAACATGCGCCGCGACATCGCCGCCATTTGCCGCGGCGAGCGGCGTCTGGAAAAGCGGTTTATGCTGGCGGCGCAGGTGGAGCGAGACGGCGCGCCGCCGTCTACTCCGGAAGAATCGTGCGCGATCAACGACATCGTCGTAAGCCGCGGCGAGGCGGGAATTTTGCTGGGCGTGCGCGTGTCCGTCAACCGCTCGTTTTTGTACGATTTGCGCGCGGACGGTTTGATTCTCGCGACTCCGTCCGGTTCCACCGCGTACGCGCTGGCGGCGGGCGGACCGATTATCACCCCCGATTTGCGCGCGATATTGCTGGTACCGCTGTGCGCGCACGCCCTGACGCACCGCCCGCTGGCGGTCAATTCTTCGCGCGCCGAATTGACGCTGGAAATTACGAAATCGCGCAGCGCGCGCCTGCATTTGGACGGGCGCGCCGATGTTTCGTTAAAAACCGGCGATGTCGTGCGCGTCCGCCGTCATCCGAAGGCGCTGCAAATTTGCCATCCGCTGTCCTACGACTACTACAAAACTTTGCGGCAAAAACTTTCCTGGGGCAGTTGATGCTGCAACGGCTGGCGCTGCGGCATTTCGTCGTAATTCGCGGGGCGGCGGCGGAGTTTGACGGCGGTTTTTGCGCGCTGACCGGCGAAACCGGCGCGGGCAAATCGTTGCTGGCGGACGCGCTGGCGCTTTTGGCGGGCGCGCGTCCGACGCCGGGAATGGCGATGTCGCCGGAGGAAAATTTTGAGATAGAGGCGGTTTTCAATCTTTCCGCCGCCGCCGCTGCCGCCGATTTTTTGCGCGAAAACGAACTGCGGGGCGACGGCGACGAAATGATCGTGCGGCGAATCGGCGGCGGACAGTCGCGCGCGTTCATCAACGGACGGCGGACGACGCTGTCGACGCTGGCGGCGGCGGTCGCGAATGTGGTGGATATTTGCGGGCAGAGCGCGCACTATTCGCTGCGGCGGACGGCGGCGCAACGGGCGTTTTTGGACGACTACGAAGACGGCGGCGAATCGGCGGCGGCGGTCGC
>JBPCXA010000208.1:0-21591 GCA_051008975.1 Gammaproteobacteria bacterium
ACTCCGAAAACACCGACGGCGACCGCTTTTTCGTGTATCGTTCGCGCCGCCGTTATTTTGACGAAAATCGCGCGCGCGTGTTGTCCAACGACCGCACCTATCTTTTCGGCGGGCGGCTGCAACTGTCGTGAATGTCATGACAAAACATCGCGCCGCCGGTTACAGTCTCGTGGAGATCGCCATCGCCCTCGCGGTGCTGGGGATTTTGCTGTCCGCCGCGCTCGTGCCCTTACAAAACCGCTTCGAGCAGGAAGACCGCCGCGAAGTGGAACAAATTCTCGACACCGCCGTGCAGTCCGTCACCGGCTATGCCGTCTCCAACCGCACCCTGCGGCGGACGGTGGAAGACGCGGACGGGGTGCGTTTCGCGCTTCCCGCCGGACGCCCCTATTTGCCCTGTCCCGATATTGACGGGGACGGCGAGGAAAACCGCACCGATATTACCACCGCCATCGGCGCGGCGATCGCGCTGACTTCCTCCGTGATGACCGACGAGGGCGTCTGCGAAGAAACGAAGGGATTGCTGCCGTGGCGCACCCTCGGAATGCGGATGCAAAGCGATCCGTGGGGAAGACGAATCGGATACCGCGTGGATCCCGCGTTTTCCAGCGAGATTATGGGATTCGACGAAACTTTTCGCGCCGATATTTTTGATCCGCGGGTGTCTTTAACCGCGAACGCGGGCGGCGAAATGTTTTATCAAACGCGCGCCAGCCGCGACATTTCCGGCGCGCTGGTTTGTTCCGAAATTGTATCCGGCGTCGCCGCCGCCGATGACGGCTGTCCGAATCTTTCTCCGAATATGCCGAATCTGATCGCCGGCATCGTGGCGACGGTGTCGCTGACCATCGGCGCCCGCATCGTTCCCGCGTACGCCGACATCACCGGCAATATCGCCCCGCAGGGCATTTTGGACGGCGCGGCGTTCGTCGTATATTCGCACGGCAGAAACGGGCGGGGCGCAATCAACGCCGAAAGCAATATATGCATTTCCTTCGCCGGCGCGCAAAATTTCGTCGCCGCCGGCGTGGAAAGTATCGGCGAACGCGCCAACGCCTTTTATCGCACCGGGCATCCGTTTTTGACCGCCGCCGTCTTTACCGCCGGCGCCGGAGAGGCGGCGGACGCGCCCTCGGGGTGCGATGATTTCAACGCCGTTAATCTCGAACTCGCCGAAAACCTGTTTTTCAGCGCGCCGAGAAACAAAATAACGGATTCGGACGACATACTCGTCTGGACTTCGCCGAACGCGCTGGTCGGTTCGATGTTGCAGGCGGGCGCGCTGCCGATTCCCAAACTCGGATTTTTGCCGGACGAACGATGAAATATCGCGGCTATACCCTCATAGAAATCGCCATCACGCTGACGGTCGTGCTGATGCTGTCGTCGCTGCTGGTCGTCAATTATTACGGCTACGACAAGACCACCCGCAACCGGGAGGCGGCGCGGCATCTGGCGCAAATTAAGACGGCGGTCGTCAACTACGCCGCCGTCCATACCACCGACCAGCGTTTTATGGAAGTCGTGAATGTGAATGCGGCGGCGTCGACGGTGACCGTCCGCCATCTTGTTCCCGCCGGACGCCCTTATTTGCCCTGTCCCGACATTAGCGGGGACGGCTACGAAGACCGCCTCGCGCCGCCTTCCGCCGATACGCTGTTGAGTTTGACGTTGAATGCGACCATCGCCTTCAATATCAACCCGTTCAATTATCCCCTGGAATCTTCCGGCGGATGCGTCAGCAGTCGCGGAATCGTGCCGTGGCGTACTTTGGATTCGCCGTCCGTCGATCCGTGGGGCAACCGCTATTCCTATCGCGTCGCGGGCGTGTTTTCCAACGTCCAGACCGGATTCGACCAATACGCGACGGCGGGCAACTATGTCTCCCGTCCGCTTTCGCCGACTCTCGGCGGCGTACGTGTATCGGTGCTGGCATTCAGCGCACTCCGCCCCTCGTTGGCGGGCGAGTCGGGGCCCTGGAATTCTTTCGGATTTTTCAACTTTTTAGCGCCGGCGATCATTTGCGATGTCGGACCGTGTCCGCCGGGCGGCGCGGCCACTTCGTCAATCATCGCCGGCGCCGTGGCGGCCGCCTCCGTTACTTTGTTTAACGAGTTTATCGCCGATTTTGACGGTGCGGCGGAAACTCGCCTGACGGCGGGCGAACTGATTTCCGGCGTTCCTTTCGTAGTCGTGTCGCACGGCGAAAACGGCTACGGCGGCGTCCGCACGGACGTGGAAGGATATGTATGCAATCCTTTTCCGGTAGCGGGGAGCGGGCCGGCGGAATACATGGATGCGTTGCGGGACCAAAGACAAAATGCAATTCGGTCGCAGGCCGCCGTCGTTGCGGCGGCGGCGGCGGGCGATCCCCGATATGAATGCGAGCTTATCGCCGGGTCGAACGTGACGGATGAGGTAGGATTTGTCGGCGGCATCAACGGCAGTCGTCCGCACACCGGGCGCGGCGGCTATGACGATCTGGTCGATTGGATGTCCATGGACGAATTGATCGCCGCATTGTCCGAGCGGGGGACGTTGCCGGCGCGTCTGCCGCCGCCGATAGGATTGGAACAATGACCGCCTTCATCGCGCATCGGCGGGGATTCAGTTTGATCGAGATCGCCATTATTCTCGTCGTCGTCGGGCTGCTTTCCGCCGCGGTGCTGATTCCGTCCTTCACCCTGCGGGAGGACGAAATTTACGAGAATGAAGCGCGGCGGATGGAGGGAATTCGCGGCGCGATTTTCGGCTATGCGGCGCGACACCGCACCGGCGAAGGCGCGGCGGTGAATGTCGCGGACGCGGACGGGTTGAATGTCCGACCTTTCGTTCTGCCGTCCGAACGCCCGTTTCTGCCCTGCCCGGACATTACCGGAGACGGCTACGAAGACCGCGCGACGGACGCGACCGGATTTTCCGCCTTCGCCGTGACGCTTGCGACCTTTACTTTGACCGTTTCAACCCCCGCCGCCGGGGCGGTCGTCGGGTCCGCCGTCCGCGATTCTTTCCGCTGCGAATCGCCGCGGGGCGTTTTGCCGTGGCGCACTTTGGGCGTGCCGCCCGCCGACTATTGGGGCAATTTGTACACCTATTATGTGGACGATGTTTTCGCCGACGCCCTGACCGGATTTAACCAAAACACGGCGGCGGATATTTACGATCCGCGCGCGGTTATCGTCGCCGACACGGAAATAGATCCGGCGACGGGCAATCCCGTACTTACGGGCGAGAATCTGTATCAGGCGCGGGATTTTCCGCCGCTGGTGATTTGCGACGGGACGGATACCTGCGCGCCCGCGCCTGCGCCCGCGGTGCCCTTGACGCTCGCCGCCGGACAGCAGGCGGGCGTTGCATTTACCGTGTTGCTCCGCGAATTTGACGAGACCGATGTCGTGGAGGGCGTACCTTTCGCGGTGGTGTCGCACGGCGAAAACGGATTCGGCGCGGCGAACTACGAAACTAATTTCGCCGAACGGACGGCGGCGGCGGACGGATTAATTTGTACATGGCCGATTGGCGGCGCGGCTTTTCCCGGCGCGGTTGCCGCCCTAACCGTCGCCACGCCGGAGGCGTTTAATTTTCCGATCGTGGAAAATGCGCCGGCCGGCGCGATGTGCACGGACGCGACCGTGGAAGGGACGGCTACTTCCGACGGATTTATGATCTCCCGCCAGCGGGTGTCCGGCGGCGCCGACAACATCGGCAGTTTTGACGACATCGTGCTGTGGGTGAGCCGCGACGAATTGCTGGACGCGATGCGAAGCGGCGGCGTACTCGGCGCGGGCACTGCGCCCGATTTTCCGGCGCTGCGTCCCTACTGATTTTTTGCCGTGGAGGCCGCGGCGCGCCGCAGTTTTTTCGCGGTTTTGCAGCGGCGCAATCCGCATCCGAAGACGGAGTTGCGGTACGACAATACCTATCAACTTTTGGCGGCGGTGGTGCTGTCGGCGCAGGCGACCGACAAGGGCGTCAATCTGGCGACCCGCGCGCTGTTTGCAAAAGTGCGGACGCCCGCGCAAATGCTGGCGCTCGGCGAGGACGAATTAATCGCGCACATCCGCACCATCGGACTGTTTCGCGCCAAGGCGAAAAATCTCGTCTCGCTGTCGCAAATACTTGAATCGCGGCACGGCGGCGAAGTGCCGCGAGACCGCGAATCGCTGGAAGCCCTTCCCGGCGTCGGGCGCAAAACCGCGAATGTCGTGCTGAATACCGCCTTCGGAATTCCGGTCGTCGCGGTGGATACGCATATTTTTCGCGTTTCCAACCGCACCGGTCTCGCCCCCGGCAAAAATGTCGGCGTCGTGGAGGAAAAATTGACGCGCGCCGTCCCGCAAAAATACAAAAAAAACGCGCATCACTGGCTGATTTTGCACGGGCGATATATTTGCAGGGCGCGCCGTCCGCTGTGCGGCGAATGTCCGGTCCGCCGCTGGTGCGAATTCCCGCAAAAAACTCCGCCGGACGGCGTCCGAAAAACTTCGCCGATTTCTTGAAATTTTCGGCGCGAAGTGCTATAATTCCGGGACGGTGCGAATCCGCGCCGGACGGAGAAGGGACGATGACCGCGGTCGCAAATTTTTTCGCCACGCCCCCGGCGGCGGACAGTTTTTCCGCGTACATCCGCGCGGTGGAGAATATTCCGCAACTGGAAGAAAGCGAGGAGCGCCGTCTCGCCCTCGCCTATCGGGAGGAGAACGACCTCGCCGCCGCCCGCCGTTTGGCGCTCGCGCATTTGCGGCTGGTTGTTTCGGTCGCGCGCGGCTACGCCGGCTACGGGCTGGAAACCGGCGATCTGGTACAGGAGGGGAATATCGGACTGTTGAAGGCGGTGCAAAAATTCGATCCCGACCGCGGCGCGCGTCTGGCGACTTTTGCGGTGTATTGGGTGCGCGCCGAAATCCACAATTTTATTATGCGCAACTGGCGCATCGTCAAAATCGCCACGACGAAGGCGCAGCGCAAACTGTTTTTTAATATGCGCCGCCTGTTCGAGCAGACGCCCGCCGGCGGCGTCAGAAACGCCGACTTGGTGGCGAAAGAACTGGGCGTGCGCCCCGAAGAAGTGCGCGACATGCGCGGGCGCGTCCGCAACACAAATATCGTCGCGCTGAGCGCCGAAAAAGACGGCGAGCAAACCGGCGCCGAACTGACCTTGGAGGCGGCGGACGCCGATCCCGAAACGCTGCTGATCGCCGGACAATCCAACGAAACCGGAATGGCGGACTTGTCCGCCGCCTTGTCGTCCTTGGATCCCCGCGCGCGCGAAATTATAGAGGCGCGCCGCTTGCGCGAGACGCCCGCGACTTTGCACGAATTGGCCGCCAAACTCAAAATTTCGGCGGAACGGGTGCGCCAATTGGAATCCGCCGCGCTGCGCAAAATGCGCCGCGAAATTGAAGCGCGTTGATTCCCCCGCCCTGGTGCTGGTGCGCCACGGCGAAAGCGAGTGGAACCGCGAAAACCGTTTTACCGGCTGGGAAGATCCGCCGCTGACCTCCCGCGGGCGAGACGAAGCGCGGGCGACGGCGCAAACAATGCGCGCGGCGGAAATTACTTTTGACGCCGCGTTCGTCTCCTATTTGCGGCGGGCGGTGGAAACCCTGTGGCTGATTCAACAGGAAATGGATCTGATGTGGCTGCCGGCGGCGACCGACTGCCGTTTGAACGAACGCCATTACGGCGCATTGCAGGGCGAAGACAAAACCGAAACGACAAGGCGGCACGGCGAAAAACAGGTGCATTTATGGCGGCGCGGCTACGAGGAACGTCCGCCGCCGGGCGGGATATTGCGCGTTGCCGATCATCGTTATGCGGAGACGGAAATTCCGCGCGGCGAGAATCTGGCGGATACGCGCGCGCGCGCGGCGGCGTGTTATGAAGAGCGAATTTTGCCGCTGTTGCGGGCGCGGCGGCGCGCGCTTGTGGTGGCGCACGGCAACTCTTTGCGCGCGCTGATGATGCACTTGGGCGGCATCGCCCCCGCCGATGCGATGCGGCTGGAAATCCCCACCGGCGGCGCGGCGGCGTATCGGACGGACGAAAACGGCGTTCCGCTCCCGCCCCATTTCTTTATCAACTAATCAATAATTCCATTCCCGCCCCAACGTCCCATTCCTGCGAAGGCAGGAATCTCCGCCGCCGCAAAGCGGCGGGAAATTGTACAATTACCGCCTTCGGCGTGGAGATTCCTGCCTTCGCAGGAATGGGACGAAAAAAAAAACGCAAAAAAAAGTTGAAAATGCGGATTTTTTCACCCCGTTTTCTGATACAATAAAATTTTTACTGCACTCAAAAGGAGCGTTCCACGATGAAAATTTCTACCCCCCCCCCCCCTTGTGACTCTTTAATTTTACGGGTTTTTCGCGCCCTCGCCGTGTTTTTCTTCGCGACGGCGGCGATGACGGCGGCGAACGCGCAGGAAGCCCAAATGCAGGCGTTTCGCCCGACCAGCGGAATGGTGACTCTTACTTTTTTTTCGGGGGCGGGCGTCGCCAGCACTCCGTTTAGCATCGCCGGAAATCTAAGCGAAATCGTGAATAGGATAAGCACTATTTCTCCCGATGCTTATCAGGCGTTCGGGTTGCAAGGTCCGGGTGGTAGAAGCGGGCAAAGATTCGCGTCCAATGGACAGGTGGATTTTAGCACTAACCCCCTTAATCCCCGCGTTATTATGCCGGGCGACGTCGTCAGGTTTTTAGATTATTTACCCATCTCGCCGTCATTTGATATAACCACTCGCATCTACACGGACGGCGGCGGCGATCTTGCGATGGCGATTCCGGTCTCTTTGGCGAGCGGGGCGTTGACGGGCGACGAGTTTTATATCGTGAACGGCGGTACTTTTACGACCACGCAGACGCCGTCCACCGAAAATATCGGTTATGCCGAACCGACCTGCGACAGCGGAATGATTTTGCGCACCGACAGATTGGGTTGCCGTCCGCTGCAGGATTCGGACTGCCTCGCCATGACCGGCGTCGGCGGGCAGGAAGTTAACAACGGCGTTTGCGAATGTCCCGCCGGGGAAATGGAAAACAACGCCGGAGACATGTGCGTGCTGGACGATGCGTCCTGCAATGCGATGGTCACCGGGCAGGTTTCCAACGACGGAATATGCGAATGTCCCGCCGGAAGCGATTTGAATCCCGGCGGTACCGCCTGCGTATTGACGGACGAAATATGCGAAGCGAGAGTTTCGGGGCAGAGGGTCGTCGGCGGCGTTTGCCAATGTCCCGCCGGAGAACGTGTGAATGGCGGCGGCGACCGTTGCGAATTGATTCCGACTTCGCCGACTCAGCCGATTACTTCGCCCGTCGGAAGCGGCGGCGGCGTTGTCGCCGAGCGTGATGACGGTGCGGAAATGGCGGCGTATATCGGCGGCGGAATGCTTGCGGTCGGACTCGCCTCCTACTTTTTGTGGGATGGGAATCTGTTGGCGTTCACCTTTTCGCCCGATTACGGATATTCCATCACCGAAAGCGGCTACGCGTACAATGTCGGCGGACGTTTGGATTTTCGGCAAGACAAGTGGCATTTGTACTACGCCGCCGGACAGGCGAATGCGAACGGCGATTTCGGCGATTTGCGCTACGAATCGGGCGGCGAATACACCGCCGATTTGTGGACGGCGGCGTTCTCCGAAACGGTGCAGGGCGAAACCGCCGATTATCGTTTTTCGCTTTCGGCGGATTACAACGGCGGAATTTGGCAAGTATCGCCGACGTACCGTCTGCATTCGCATTTTGCGGACGAGGAGTTTGAGACGCAAAATTCGCTGAATTTGCATGGCGAGTTGCTGTGGAATCGCTGGACGATTTCGCCGTCCGCCGGATTTAATTGGCGGCGTCCGGAGGAGTTCGGCGACAACGCCCGCTTCAATTTGTCGGCGGTGCGGCGGTTTTAACCCAAAATCCCATTCCTGCGAAAGCAGGAATCTCTTTGCGCGAAAGCGCAAACGATTCGCCTTACGGCGAATGAGATTCCGGCTTTCGCCGGAATGGCGGCACTTTTAATTTCTTAATTAAAATACGCCATTCCTGCGAAAAAAACACACCATTCCGGCGAAAGCCGGAATCTCTTTGTTCACTTTGATTTTTCGCCTTAACCCCCCGTCCCATTCCTGCGAAGGCAGGAATCTCCGCTGCCGCATAGCGGCGGGTAATTACCGCCTTCGGCGTATAGATTCCTGCCTTCGCAGGAATGGGACGGGGGGCGAATGAGATTCCGGCTTTCGCCGGAATGGCGTATTTTAATTAAGAAATTAAAAGTACCGCCATTCCGGTTTCCGGGATTACAGGCGGGAGGCGATCATTCGCAGTTGGCGGATGAGGTCGGAGAGGATTTCGGGGAGATTGCGCCAGTTCGGATCTTCCTTGCGCGCGTCCGCCAGCAGCGCGTTGGTTTGATTGATGGAGTCGGCGAGGCGGTTCATCGCCGCCGCCAATTCGCGCGCATCGGAGTTTCGTTCTTCCGGCATCGGTGCGCGATTATACGCCGTCCGCCGCCGGGATATGCAGCAGGCGCGCCGCCAAGTCGGTGTGCGTCCGCAACGCGCCGCGATGCGTTTCGCATAAACGCCGCGCCGCCCGCGTCTGCCGCGCGCGCAAATCGTCGTTTTCGGCGAGCGCGAAAATACGGCGGCGGGCGTCTTTCGCGTCTTTCGCCTGTCGCAGCGCGCCGCATCGGATGGATTCGGCGACGAGGGCGCGATAGTTTTCGGCGTGCGGTCCGATGACGGCGGCGACTCCGGCGGCCATCGCCTCTATCGGATTTTGTCCGCCGAACGGCAGAAAACTCCCGCAAATCAGCGCGACATCGCAGCAGGCGTAAAAGGCGTCCATTTCGCCGAGCGTGTCGGCGAGATGCATTCCGGTATTTCGCGGATCGGGCGTTTGTCCGTCCGCGCGGCGATTAAAGACAATTTTATTTTTCGTCAAAAGTGCCGCGATTTCGTCGCCGCGTTCCGGATGGCGCGGCGCGAGAATGACAAAAAATCGCCGCAAGAAATCGCCCGCGAATTCGCGCAGCAGCAATTCCTCCTCCCCCGGACGGGAGCCGGAAATTAAAAGAATCGGCTTTTCCGTCCGGTTTTTCCGCCATTCTTTTCCGGTTCGGATTTGCGCGGAATTTGCGGTGCGGTCAAATTTAAGATTGCCCGCGACGACGGTACGGCGGACGCCGAAGAGTTTCAGCCGCCGCGCATCGGCGCGGGTTTGCGCCGCGGCGACGGAAATCGCCGCCGCCGTCTCGCGCATCAGCGGCGCGAAACGGGAACGACGGCGCGCGGACTCGCGTCCGAAACGGGCGTTGGCGAGCAGCAGCGGCACTTCGGCGGCGCGCATCGCGGCGAATAAATTCGGCCAGTATTCCGCCTCCATAAACACCGCCAGATGCGGGCGGACGCGGCGCAAAAAACGCGCGGCGGCGGCGGGAAAATCCAAAGGCAGACGGCAGACGCGCGCATATTCGCCGTGCCGCGCGCGCAACCGTCCGCCTCCGGCGGCGGTGGTGTGGGTCAGCACGAGGCGGCAATTTCGCTCCCGCAAAAAACGGATGACGCCTTCGGCGGCGGCGGCTTCGCCGACCGAGACGGCGTGCAGCCAGACCGTCGGCGCATCGCCCTTCGGCGGCGGCGGCGCGAAACCGAAACATTCGCGGTCGAGACGGCGTTTTTTCGCCAGATACGGCAAAATCAGCGGCAAAGCGGCGCACATCGCCGCGGTATACAAAAAACGCGCGGGCGGCACTACCGCTTAATTCGCAACTTGTCGGAACCGCCGGGAGAAGAATCCGCGGGTTTTACGGATTCCGTAGATTCCGCGGATTCCGAATTTGCGGAATCGGACGCCGGAGAATCGTCCACGTTCGCCGCCGCCGCCGATTCTGTCGCGGGTTTTTGCGAAGTCGGCGGTGTTTGCGCGGGGGCGGAAGATTCCGGCGTTGTCGCGGATTCTTTTTCGAGAGGCGCGCGCCGTCCTAAAATTTCGCCGATTTCCTGTTGCAGGGCGGTCGGGGATTCGGTCGCCGTCGCTTCCGGCGGGGAATTCGCCGCGCCGCCGATGAACAGCGCGCGCGCCCCCGCCGCCGCCGCGAGGGCGACGGCGATTCCGTTGCCGGCGGCGCATTCGCAAATTCGCGCCGCCGCCAAAATGTCGGCGGGAGATTCGGGCGCGAAAAGCGGCGGTCCGGCGGCGCGTAAAATTTCCATAAACGGCTCCGGAATTTTTCCGCCGATTAACAAAAACGGCGGGGCGGGCGCGTTCGCGGGCGGCGGCGGGTCGGCGAAGTCCCATTCCGGTCGCGCCGGCGGCGTATAGCCGAGACAGTCGGCGGCGAGACGGCGGCACTGCTCGCGGCGCGGCAAATTGCGCGGCACCGCGCGCGTGTCGTGATACAGCAAAGACGCGCCGGGCGCGGCGTCCGGCAGATTGTCCGCCGCGAATCCGAAAACTTTGTCGGCGGCGGCGAGTTTTGCCGCCAGCAATCCGGCGGCGTCTCCGTCCAAATCCACGACCGCGTCGTAGCGGACGATGCGGAGTTCTTCGGCGAGTTCGCGGTATTGCCCGAATTGGTTCCGCGCCGAGAGGGCGGCGGTTTTCGCCGCCTTTTGCGCGAAGGAAAATACGCCCTTCCAGCCGCCGGACGGCGCATTTTTGAGCGCGTCCAAGGAAACGCCGGGGGCGGACGGCGCGATTTTTACTTCCACGACGCGGCGCGGCGTTTTTCCGAGGCGGGCGACCGGCGCGAGGGCGGGCGAAGTCGCGATGTCAACTTGCGCGTCCGCTTTTTTTGTCGCGATGTCGGCGGCGACGGCGAGCGCGTGCAGCACCGCGTCCTCGTTTTTTCCGCCAATGACGAGATATTCCGCCATTGCCGTCAGCGCGGCGCGCGCAGAATCGCTTCCACTTCCACGCGCACATTTTTGGGGAGGGCGGCGACTCCGACCGCCGCGCGCGCCGGGAAGGGGCGGGAAAACATTTTTTCCATCGCCGCGTTTACCAGACCGAAATCGCCGAGGTCGGTCAGATATACGGTGAGTTTGACGATGTCGTCGGGGGCGCCCCCGGCGGCTTCGCACACCGCCGCCAGATTGCGGAAGGCGCGGTCAATTTCCGCCTCCGCGCCGCCGGAAACCGGCGCGCCGGTGTCGGGATCGAGCGGAATTTGCCCGGAAATAAACACCAGATCGCCGGCGCGCACCGCCTGCGAATACGCCCCGATGGCCTGCGGCGCGGCGGCGGTGTGAAATACGGTCTTGTCGTTCATCGGTGGTTTTCTTTCCGGCTTGTCGTCCGGTTGGAATGGATTATAAGTTATTTGCCGGGGAACGGCAATTTGCCGCGTCCCTCGGCGTAGGAGTGCAGCAGTTCCGGCAGTTTGCGCGCGCCGTACAGCGCGTAGTCACCGTCGGTGTGCCACGGCATTACTTTGAGGCGGATCGTTTTGCGGTCGGACAGCGATTCCAGCAGGCGGCGGTCGTTCCACTCGCAGCGGTCGCCCGGATGATCGCGGCAAATTTGCGGGCGGGCGCGGTACACCGAGCATTTGCGGGTCTTCTGGTTGAGAAATATGCACAGCGGCGCGCCGAGTTTTTTGTCCGGCCGCTGGCGCATTTTGCGGACGCGGTTGTTTTCCTTCTCGGTGAATTTTTCGCGCGCCGTGTCAAAGTCCAGCCCGAAGTGGCGCGCCAGACGGCGGATGTCCTTTTTGGACGCCTCGATGACCGGGTAGCCGCAGCAGTATGCCGGGCATTTGTCGCAGTCGTAAAGTTTCGTCATTTTAGTGTTGAAAATTTTTTTGTTTTTGGGGCATAATTCGGTATAATTGTACGCGTTGCGCCGGAAACGGCGCGGCGAAAAAAGACCGCGGCGTCCGAAAAGGCGAAAGACGGAAACACCGATTCTCCCGCCCGCCGGATATTCGGCGCGCCGCATTTTATCATATTATTGTTCCCGGAGAAACGTCATGACCGATTCCCCCGATTCCCCCGCCGCCGTGATTCACGCGACGGACGACACTTTTGAAGCCGAGGTGCTGCGCGCGCCGCTGCCGGTGCTGGTGGATTTTTGGGCGCCGTGGTGCGGGCCGTGCAAGGCGGTCGCGCCGCTGCTGGACGAAATTTCCGCCGAACGCGACGATTTGCGGGTGGTCAAAATTAATGTGGACGACAATCCGCTCACGGCGCAAAAATTCCGCGTCCGCGCCATTCCGACGCTGCTGCTGTTCAAGGACGGCGAAGTCGCCGGCACGAAAATCGGCGCCGTCGCAAAGTCCGATTTGCTGGCGTTCGTCGCCGGCGCCTGATTTTTTTTACTCTCCCGCAACGGAAATCCCGACATGCCCCAGCAACAAAACCAGCAGCACCGCCGCCATCAGCAGCAGCGGCGCAACGCCGGCAACAACAACAAAAAAATTCCGAGCGAAATCGCCCGTTTGGAGGCGGCGAACGCCGAGGCGGAAGCCGCGCAGGAGCAGGAAGGCGGCGCGCCGGCGGACGGCGAAGTCGTCAGTTTGGACGAACTGCGCGCGCTGCATGTCGGCGCGCTGGTCAAAATGGCCGCCGAATTCGGGGTGGACAATCCCGCCCGCCTGCGCAAGCAGGAGCTGCTGTTTGCGATGTTGAAGGCGCGCGCGAAACAGGGGCTGCACATTCACGGACGGGGGACGCTGGAAGTGATGAACGACGGCTACGGTTTTTTGCGCTTCGCCGATCAATCCTACGCCGCCGGGCCGGGCGATATTTATGTCAGTCCGAATCAAATCCGCCGCCACCGCCTCGTCACCGGCGACATGGTGGGCGGACATGTACGTACGCCGCGCGACAACGAACGTTATTTCGCGCTGTCGCGCCCCGAGAGCGTCAACGGCGTGGCGGTGGACGAGGTGTCCAACACCAAGATTTTGTTCGAGAATTTGACGCCGTTGTTTCCGTCCGAAATGTTCAAACTGGAACGCAAAATGCGCGCCGACGAGAACATCACCGGGCGGATTATTGACATTATTTCGCCGATCGGCAAGGGGCAGCGCGGGCTGCTGGTGTCGTCGCCGAAAAGCGGAAAAACCGTGATGTTGCAGCACATCGCGCACGCGATTGAAGAGAATTATCCGGAGGTGACGCTGTTCGTGCTGCTGATTGACGAGCGCCCCGAGGAAGTCACCGAAATGAAGCGTTCGGTGCGCGGCGAGGTGCTGTCCTCCACTTTTGACGAGGCGGCGGCGCGCCATGTGCAGGTGGCGGAGATGGTCATAGAACGCGCCAAGCGTCTGGTGGAAATGCGCAAGGATGTGGTGATTCTTCTGGATTCCATCACCCGTCTGGCGCGCGCCTACAACACCGTGCAGCCGGTGTCGGGGCGGGTGCTGACCGGCGGCGTGGACGCGCAGGCGCTGCAGCGGCCGAAGCGGTTTTTCGGCGCGGCGCGCAACATAGAGGAGGGCGGCTCGCTGACGATTATCGCCACCGCGCTGGTGGAGACCGGCTCCAAAATGGACGACGTGATTTACGAAGAATTCAAGGGCACCGGCAATATGGAGATTCATTTGGACCGCCGTCTTTCGGAGCGGCGGGTGTATCCGGCGGTGCAGGTCGGGCGTTCCGGAACGCGGCGCGAGGAACTTTTGCTGTCGCCGGAGGTGCTGAAAAACGCGTGGGTGCTGCGCAAGGCGCTGGCGATTATGGACGACGACAAGGCGGCGGAGTTTTTGATCGACCGGATGCGCGAGACCAAGACCAACGAAGAGTTTTTTAACGCGATGAAACGCGGGTGATGACCGGGGCGTCGTGCTGAAATTGAAGGGCGGCGCGCCCTCCGGGACGAAGGGCGCGAGTTTTCGCCAGTCGCGGCGGGACGTGGAATCCGCGTTTTCGTCGGAGGAATACGAGGCGTTTGACGCAAAACTGCGCGACGAAACGCAAATGGCGCGGTCGTGGGGCGCGGGAGGGCGGTTTCCGAGGGCGTCCGCGCCGCCGACTCTCGGCTGCGAGGTGGAGAGTTGTCTGGCCGGGGCGGACGGGCTTCCGGCGCCGGAGTCGGCGAATTTTATGGAATATTTTTCCAACGACAACGGCTATTACGAGATGACGAAGTACAACGTGGAATTTGAGATCGCGCCGTGCGCGCTGGGCGGCGCGCCGTTTTCCGAAATGTACGACGCGCTGGAACACACCCGCCGCCACGCCGCCCGCTGCGCCGATATGGTGGGGGCGAACGCGATACTGTGCGGAATTCTGCCGTCGTTTGCGGCGGCGCATTTTTCGGCGGACATGATCACCGACCGTCTGCATTTTCGTACGCTGGAAAAGCAATTGCGGAAATTGAATTGTGGTCGTCCGTTCGCGGTGAATATCGGCTACGGCGACGGGCTGCGTTTCGAGGCGGACAATCTGAGCGTGGAGGGCGCGGCGACGTCGCTGCAAATTCACCTGTCAGTCGCCGAGACGGAATCGGCGGCGTTTTACAACGCGGCGCAAATTGCGGCGGCGGTGACGGTGGGGGTCGCGGCGAATTCGCCCTTTTTTATGGGAAAACAATTGTGGGCGGAGACGCGGGTGCCGCTGTTCGAGCAAATTATGTACGAGCGTTTTGTGGGGCAGAACGCGCGGACGCTGCCGTACGGGCGGCGGTGCGACGACATTTTCGGCGGCGATTATCTGCGCGGGACGCTGCTGGAATTGTTTTCGGAGAATCACGCGCGGATGCCGGCGGTGCTGCCGATTGCGCGCGATACGCCGCCGGAAAAAATGATGCATTTAATCCTGCATAACCGCGATATTTTGCGCTGGAATCGTCCGGTGCTGGGATTTTCAAACGGGCGTCCGTTTTTGCGGATTGAGCATCGGGCGATGTCGTCCGGCCCGACGACGGCGGACATGACCGCGAATATGGCGTTGTTCGTCGGGCTGGCGTGTCATTTGCACCGCGCGTTTGTCGGCGCGACGGCGGAAAAGACGATTGCGCGGATGCCGTTCGAGACGGCGCGCGACAATTTTTACCGCGCGGCGCGCGACGGTCTCGACGCCGACATCGTCTGGCTGGGCGAAAGCCGTAACCTGCGGGAATTCGTCGCGGAGCGGGCGTTGGAATATGCGAAGCGCGGATTGCGCGATTTCGGCGTGGACGAAGCCGATTTATTGCACTGGCTGGACATCATAGAGCGGCGCGTCCGCACGGGACAAAACGGCAGTATCTGGCAGCGGCGTTATGCCGCCAAGCACGGCGGCGACGAAACCGGAATGCGCCGAATGGTCGCCGCCTATCTGCAAAAACAGGAAGAAGGCGCGCCGGTGCATACCTGGACGATTTAACGCTCCGCCCCCCGCCGTCCCTGCTTTTTAAGAGACCGTCCCATTCCTGCGAAGGCAGGAATCTCCGCGCCGAAGGCGCAAATTGTCGCCGCTTTGCGGCGAATCGGTGAAAGAGATTCCGGCTTTCGCCGGAATGGTGTATTTTTATATTTTCGGATACCGCCAAATTCGGTATTGTCCGCAAAGACAAAAAGCACCGCCATTCCGGCGAAAGCCGGAATCTCTTTGTTCACTTGTATTTTTCGCCTTAACCACCCGTCCCATTCCTGCGAAGGCAGGAATTTCATCGCCGAAGGCGGTAATTGTCGCCGAAGGCGTTTACTAATTTCCCGCCGCTTTGCGGCGGCGGAGATTCCTGCCTTCGCAGGAATGGGACGGTGGGGGAGAGGCAGGAATCGCAGCATAGGCGGAAATTTGCGAAAAAATGAGCGGGCGGGCGGCAAAAATGGCAGCGGAAACGGCGGGCGGCGGCAAGAATAATCGGGGAATTCGTCCGATTTTTCTCCGATTTTGCGCGGGAGTGAAAAAAAGATCCTGTTTTTGCGCGAAATGGTGCATAATGCGGTTATGGTCTATTGCGCTGGCGGGAAAGAAAAAAACGCTTTTCCGTTTTTTCGCCGAAGGAGATAACCGCCCGGAAACTCTCAGGCAAACCAACCGCAAGACGCAGGGCCTGTCTGGAGAGCAAGCGCGAAAACGCGCTTCACCGAAGGGGCAAGCCCGTTATCGGGCGTAATCTCTCAGGTCGCCAGGACAGACGGGACGCGCGCCGGCGGCGATTTTGTCGCGCGGCGTATTAATATGGAGCCCGTGATGTCCGAAAACTCGATACCCACGCCGCTGGACGATTTGCACAACGAATGGGGCGGCAAAATGACCGGTTTCGCCGGATACCGCCTGCCGCTTTCCTACGCCGGCGGCGGCTTTATCGCCGAGCATTTGCACACCCGCCAAGGCGCCTCGCTGTTTGATGTTTCGCACATGGGGCAGGCGCGAATTCTCGGCGACGGCGCCGCCCGCGAACTTTTCCGTCTGACTCCCGCCGATATTGCGAAAATTCCCGAAGGTATGGCGAAATATGCGCTGTTGACGAACGCCGGCGGCGGCGTACTGGATGATTTTATCGTCGCCAACGACGGCGCGCGCGGGCTTTTCGCCGTCTTCAACGCTTCCCGCAAAGAAGAAGATTTCGCGCATTTGCGCGCGAATCTGCCGTCTTCCGTGCAAATGGAAGAACTCGCCGGCTGGGGATTAATCGCGCTGCAGGGTCCGCGCGCCGAGGCGGCGGCGGCGGCGGTCGTTCCCGCCGTCGCGGATCTCGGCTTTATGAACGCGATGTGGTTTGATTTCGCTGGTGTGGAATGCCGCGCCGCCCGCTGCGGCTATACCGGCGAGGACGGATTTGAGTTTTCCCTCCCCGCCGAAGTCGCCGCCGATTTCGCCCGCAAACTTGCGGCGCATCCGGATGTCAAACCCGCCGGTCTCGGCGCGCGCGATTCCCTGCGGCTGGAAGCCGGTTTGTGTTTGTACGGCAACGAATTAAACGAGAACATTACGCCGGTGCAGGCGGGATTGACCTGGGCGATTCCCAAACACCGGCGCGAAGGCGGCGATTATCCCGGCGCGCAAAAAATCGCCGCCGAAATCCGCGACAAACCGGAAATGCGCCTCGTCGGGCTGATTTCCGAAGGGCGCAAAGTCGCGCGCGCCGGGGCGGAATTGCTGGAATCCGCGGACGGGAGGATTGTCGGAAAAGTTTCCAGCGGCGTATTTTCGCCTTCTTTGCAAAAGGCGATCGCGCTGGGGTTCGTGCGCGCGGATTATGCCGCGCCCGGCACGGAAGTTTTCGCGCGGGTGCGCGGGGAGCATATCGCGTATCGGACGGCGAAACCGCCGTTCGTGCCGCATCAATACAAAAAAGGAGAGTGAACCAATGAAACAGTACACCAAGGAACACGAGTGGATTGAAGCCGTCGGCGAAGGACGGTACCGCATCGGCGTCACCGATTTCGCCCAGGAACAACTGGGCGACGTGGTGTCGGTGGAGCTTCCCGAAGTCGGCGCGTCTCTCGCCGCCGGCGCGGAATGCGCGGTGATTGAATCGGTGAAGGCGGCGAGCGACATTTACGCCCCCGCCGCCGGCGAAGTCGCCGCCGTCAACGACGCCCTCGCCGACAATCCGGAGCTCGTCAACCAGTCGCCCGAAGGAGACGGCTGGCTGTGGGAAATGTCCGTCTCCGACGCGGGCGCGCTCGCCGGTTTGATGGACGAGGCGGCGTACCGCGAATTCGCCGCCGGGTCGTAATAAGATGTCGCGCGCAGAGTTTCGTCCCGCCGTCGAATTCGCCGACCGTCATTGCGGGCTGTCCGCCGCGGACGAAAAGGCGATGCTGCAATATATTGGGCTGGAAAAATTGAGCGATATGGCGGATATTTTGCCGCCGGAAATCGTCGCCGCGACGCCCGACATCGGCGCGCCGATGACCGAGGACGAGGCGACCGCGCTTTTGTCGGCGATGGCGCGCCAGAATACCGCGGCGATTTCGATGATCGGGCTCGGCTATTACGGCACCAGCATGCCGGCCGTGGTGCGGCGCAATCTTTTGGAATCCGCGGCGTGGTATACCGCCTATACGCCGTATCAGGCGGAAATCGCGCAGGGGCGTCTGGAAATGCTGCTGAATTTTCAGACGATGATTGCGGATTTGACCGGGCTGCCCCTCGCCGGCGCGTCTCTTCTGGACGAGGCGACGGCGGCGGCGGAGGCGATGACTCTTTTGCGGCGGGGCGGCGGCGCGGCGGGCGATTGTTTTCTCGTCGACGAAACGCTGTTTCCGCAGACGCTGGCGGTGCTGAAAACGCGCGCGCGTCCGCTCGGAATTACGCTGAAAGTTCTGCCGCCGCGCGATTTTCCCGCCGCCGCAAAGGACGCTTTCGGCGCCCTGTTTTCTTATCCCGGCGGCGACGGCGGATTGTACGACCCGTCCGCGATTGTCCGCGAATTGAAGGAAAAAGGAATATCTTCGGCGTGTTGCGCCGATTTGCTGGCGCTGACTTTGCTCGTGCCGCCGGGCGAACTCGGATTTACGGTGGCGGTCGGCAGCGCCCAGCGTTTCGGCGTGCCGATGGGATGCGGCGGGCCGCATCCGGCGTTTATGGCGTTCGCGGATTCTTTGCGCCGCCACGCGCCGGGGCGGATTGTCGGCGTGTCCAAAGACGCGAAGGGGCGGATCGGCTATCGTCTCGCGCTGCAAACCCGCGAGCAACACATCCGCCGCGAAAAGGCGACGAGCAACATTTGCACCGCGCAGGCGTTGCCGGCGATGCTGGCGGCGGCGTTCGCGGTCTATCACGGTCCGGCGCGTCTCAAAAAAACCGCGATGCGGGTGCATCGTCTGACCTGCGTTCTGGCGACGGGATTGAAAAAAATGGGTCGCGCGCCGGCGCACGATTCGTTTTTTGACACCCTTCGCGTACCGGCGGAGGACGCGCGGGCCGTCGTCGCGATGGCGTTGAACGACAATATATGTCTTTTGCATCTGCCCGGCGCGGCGGGAATTAGCGCGGACGAATGCACCACTCCGGAGCATGTGGAAAAAGTATGGCGGGCGTTCGGCGCCGCCCCCGATTTTGACTCGGTCGCCGCCGAAACCGTCGACGCGCTGCCGGATTCTTTGCGGCGGCGCGGCGGTTTTTGCGAGCATCCGGTGTTCAACAGTTATCACACCGAACACGAGATGCTGCGCTATTTGCGCCGCCTCGGACAAAAGGATATCGCGCTCGACCGTTCGATGATTCCGCTCGGTTCCTGCACGATGAAACTGAACGCCGCCGCCGAAATGGAACCGTTGTCGTGGCCGCTGCTGGCGAATATTCATCCGTTCGCGCCCGCCGCGCACCGCGAGGGATACCGGCGATTGACGGCGGATTTGGAAAATCTGCTCGCGCGCGTATCCGGTTTTGACGCCGTCTCTTTGCAGCCGAACGCCGGGGCGCAGGGCGAATACGCCGGACTGCTGGCGATTCGCGGCTATCTCAAAAGTATCGGACGCGAAAACCGCGACGTCTGTCTGATTCCGCGTTCGGCGCACGGCACAAATCCCGCCAGCGCGATACTCGCCGGAATGCGCGTCGTGCCGGTGGACATAGACGCGATGGGACAGGTGGACGGCGAAGATCTGGCGCGCAAAGTCGAGGCGCACCGCGAAGATCTGGCGGCGTTGATGATTACTTATCCCTCCACTTGCGGGGTGTTCGGGCGCGGTTTGCCGGATTTTTGCCGTCTCGTCCACGACGCCGGGGGGCAGGTGTATATGGACGGCGCGAATTTTAACGCGCTGGTCGGCGTTTGTCTGCCGGGCAAACTCGGTCCGGATGTGATGCATATCAATTTGCATAAAACGTTCTGCATTCCGCACGGCGGCGGCGGGCCGGGAATGGGTCCCATCGGGGTGGCGAAACATTTGCGCCCGTTTTTGCCGGGACATCCGCTGCAAGATTGCGGCGGCGGCGGCGAGTTTGACACGGTGTCGGCGGCGCCGTGGGGGTCGGCGTTGATTCTGCATATTTCGTGGATGTATATCCGCATGATGGGCGGCGACGGATTGCGGCGCGCGACTCTCACCGCGCTGCTGGCGGCGAATTATATGGCGAAGCGTCTGGACAAATCCTATCCGGTGGAATTCCGCGACGACGCCGGACGGGTGGCGCACGAGTGCATCGTGGATACGCGCGACTTCAAGGACGCCGGCGTATCGGTGGAGGACATCGCCAAGCGTCTGATGGACTACGGATTTCACGCGCCGACTGTTTCGTGGCCGGTGGCGGGCGCGATGATGATCGAGCCGACCGAATCGGAGACGAAGGACGAAATAGATCGCCTTTGCGATTCGCTGCTCGCCGTCGCCGGAGAGATCGAAAAAATCCGCGCGGGCGAATGGCCGAAGGACGACAATCCGCTGGTGAATGCGCCGCATACGGCGGCGGATTTGCTGACCGGCGAATGGACGCATCCGTACAGCCGCGAGGCGGCGGCGTATCCGGCGCCGTGGGTGCATCTGCACAAATACTGGCCGCCGGTCGGGCGCATCGATTCCGCTTGGGGCGACCGCAACCTCGCCTGCGCCTGCCCGCCGCTGGACGCGTATTTGTAATCCGCCTGTCCCATTCCTGCGAAGGCAGGAATCTCTTTGCGCGACAGCGCAAACGGCGGATTCGCCTTCGGCGAATGAGATTCCGGCTTTCGCCGGAATGGTGTATTTTTATATTTTCGGATACCGCCAAATTCGGTATTGTCCGCAAGACAAAAAGTGCCGCCATTCCGGCGAAAGCCGGAATCTCCGCGCCGAAAGGCGCGAAAAGCGAAAATTGCGAGGTGGGCGGCGAATTCAGCGGCGGGCGGCGGAAATCCGGGCGGCGGAGCGAAAAAAAGTGAAAAAAAGTGGTACTTTTCGGAAATTTCGTGCTATAATTGCGGGCAGGAGCGTTCGGCGGGGAGCGGCGAATGCGAGGCGTTTTATCCACGAGAGGGAGTTGGGAATGAAAAAGATCAATTTTATCGTTTGCCGCGCGTTTAAGGCGGCTGTACGCGCGCTGAACAACGTTTTAACACCTGTTAAGGGGGGGGGGGGGGCAGGAATATAGAAACGCGCCGTCCGGCGTTGTCGGGCGGTTTGTTGTTTTGTCCGCCGTGTTTTTTGCGGCGACGGGAATCAATTCGGCGGCGAACGCCCAACAGGCGGAGATGCAGGCGTTTCGTTCGTCCAGCGGGATGATAACATTTCCGCTTTCTTCGGGGGATGTTGATGTTGCCGTCTCCGGTCATCTTGGCGAGATTTTTGATCGGATAGACGCCCAAACTCCGTTTGACATCTCGATTTTGTTTTTCATAAATAATGGCGGTGTCGGCGCAACCGGCGACAGCAGAACCGGCAGCACGGTAAATTTTACCATCGGCGGATTTACGTTCCCGATGGAAGGCGGGAACACGGTTGCGATTGCCACCCCCGACGGCTTGCCGATTAACTTCGGGGGAGTAGCGATTCCGTTAACGGCTATTGTCTACAAGGTCGGCGACGAGTTTGCGTTGGCGGTCACCGTCTCGACGGCGAGCGGCGATTTGACGGGCGACGAGTTTTATATTGATTCGGCGAATAACTACGAAGCCCGCCAAACGCCGTCTGCGGGGAATGTCGGTTTTGTCGCTTTGACCGATGCCGACTGCAACGGCGACCGAACGGCGGACGGCGACGGTTTGATTTGCGAATTGATTTGTGCGGCGA
>JBPCXA010000209.1:0-3224 GCA_051008975.1 Gammaproteobacteria bacterium
CCCCAAGGCGAGATTGTAAAAAGAATCTTCGGTAATTTTTACCGCGACCGACACCGAATCCATCCGCCCCCGCAAATGCGAAAACTCCGCAGGCAATCGCCCCCGCAAATCCCGCAAAAGAGTTCCGCCCGCCGTCTCCATATTCGCTATGCTGACAATCCCCGCACTGATATTTACCAGCCCCCAGCCGTACACTGCGTCTTGTCGCTGCCCGTCATCGGGCGTTAAGTCGGTCGCGGTATCCAAAAGAATCGCGCGAATCATCGTCATCGGCATTCCGGGGGGAGCGGCGGATTTCAATACCGCCAAAGCACCGGCGACATGCGGAGCCGCCGCCGATGTGCCGCTGTAAAAATTTGTATAATCCGTGTCGCTGTCGGAGTCCGTTGTCCGATGCCCCGCCCGATCTCCGAACGCCGCTACGCACCACATCCTCGCATAACCGCAACCATTCGCGCCTTGCGATCCCAAATAATTCGCTATGACGGTGTTGCGGTTTAACGCTGTCGCCATCAACCAATTGTCCGCCAAATCGGAGCGGATATGCGGATATGCGCCTTCAAACTTCGGCGCGTTAATCATGCCTTGCACGGAGTTATATCCGTCGTTGAAGGTCGGATTCACTTGGACAATATCGCTGTCGCCCAATGCGTCCGAATATTCTGTCGCTCGTTCCATAACTAAACGATTAACTCTAATTTCCGCCAAAGGCGCGGTCTGTTGCAAACCAGTTCCAAAGGTACCCGCCTCACCGTTGCTCATAATAATTTGCGCGCCAGAACTCCGCGCATTCCGATAAGCATTGCCAGCATTACCGGCGGCGGGAAAGAGCAAGCGGACGGACGGCGCAACGGCGACCATCAAGCCCGCCGATCCCGTGCCGTGTCTCGCATCATCGCTAATATCCCAAACATTTCCGCCCGGCGCCAGCGTAATGATATTCGGCGACAAATCGCGGTGCGTATTCCGCACGCTGTGTTCGTAATTAACCAATATCGTGACGCCCTCACCGCGAAAACCCCGCGAATGCGCATAGCGCGCTCCCATTTCTTCCAGCGCATAAGTCGCGGGATGATACACGGGAGCCAGAGGCGGCGCGGGCGTTTGCATACTCGGCGGGTTTTCACTGCCGCCACCGCAAGAGGCGAGAAAGACAAAAAACATCGCCAACATTATAGCGAAAAAGATTTTCATTGTTTTATCTATATCGGGAGTATACCATAAAAAACCCCCGCCTTTCGGCGGGGATTTTTGCGACGGTTACCGATCGTTGCCGCCACTCTCGCATCGCCAATGCCCATTCGAAATGTGCGCTCGCGGACAAGGAGACGGCCTCGGTCCCAAAGCATGCGAAGCATGGCATGTCCCGCCGTGCCGATGGTGTCCACTCGGACAACTGCAAAACTGATAACCAAATTTGCCGTGTTCTTCGCATTGATAGGAAGTGGGCACGCAGAAATTCCCCTGCCGCTGTTGTCCGCTCGGACAAGACACGCAGAAATTTCCCTGCTTAATCTTGCCTTGCGCGTTGCACTGGGCGGTAGTCGGATGATTCGCGTGGCACGAATCATGCCCGTGCTTGTGCTGTCCGCCGGGACATGTATGCGCGGAATGGCATACATTCTCATGCCGATGCTGTCCGCCCGGACAAGAAATGCACTGCTCGTTGTGCAGCACTTTGCCCTGCGCGTGGCAGTCGGCGGAAGTCGGATGGTCGGCATGGCACGAATTCTCATGCCGATGTTGCCCGCTCGGACAATATTCGCACTGCAAATCGGCGTTGCGAATCTTGTCTATCTCGTTGCAGTACGCGATGGCTGGGACGCACGAATTCAATTCTTCACTGAATTGTTGCGTTTGCATATCGCATTCCGGAATGCACACGCCGTCGTTGTCGGACATGTAGCCGCCGATGCAAACGCACGAATTGCCGTCCCACTCCGAGTTGACGCCGCAATCCGGAATAGGAATGCAATTGCCGTGACCGTCGTCGACAAAGTCGTCGACGCAGATGCACGAATTCTTGTCGTCAGGATCCCGCATTTGAGTGTCATCATCGCACCGAATCAGACATTCGTTCTCAACGCGCTCTTCGTAGAACTCGCACGATTCGCACTCATACTCGTCGTTGAGGATTTTGTCCATTTCATGGCAGTACGCGATTGTCGGAATGCAGATGTTGCCGACTTGCTGAAAGCCGTCAACGCATTCGCAAACGCCGTCAACGGGTTCTTGGTTTTCGCCGCACTCCGGTTCAATTGGTTCAATCGGTTCACAAGCGATTGTCTCGGCGTTGAACTGCTCCCCGGAATCGCACGACAACTCCGCCCCCTCCGCCACCAAATACTCGGCGACATCGGAATTGCCATTGTTCAAGGCGAAATCCAGCGCGGTCCTGTCGTTGCCGTTGCGTTGCGCGTGAATATTCGCGCCATTTTTCAGCAGGTCAAGAACAAGCTCAAAATCGCCGTTTTGCGCCGCCCACATCAGCGGAGTACGCCCGTTTCCGTTCGGAATAGTCACGTCCACCGAATACGCCCCATGCGCAATGAGATTCATCGCAAACTCGGCATAGCCCCTTTTTACCGCGATAAAAAGGGCGGTGCGCCCGTTTTTGTCCTGCCCGTTAACATCAACGGCGACGGCGCCGGAATCGGGATTTACGGGAGGCGAATTGTCCAAAAGCGCCTCCGCCGCCGCCCAGTCGTTGTTTTTCGCCAATGTGCAAAGATCGCACGCCGCCAAGGCGGGCGCGACAAACAGCACGGAAATGGCGAACGCCACCGCCGCCCAAGTCCTGCAAAATAAATTTTTCACTGCTCTCTCCTCTCTCCTGAATCTGAAAAACCCGCCCCGACTCGCCCCGAAAACTCATCGGCGCGTCCTCATCATAGCAAAAATTTGCCTAATTTCCGAAAAACTGAAACTAATTCCCGGATTTCGCTATTTTGTCCACAAGTCGGTTCACGCTGACATTCACCACCGCCGAAATCGGCAGCCACGCCTATATCCGAGTCGCGTACGAAAACACGGCGAGGCGCGGTCCGTTTTCGCATTCGATAAAAGCGCCGATCATTTGACGGCGGATTACGGCAGACAGTCCCAATAGGTTTGCAAATCCCAGTCGGTGACCGTCGCCAGAAATTTCTCCCACTCGTTGCGTTTGTAGTGGAAGAAAACGCGCTCCATTTCGCCGGGCAGCGCGCCGCCTTTAATCACGCCGT
>JBPCXA010000210.1:0-6414 GCA_051008975.1 Gammaproteobacteria bacterium
ATTCCATTCCCGCGACGCGGGAATCTCTTTGCGCGTCCGCGCAATTGGGGGCGGAAATTTGCATTGCCGTCCGAAAAATGATATACTTTTTCCACTACGAGAATGCCAAGGGCTGCCCGAATGGTCGGGTGGTCCGTTTAATAGAACACCCGATAAGCGGCGGAGGTAGCTCCTTTGTCGCGGGGAATAGGCGGGAGCGTCAATGCCTTGGTATTTCGCGTAGTCCACCCGACCCCCGCGAGGGGCGTCGTTTTTACTACAAAACGAGGCGCTGTAATGAAAAACCCGCAAGTGGAGAACCGGACGCTGTTTACCGGCGACAATTTGGAGGTGATGCGTTCCATCAACTCCGAAACGGTGGATTTGATTTATCTCGATCCGCCGTTCAATAAAAAATTCGTATTTCCGATCGGAAAGGGCGATTCGGCGGAATTCGGATTTAAGGATGTTTGGGGATGGGACAGCGCGCCCGACGAGGGAAATCCGTATCTGCCGTACGCGGAATTGTACGCGTTTGACGAACTCGTTGCGGCGGCGGCGGACGGCAACCCGCTGATAGAAAAAGCGGTGGCGCAAAAAATCGTCCGTTTTTTGGAGACCATTGGCGAAATCGCCGGGCATGCGGAAATGGCGTACCTTTCTTTCATGGCAGCGCGTTTAATGGAAATGCGGCGTTTGCTGAAACCGACCGGCAGCATTTATTTGCATTGCGATCCGACGATGTCGCATTCGCTTAAATTGCTGATGGACATCGTGTTCGGCGATGGCAATTTTCGCAATGAAATTGCATGGTGCTATTCTTCCACGAGTCAAGCAAGCCGTTGGTTCCCGCGTAAACACGACCTCATTTTCTTTTACGCGAAAACCGACATGTACAAATTCAATAAAGATGCCGTGCGAATTGCTTTTAAGAAGTCGCTTGTGCGGCATGGCTCTACTTGGAAATCGGGCGATCCGGAGGAGTTGGAGGCGCGGACTAAAAAAGGAAAAATTGTAGAGGATTTTTGGACGGACATTTATCCGGTCAACTCTATGGCGAAAGAACGCACCGGCTATCCGACTCAAAAGCCATTACCGCTTTTAGAAAGAATCATAAAAGCGTCCTCCAACGAGGGCGATCTAATTCTTGATCCGTTCTGCGGCTGCGCGACGACTTGCGTCGCCGCCGAAAGATTAAACCGGCGATGGGTCGGAATTGACGTCGCCGCACAGGCGGCGAAACTCGTGCGCGCCCGCCTTCTCGCCGAGACAAAGCAGGGCAAACTCGGCGACAAAGTTCCGGAAGTTCTGCATCGTATGTTTGACGAGGACGACTGCCCGATGCGCACCGATATGGGCGAAAAGCGGAGCAAGAACATCCGTCAAATTTTGTACGGGATGCAGGGCGGCAACTGCAATTTGTGCAAAACGCATTTTGACAATCCGCGGCATTTGGAGGACGACCATATCATTCCGTGCAAAAAAGGCGGGCCGGATGCGGACCGCAATTTGCAGTTGCTGTGCGGATCGTGCAACCGCATTAAATCCACGCGCACGATGGAACAGGCGCGCCGCCGCCTGCGCGAACTCGGATATATTTAATAAGGGGGGGGGGGGGGATAAGAATCAGTCGCGCGCCGATTCGGCGACGGCGCGGCATCCTTCTTCCAGCAGGTCCATCATTTTCTCGAAGCCGTCCGCGCCGCCGTAATACGGGTCGGGGACGTCCGCGTTTTCCAAAAACAGGCGGATGTCGGCGGTCGCGTCTTCGGGGGCGTGCGCGCGCATAAAATCCAGATGCTCCCGCGCCATCGCATAAATGCGGTCAAACGACGTCCAGTCGTCGTTGCACACCGCGCGCGCGGAAATTCCGCGCATATCATATCCGTGTTTTTGCGCGGCGGCGGCGGCGCGAGGGTCGGGCGGCGCGCCGACATGCCACGAACCGACGCCGGCGGAATCCACGCGCCACGGCGGCGTCCGCGATTCGCACAGTTTGCGCAGCACCGCCTCGGCGGCGGGCGATCGACAAATGTTTCCGGTGCAGACGAACAGAACTTTCATTTTTATAAATCCCTTTCCGAACTTCCGATATTAAAACAAATTTCGCGCGAATATCGTACCGCGCCCCGCGAAAAGTTTCGGAAAATGTATCGCCGCGTCATTCCCGCAAAACGCCGTCCGTCAGCGCGGCGCGGCGTCCGGCGCGCACCGCCAGACGCTCGTCGTGGCTGACGACCACGACCGCCGCGCCGGAGGCGGCGGCGGATTCCAGCATCAGCGCGAACACCGTTTCGGCGTTTTTGCGATCGAGATTGCCGGTCGGTTCGTCGGCCAGCAGGCACGCCGGTTTTCCGGCGAGCGCGCGCGCCACCGCCGTACGCTGTCGTTCTCCGCCGGACATTTGCCCCGGACGTTTTTCGGCGCAGGCGGCGAGTCCGAGTTGCCGCAAAGTTTCGCGCGCGACATTCCGCGCCTCGTCGCGCGGTACGCCGCGAATCAAAAGCGGCATCGCGGCGTTTTCCAGCGCCGAAAATTCCGGCAAAAGAAGATGAAATTGAAATACAAATCCCAGCATTCGGTTGCGCAGTTTCGCCGCCTGCGCGGAATTTATTTCCGCCCATTTTTTTCCGTCCGCCGCCGCATAGCCGCCGTCCGGTTTGTCCAGCCCCCCCAGCAAATGCAAAAGAGTCGTTTTGCCGGAACCGGAAGCGCCGGAAATGCACAGCGTCTCGCCCGCCCGCACGGCGAGGGAGACGCCCGCCAGCACTTCGCCGTCGCCGTCCGCGAAGGATTTTTTCAGCCCCTCGCAGGAAATTACCGGCGCGTCATTCATGGCGAAGCGATTCGGCGGGTGGCAGACGTCCGCCGCGCCACGCCGGATACGCCGCCGCCGCCAGCGAAATTAAAAACGCCGTCGCCGCCACCAGCAACACGTCGGACGCGACAATTTCGGAAGGCAATTCACCGAGTTGATAAATGTTGCCCGGAAAGAGGGAATACTCCAATTTGTCTTCCAGCCACGCGACGACTCCGCCGACATTCGCCGCCAGCGGCAATCCGGCGGCAAGCCCCGCCGCCACGCCGCCGCCGCCGATCAGCATTCCCTGCAGTAAAAAAATGCGCGTGATGCCGCCGCCGCCCGCGCCCATCGCGCGCAAAATGGCGATTTCGCCGCGTTTGTTGCGCACCATCGTCACCAATGCGGAGACGATATTAAACGCCGCCACCATTACGATTAAAGTGAGAATGACGAACATCGCGCGTTTTTCCAGCGCCAGCGCGCGAAACAACGCGCCGTGGCTGGTCGTCCAGTCGTATAAATGAATTCCCGCCGGGTCGCCCTCCGACAATTCGCGGCGCAGCAGCGGGGCGTTTATGATGTCGTCCAATTTTAGCCGCACCGAAGTCACCGAATCGCCGAGACGATACACCCGCTGCGCGTCTTGCAAATGAATGTAGGCGAGCGAAGAATCAAACTGATGCACCCCGGCGTCAAAAATTCCCGCCACTTCAAACCGGCGGACGCGCGGCAAAAGTCCGGCGGCGGTCAGCCGCCCCTTCGGCGCCAGCAGCATCACGGCGTCGCCGGGTTCCACGCGCAAATTGCGCGCCAGCGAATCCCCCAAAAACATTTTGAACGCGCCGGGCGTCAAATCGGAAAGCGCGCCGCGTTGCAAATGTTTCGCGACGTCGTTCACCCGTCGTTCGTATTCCGGCTCCACGCCATGCACCAGCGCGCCGCGGACATGTTCGCCGTTGACGAGCAGCCCTTGTTCTTGAATGTTCGGCGCGGCGGCGACGACCGACGGATGACGCAGATAAAAATCGGCGGCAACGCGCCAGTCGTCGATTCCGCCGTCCGCGCCGACCGCCTCCAAGTGCGCGGCGACGCCGAGAATGCGTTCGCGGAGTTGGTTCTGAAATCCGGTCATCACCGCCAGCACCGTCAGCAGCGCGGCGACGCCCAGCGCGATGCCCGCCATTGACAGCGCCGACACGAAAGAAACGAATCGGTCGTGCTTGCCGGCGAGCGTAAAACGCAACCCGATAAAAAATTCGTAATACCTCAAAAAATGTTTCCCATGCGCGTTTTGGAACGGCGGACGCAAAATAAAACCGATAGGCGGACGATATTTTAACCGATTCGGCAGGAATTTCGCATATCGCCGCCGCCGCCGCGAATGTTTTTTTGGCGGCGTTTTTTGCGTCCGCCGTGTACATTACGATTGCGGACAAACGGACGGGGCGGCGGGCGTTCTTAAAATTAATAACACGTCCGGACAAAAATTTGCGCGGCGGCGGCGCGGTTTGGTTTATAATGCGAGGATGCAAAATATCCAAAATCAATCGCTTTTGCGCGCCGCCGGTTTTATCGGCGGCGAATGGTCGGGCGCGGACGACGGCGAAACTTTCGCCGTGGAAAATCCCGCCAACGGCGAAATAATCGCGCGGATACCGCAAATGGGCGCGGCGGAAACGCGGCGGGCGGTCGCGGCGGCGGAGAAAGCGTTCCCGGACTGGCGCGCCGCCGCCGCCAAAGATCGCGCCGCCGCGCTTTTAGAATGGCATCGGCTGATTTTGCAAAACAAGGAAGATCTGGCGCGCTTGATGACTTTGGAGCAGGGCAAGCCGCTCGCCGAATCGCGCGGCGAAGTGCAGTACGGCGCGTCTTTCGCGCAATGGTTCGCCGAAGAATGCAAACGGTGCGGCGGCGAAATCGTCCCGCCGTCGCGCGCTGGCACCGAAATTCGCGTCACCCGCGAAGCGGCGGGCGTCGCCGCGCTGATTACGCCGTGGAATTTTCCGATCGCGATGATTATGCGCAAAGCCGCCCCGGCGCTCGCCGCCGGATGCACGGTGGCGGCAAAACCCGCCTCGCAGACGCCGCTGTGCGCGATCGCCCTCGCCGCGCTGGCGGAGGAAGCCGGCGTTCCGCCCGGCGTCTTCAATTTAATCCCCGGCGACGCCCGCGCGGTCGGCGGCGAATTGTGCGCGAATCCGCGGGTGCGCGTGCTGTCTTTTACCGGCTCCACCGAAGTGGGCAGATTGCTCGCCGCCGCCTGCGCGCCCGGCGTCAAAAAACTCGCGCTGGAACTGGGCGGCAACGCGCCTTTTATCGTCTTTGACGACGCCGATTTGCCGCGCGCCGCCGCGCAATTGATGATGAGCAAATTTCGCAACGCCGGACAAACCTGCGTCTGCGCCAACCGGATTTATGTGCAGCGCGGCGCGCATTCCGAATTCGCCGCCCTGCTGAAAGAAAAAATTCTCGCCCTAAAAACCGGAGACGGGCTGCGGGAGGACACCGACATCGGACCGCTGATTGACGAAGCCGCCGTGCAAAAGGCGGAAAATCATGTCCGCGAATGCATATCCGGCGGCGCGTCCGCGCTGGTCGCCGGCGGACGATGCGGGAAGGGCGGGCGGTTTTTCGCGCCCGCGCTGCTGGACAATGTTTCGGACGGCGCGCCGCCGTGCCGCGAGGAAACTTTCGCGCCGGTCGCGCCGCTGTTTGTCTTTGACAAGGAGGAGGAGGCGGTGCGCCGCGCCAACGATTCCATCCACGGATTGTCCGCGTATGTATGCACGAAAGATCTGGGGCGCGCGATGCGCGTTTCGGCGGCGTTGGAAGCCGGAATTGTCGGCGTCAACGAGGGCATTATTTCCACCGAAGTCGCGCCTTTCGGCGGCGTCAAACAGTCCGGCGTCGGACGCGAAGGCGGCGCGTACGGAATGGACGAATACACCGAAATTAAATACACCCTTTTCGGGTATTGATTTTTTTCGTCCGCGCGTTCGCGGAACCTCTGCCAAAAGATCGTCCCATTCCTGCGAAGGCAGGAATCTCCGCCGCCGCAAAGCGGCGGGTAATTGTACCCTCCAATTTGCGCCTTCGGCGCGGAGATTCCTGCCTTCGCAGGAATGGGACGGGTGGTTAAAGCGAAAAATCAAAGTAAACAAAGAGATTCCGGCTTTCGCCGGAATGGCGGCACTTTTAACTTATGGCGAAACTTTTAACCTCTTAATTAAAATACGCCATTCAGGCGAAAGCCGGAATCTCATTCGCCGAAGGCGAATCCGCTGTTTGCGCTTTCGCGCAAAGAGATTCCGGCTTTCGCCGGAATGGCGGTTTTTTTGTGTTTTCGGATACCGCCAAATTCGGTATTGTCCGCAAAAACAAAAAGCACCGCCATTCCGGCGAAAGCCGGAATCTCTTTTCTGCGTAGCAGGAATCCTCCCGCCCTAAAACCGCCGCACCGCCGACAAATTGAATCGGGCGTTGTCGCCGAACTCGTCCGCCGATTCCCAACGAAATCCGGCGGACGGGCGAATCGTCCAGCGATTCCACAGCAACTCGCCCCGCAAATTCAGCGAATTTTGCGTATCAAACTCCTCTTCGGCAAAATGCGAATGCAGACGGTACGTCGGCGA
>JBPCXA010000211.1:0-7162 GCA_051008975.1 Gammaproteobacteria bacterium
GTGCATCCGGGCTACGGACTGCTTTCCGAAAACGCCGGCTTCGCCGAGCAGGTGCAAAAAAGCGGCTTCGTCTTCATCGGTCCGCGGCCGGAGACGATCCGCCTGATGGGCGACAAAATCGCGGCGAAAAAGGCGGCGCAAAAAGGCGGACTGAAAACCGTCCCCGGCGCGGAGGGCGCGCTGCCCGAAGATCCGCGGGAGGCGGCGCGCACGGCGGCGGCGATCGGATTTCCGCTGGTGGTCAAGGCGGCGGCGGGCGGCGGCGGACGCGGAATGCGCGTCGCCCAAAACGAGGCGGGACTGCAAAATATGATCCCGATGCTGCGGCGCGAAGCCGAAAACGCCTTCGGCGACGGCACGCTGTACGCGGAAAAATTTCTGGACAATCCGCGCCATGTGGAGGCGCAGGTGCTGTCCGACGGCAAGGAGGCGGTGCATCTCGGCACGCGCGACTGCTCAATGCAGCGGCGCAACCAGAAAATTTTGGAGGAGGCGCCGGCGCCCGGCATTCCGGAAAAGAAACTGCGCGCCCTCGGCGAGGACTGCGCCGCCGCCTGCCGCAAAATGCGCTACGCCGGAGCCGGCACGTTTGAATTTTTATACGACGGCGCGGAGTTTTATTTTATAGAAATGAACACGCGCCTGCAGGTGGAGCATCCGGCGACCGAAATGATCACCGATCTGGACATCGTCCGCGAGCAATTGCACATCGCCGCCGGAGAGCCGCTGCGTCCGCGCCAGCGCGACATCGTATTTCGCGGACACGCGATTGAGTGCCGCATCAACGCCGAAGATCCGCGCACATTTCTGCCGTCGCCGGGGCGCATCAACGAATATCATCCGCCCGGCGGCGCGGGGGTGCGGGTGGATTCGCACGCCTATCGCGGCTATGTCGTCCCGCCGTATTACGATTCTTTGCTGGCGAAACTTGTCGTCCGCGGCGACGACCGCGCGCACGCCGTCGCGCGGATGCGCAGCGCCCTCGGCGAATATGTCATAGACGGCATCGCGACAAATTTGCCGCTGCACGTCGAGCTTTTGGCGGACGAAAACTTCGTAAAAGGCGGCGTCGGCATCCGTTATTTGGAGGAAAAAATCCGCAACCGCGAATAAAATCCGTCCCCCCCTTTGTCCCATTCCGCCCCCCGTCCCATTCCTGCGAAGGCAGGAATTTATACCGCCGCAAAGCGGCGGGAAATTGTACCCCTTTACAATTACCGCCTTCGGCGCGGAGATTCCTGCCTTCGCAGGAATGGGACGGGGGATTAATGCGAAGAATACAAGTGAACAAAGAGATTCCGGCTTTCGCCGGAATGGCGGTGCTTTTTGTCTTTGCGGACAATACCAAATTTGGCGGTATCCGAAAATATAAAAATACCGCCATTCCGGCGAAAGCCGGAATCTCTTTCCTGCGTAGCAGGAATCTCCCGCCCTAAAACCGCCGTACCGCCGACAAATTGAAGCGGGCGTTGTCGCCGAACTCGTCCGCCGATTCCCAACGAAATCCGGCGGACGGGCGAATCGTCCAGCGGTTGTAGCGAAGGACGCTTTCTAAATTCAGCGAATTCGCCGTTTCGGTTTCGTTCTCGTCCAATCGGGTGTGCAAACGGTACGTCGGCGACAACCGCCAAATCCCGCCTTTGTAATCCGCCGACAGCGAAAAATCGTAGTCCGCCGTTTCGCCCTGCACGGTTTCGGAGAACGCCGCAGTCCACAAATCGGCGGTGTATTCGCCGCCTGATTCGTAGCGGAAATCGCCGAATTCGCCGTTCGCATTCGTCTGCCCGGCGGCGTAGTACAGATGCCAGCCGTCTTTGCGGAAATTCAGCCGCCCGCCGGTGTTCACGGAGTAGCCGCTTTCCGTGAGGGAATAGCCGTAATCGGGAGCGAAGTTAAACAGCGAAAAATCGCCGCCCGAAAGGTACGCCGCCATAAATCCGACGACGCCCACGCCCAAACCGATAACCGCCAAATCCCGGGCGTTGCTGTCGTTGTCGCCGCCCGGATTTCCGCCGTCGTCGTCCGTTGCCGAAGCCGCCACCGCAGGGATATATCCCTGCGTACCTTCAACGGCATCGGTCGTCGGAGTCCAAGCCCCGCCGGTCGTGAGCAAAAAGAATTCGCCCGGCGCAAGGGCGGCGGTTATCGGCGTTGCTTCCCCGGCGGCGACCGCAAAATCCCCGGCCGCATTCACATATACGCGGAAAATTTCAGTTGCAGCAATTTCGGTCTGACTTTGGAAGGAGAGCAAATCGCCCGCTTCCAGCGGTTCGGCGGGGTTGTCAAACGAAATCGTCATAGCCCCCACCGCTATGCCGTTCGCCGTCCGTCCGGTAGAATCTCCCGCATTTCTCCGCTGAAATACGCTTCCCGCAGCAATATCAAAGTTCGACCGTGTGCGTACGGCGACGACCATATCCGCAATTGAAGAGGACAAAGTAATTTCGGTGCCGCCGAAAAAGTCAAAAGTTCCGCCCGGCACGGAATACACCTGCGCGCGGGCGGGCTGGGCTTCCTGCGCGTTCGCCGTCGTCGTCGTTCCGAGAATCGCCGCCAAAAGCACGGCGAAAGCGCAAAAAACCCGTAAAATTAACGAGTCACGAGGGGGGGGGGGGGCAGCAGTTTTCATCGGGGGACGCTCCTTTTGAGTGCGGTAAAAATTGGATTTTATCAGAGAACGGGGTGAAAAAAGCCGGATTTTTAACTTTTTTTGCGATTTTTTTTTCGTCCCATTCCTGCGAAGGCAGGAATCTCCGCCGCCGCAAAGCGGCGGGTAATTGTACGCCTTCGGCGAAAGTTTGCGCCTTCGGCGAGGAGATTCCTGCCTTCGCAGGAATGGGATTCTTTTTTGCGCTACGCGCAAAAAAGAGATTCCGGCTTTCGCCGGAATGGCGGTGCTTTTTGTCTTTGCGGACAATACCGAATTTGGCGGTATCCGAAAATATAAAAAAACCGCCATTCCGGCGAAAGCCGGAATCTCTTTAATCCCATTCCCGCGAACGCGGGAATCTCATTCGCCGAAGGCGAATCCCTCGTTTGCGCGTTCGCGCAAAGAGATTCCCGCGTTCGCGGGAATGGAAAAAAGGGGGAGAATAGGACGTCGGGAGGCGGCGGAGATTTTTATTTTGTCCGGCGGCGCATTGTTTGCAGGAAATCGGCGGCGGTTTCGGCGTCCGTCGTCCGCCGCATCGGCGGCAGAGAATTCAAAATTATCGCGCCGTAGCCGCGTTTTCGCAGGCGCGGATCGCAGGCGGCGAAGACGCCCCAGTCGCCGAAGTCGCGCATCAGCCGCCCCGCCACTTGTTTCATTAAAATCGCGGCGGGCGGCACCTGGTTGCGCATGAACGCGTCTTCGCCGCGTTTTTTACGCCATTCGTCTCGCGCCGCCAACAAAGGATCGCCGGGCGGCGAGAACGGAATTTTGTCCGCCACCACCAAAGACAGCGCGCCGCCCTTCACATCCACGCCCTGCCAAAACGACAAACTGCCGGCGAGAACCGCGTTTTTCGTTTCGCGGAATCGGCGCAATAATTCGTCGTTCGGCGCGTCCCCCTGTTTTAGAATTTCGTATTCGCCGCCCAGCGAATCCCGCAAAAGCGCCGCGCCCTCGTCCATCGCGCGCAAACTGGAAAACACGACGAAGGCGCGTCCGCCGTTGGCGCGAATCAGCGGCAGCGCGATTTCTATGACGCGCGCCGTGTAGCCGGCGTCGTTCGGGTCGGGCATTTGCGGCGGCAGATACAGCAGCGCGCGGGCGGCGAAATCGAACGGGCTCGCCCAAGATTCGGCGCGCGCGTCGTCCATTCCGGTTTCTTCAATAAAATTCGCAAAACCGCCGCCCACCGAAAGGGTCGCCGAAGTCATCACGACGTCGCCGCAGTTTTGCCACGCGCGGCGGAAAATTTCCCGCCCCGAAACCGGCGCGGTATGCAGCGCGAAACTGTCGCGCCCCCGCCGCACCCAGCACACCGAGGGGATTGTTTCCGCGGAATCGGATTCGGATTCGGAATCCGAATTATCTTCCGGAATTTCGCCGCCTTCGGCGCGAATTCGCCAGCGTTGCAATTTCTCCACGGCGGCGGCGACGCGCGCGGCGATACCCGCAAACCATTCGCCGGAATCGGATTCCGCGCCGCCCGCCAAATCAATCGCCGCGTCGCGCGCGTTTTGCATTCCCCGCAACAAAAGATCGGCGGCGTTTCGCCATTCGGCGCGCGACAATGCCTCCCGCCCGGCGACGGTCGGCGGAAAATGCGCGGACGCCTCCATCAGCGCGCCCGCCGCCGCCCGCCAGCGGCGACACAGCGCCGAAAACGCGGGCGGCGGCGGAATGCGCGCGGCGCGGCGGTCGGTCTCCGCGAGAATGCGCATAATGTCCGCCGCCGAAATTGATTCGCCGAAATGCGACGGCGCCAGGGACGGCAAAAGATGCGCCTCGTCAAACACCACGATGTCGCGCGACGGCAAAAGTTCGGCGACCTCCTCCTCGCGCAGGCGCATATCCGCCAGAAACAGCGAATGATTGACCACCACGATGTCGGCTTCGCGGGCGCGCGCGCGGGCGCGGTATAAAAAACATTTTTCGTAAAAATCGCATCCCTGCGCCGGGCATGTTTCGCGCGTCGACACCGCCGCCGCCCACACCGGCGACCGCGCCGGAATATCTTTCGCGCCGCGAATGTCGCCTTCTTCGTCGCGCGCCGCGAATTCCAGAACTTTCGCCCAGTCGCCGTCGCCGGAAAACAATTGCGACTGCGCGGGATGCGCGAGATTGCGGCGGCATAAATAATTCCCGCGCCCTTTCAGCATCGCGGCGCGACTCGTCCGCCCCAGCGCGGCGGTCAAAAACGGAATATCGCGAAAAAACAATTGATCCTGCAGCGCGCGCGTGCCGGTGGAAATCACCGCCGACATTCCGTCGCGGAGAATCGGCGCGAGATAGGCGAAAGTTTTGCCGATGCCGGTGCCGGCTTCCAGCACCTGCAATCCGCGTCCTTCGGAAATCGCGCGCGCCATCGCAATTTGTCCGCCGCGCGGACGATAATCCGAAATGACCTTCGCCAGCGGCCCGTCGACGGCGAATATGTCGTTCATCGCGCCGCAAATCGCGCGGCGGCGGCGGCGAGTTCTTCGGGAGTGTTGATATTCGCGAACGCTCCGGCGTCCGAAAAATCGGCGAAAATATGAGAATGGCGCGGATACCATAAATCAATTTTGCGTCCGCCGTCCGCGAGAAACGCCGCCAAATCGTCCGCCAAAGCGGCGCGGACGAGCAAAAACGCCGGTTGAATCCGTTCCCCGGCGACCGCGACCGCGATGTCCGCCCGCGCATTTTGCGCCGCCCGCGCCAAAGTTTGCGCCAAATCCGCGGGCAAAAACGGCGAATCGCACGGCGCGGAAAGCGCCCATCCGCCCGCCGCCGCCCGCATTCCGGCGTGAATTCCCGCCAGCGGACCGCAAAATCCGCCAATTTCGTCCGCGACGACCCGCCCAAACTCCGCATATCGCGCGGCGTTGCGATTCGCATTAATGACGACCGCGCCGACTTGCGGCGACAATCGCGCCAAAGTGCGCGCGGCGAGCGGCAGACCGGCGAGCGGCAATAATCCCTTGTCTTCGCCGCCCATCCGCCGCGCCCGCCCGCCGGCGAGCAAAACTCCGGTAATGTCGTCGGGGATGATTTCGCGCACGGGAGAAAGAAATTTCCGCCATTATAACGCCCGCCGCCGCGCCGGAGACGGCATAAAAAGGTACAATGTCGCGTATGCGGACGGAGACGGCGGGCGGGACGGCGTAAGTGGAATGGATTCTCCCCGTACTGCCGCCGCTGGCGTGCGGCTTTGTCGTCGGCTTTTTGATTTATTACAGCGGCGTGGGCGGCGGCGCGCTGATCATCCCCGCCCTGATTGTTTTGTTCGGAGTCGCCCCCTCGGTCGCGGTCGGCACCGCCAGCGTATACGCGGCGGCGACAAAAATCTTCGCCGGCGCCGGACATTGGCGGGACGGAAATGTCAATATACCGCTATGCCTGCGGTTTTCGGCTTTCGCCGCGCCGGGGGTCTTATGCACCGCCCCGGCGGTCGGGTATTTCTCGCAGACCGGCGCGGAATCGTTTCAGGACATCCTGCGATATTTAATCGCCGCCGCCATTATTTTGTCGCTGATTGCCGCGCAGTTTCGTCCGCCCGCCGCCGCCGCGCCGCGATTCTTGCCGCCGACGGCTTTCGCGGTCGGCGCGCTGATGGGCGCGACCGGAGTGGGCGGCGGCGTGCTGATTGCGCCGGCGTTGCTGCTGTTGTCGGGCGAAACGCCGAAGCGTGTAGTCGGCGCGTCCATCGTCATCGCGCTGGCGTTGTCGGCGTTGACCGCCGTCATTTACGCGGGGGGAGGACAGATTAATTATCATCTGGCGTTATGGATGGCGGCGGGGTCGTTGCTGGCGGTCGCGCCCGCCGCCCGTGTATTGCGCGCATCGTCGCAGCGGACGGTGCGGCGTACTTTGCATATTTTGATCGTCGCCGCCCTCCTCCTAATGTTGCGCGGCGAATGACGGATTCGCCTTGCGGCATGAGATTCCCGCGTTCGCGGGAATGGAATTAAAGAGATTCCGGCTTTCGCCGGAATGGTGTATTTTATATTTTCGGATACCGCCGAATTCGGTATTGTCCGCAAAGACAAAAAGAACCCGCCATTCCGGCGAAAGCCGGAATCTCTTTAATCTCATTCGCCACAAGGCGAATCCGTTTGCGCTTTCGCGCAACGAGATTCCGGCTTTCGCCGGAATGGCGATATTTTTATATTTTTGGATACCGCCAAATTCAGTATTGTCCGCAAAGACAAAAAGTGCCGCCATTCCGGCGAAAGCCGGAATCTCTTTTTTGCGCGTAGCGCAAAAAAGAATCCCATTCCTGCGAAGGCAGGAATCTCCGCCGCCGAATAGCGGCGGGTAATTGTACAATTACCGCCTTCGACGTATAGATTCCTGCCTTCGCAGGAATGGGACGGGTGGGGAAAGTGGGACTGTGGGAGAGGCGAGAATTGCGGATTCGCCTTCGGCGAAGGAGATTCCGGCTTTCGCCGGAATGGCGGGTACTTTTTGTCTTTGCGGACAATACCGAATTCGGCGGTATCCGAAAACATTAAAAAAAACCGCCATTCCGGC
>JBPCXA010000212.1:0-5029 GCA_051008975.1 Gammaproteobacteria bacterium
GAATGGCGGTGCTTTTTGTTTTTGCGGACAATGCCGAATTTGGCGGTATCCGAAAATATAAAAAACCGCCATTCCGGCGAAAGCCGGAATCTCTTTGTTCTCTTTGATTTTTCGCCTTAACCCCCTGTCCCATTCCTGCGAAGGCAGGAATCTCCGCGCCGAAGGCGCAAATTGGAGGGTACAATTTCCCGCCGCTTCGCGGCGGCGGAGATTCCTGCCTTCGCAGGAATGGGATGTTGGGGGCGGGAATGGGACGGGTGGAGAGGCGGGAATCGCGGGAATGACGGCGGGCGGCGGGGGCGTGTTTTCGGCGGCGGGACGGTTTATAATTCGCTTCCGATGCGGTCCGGCGAATATAAGAATGTGCTTGCGCGCGTTTTCGCGGACGCCTGCGCGGAATTTTCCGCGGACGCGGACGCGGCCGCCGCGATTGAAACGCCGCGCGAAAAAGGACGCGGCGATTTCGCCTGCGCCGCCGCGATGCGCCTCGCCGCCGCGCTTAAACGTCCGCCGCGCGACATCGCCGCGGATATTTTGCGCCGCGCCGCGCTCCCCGATTTCGTGGAGGACGCGCGCGTCGACGGCGGCTATATCAACATTACGATTAAAACCGCCGCCAAGTTGGCGGTCGTCCGCGGGGCGATTTTGGGCGGCGCGGATTTCGGGCGCGGCGAAGCCAAAAGCGAGACGGTGCTTTTGGAATTCGTTTCGGCGAATCCGACCGGCCCGCTGCATATCGGCCACGGACGCGCCGCCGCCTACGGCGATTCTTTGGCGAATATTTTGGAATTCGCCGGCTACGAAGTGCGGCGCGAATATTATGTCAACGACGCCGGACGGCAGGCGGAAATTCTGGCGGCGTCGGTGTGGCTGCGCCGCTGGCTGTCGGCGCGCGGGCGCGGCGAAGAACCGCCCGCCGGGGCGTATCTCGGCGATTATCTCGCCGCCGCGGAAGAGGAGACGCGCGCGATGCTGCCGCCGCCGTCGCCGGAGGTGGATGCGCTTTTGCGCGAAATGCGGGGGGCGAATTCCCCCGACCGCGCCGGCGACCTGCTCGCCGCCGCGATGCGCGATTATTTTTCCTCCGCGAAAACATGCGCGGCGTTCGTCCGCGCGGTTTCGGAATATGTACTGCGGATCATTAAAAAGGATTTGGAACTGCTCGCCGTGTCCGATTTTGACCGCTGGTTCAGCGAACAAACAATGCACGAAAAGGAGGCGCCCGCCGCCGCGATTGACGTTCTGCAAAAGCGCGACCCCGCGCATCTTTACGAAAAGGACGGCGCGCTGTGGTTTCGCGCGACCGACCGCGGCGACGACAAGGACCGCGTATTGCGGCGCGCGGACGGGCGGTATACGTATTTCGCCGCCGACATCGCCTATCACCGCGACAAATTTTCGCGCGGCGGGCGTTTGATTAATGTGCTGGGCGCGGATCATCACGGCTATGTGCCGCGCCTCAAAGCCGCCGTCGCCGCGCTGGGGCATGACGCCGCCGAAATGGAGACCGTGCTGATTCAATTCGTGTCGCTGATAAACGCCGGACAGCGGATTAAAATGTCCACCCGCGGCGGCGAATTCGTGTCGCTGGAAGTGCTGGTGCGGGAAATCGGACGGGACGCGGCGCGGTTCTTTTATGTCAGCCGCAAAAACGACCGTCATTTGGATTTTGATTTGCGGTTAGCGGCGGAAAGAAGCCGCAAAAATCCGGTGTTTTATCTGCAATACGCGCACGCCCGCGCGGCTTCGGTGCTGCGCATTTGGGGCGGAAACGCGCGCGATTTGGCGGACGCCGACTGCGCCGCGCTTTCCGAAAACGCGGCGGCGATGGAATTATGTTCGCGGCTGGCGGCGTTTCCGGCGGCGGCGGAACAGGCGGCGTCCGACCGCGCGGCGCATTCGCTCGCCGCGTTTTTGCAGGAACTCGCCGCCGCGCTGCATAACTATTACGAGCGGACGCGGATACTCGTCGAACCGCCGGACGACGGAATGCCGGGGCGGCTGGCGCTTTTGGCGGCGGCGCAAATCGCGCTGCGCAACGGATTGTCGCTGCTGGGCGTGTCGGCGCCGCAACGGATGGAGCGGGAATAATGGCGCGTCCGCCGCCCCGCCGCCGCGTCGCGTCCAAGGGCGGCGGATTCTGGGGCGGTTTGTTCTTGCTGATTTTGGGATTTACCGGCGGGGCGGGCGCGGCGGCGGTTTTTGCGGCGTATATCAACGAACTGCCGCTGCCGCTCAGTCCGCCGCCGACGCGGGACGCGAATCGTCCGGCGGAGGACAGTTTGCAGCGCACCCGCCGCGAAACGCTGGAATTTCACGAAACTTTGCGGCAGCGGCACGCCGCCCCGGTTTCGGCGGAGGACGATTCGGCACCGTCCGCGCCCGCAGCCGAGTCGCGGCGGTTCGTCTATTATCTGCAGTTCGGCGCGTTCGCGAGGCGGGACGCGGCGGAGGGATTGCGCGGCGAACTCGCCCTGTCGGGCGCGCAGGCGGAAATTCGCGCGGGCGGCGGCGAAGGCGGCGAAGTATTTCGCGTGTGGGCGGGGCCGTATCCGTCTTCGGCGGCGGCGGAAGAATCGCGCGCCGAACTGGCGCTGCAGGGATATGATAAAATTCAACTGTTAAAACTTGCCGAAAGGAACGACGATGGCGAAGGCGACGGGACGGAATAAATTGTACGGATTGCGGCGCGCGGTTTTCGCGGCGGTCGCGGTTTTCGCGGCGGCGGCGATGCCGTTCGCGGCGGCGGCGCAGACCGCGCCGAAGGCGGGGACGGATTATATCGCGCTGGATCCGCCGCTGGCGGTGCGCGCGCCGGCGGACAAAATTGAAGTGGTGGAATTTTTCAATTTTTCGTGTCCGCATTGTTTTCGGATGCAGGGCGCGATGGCGCGGTGGGAGCGCGATTTCGATCTTTCCGACATCGCGCTGGTGCGCCAGCCGGTGGTATTTCAGGCGGCGGCCGGGCATTACGCGCGGATGTTTCATACGCTGGAAGCGATGGGCATAGCGGAGGAGTATTACGGAAAAGTGTTTGACGCGATTCACCGCGACCGGCGTCTTCTGAACAGCCGCGGTCGTTTTGCGGACTGGCTGGAAGACAACGGCTTGGACGGCGGCAAGGCGGAGGAGATTTACGATTCTTTTTCGGTGAACACGAAAGTGGCGCGCGCCAACCGCATCGCCGACGACTACGGAATTAACAGTACGCCGCAATTCGCGGTGGCCGGCAAATATCTGCTGACGCCGACGCTCAGCGGTTCTTTGCAAAAAATGCTGGATACCGCGTCCGCGCTGATTGAAACGGAGCGGGCGGCGCGGCGGTAGCGGGCGATGACCGCGCGCAAGGTTTCGTTTGACGGCTCGCAGGGGCGGCTCGCCGCCGTGCTGGAAACGCCGGACGACGGCGCGCCTCGCGGCTATGCGTTGTTCGCGCATTGTTTCACCTGCACGAAAGATATTTTTTCGGCGCGCTATCTGACTTCCGGTCTCGCGGCGCGCGGTTTTGCGGTGTTGCGGTTTGACTTCACCGGGCTGGGCGCGTCGGAAGGCGAGTTTGAGAATACGAATTTTTCCTCCAATGTGCGCGATTTGCAGTGCGCCGCCGAGTTTTTGCGCGACGAATACGAGGCGCCGGCGCTGCTTGTCGGACATAGCCTGGGCGGCGCGGCGGTGCTGGCCGCCGCCGGCGACATTCCCGGCGCGCGCGCGGTCGCCACGGTGGGGGCGCCCGCCGAACCCGCGCATGTGCGGCATTTGTTTACCGGCGCGCAGGCGGAAATAGAGGAAAAGGGCGAGGCGGAGGTGTTGCTCGCCGGGCGTCCCTTCCGCATCAAAAAACAGTTTTTGGACGACATTGAGGGCGTTCGTCTCGGCGCGCGAATTGCCGCGATGGACAAGGCGCTTTTGGTGATGCATTCGGTCGCCGACACGACGGTGGAAATTGAAAACGCCCGCAAGATTTTCGCCGCCGCGAAGCATCCGAAGAGTTTCGTAAGTTTGGACCGCGCCGACCATTTATTGTCCGACAAGCGCGACGCGATATATGCGGCGGGCGTGCTTTCGGCGTGGGCGGAGCGGTATTTGCCCGCGCCCACGTCCGATTCCGCGGCGGCAAAAGGGGCGGCGGCGGACGAAGGAACGGTGGTGGCGACCGAATCCGGCAACAACGGCATCGCGCAAAAAATCTACAACGGCAGGCACGAATTCGTCGCCGACGAGCCGTCCGATTTGGGCGGGGCGAACGCCGGCCCGACGCCCTACGGCTATCTGCTGGCGGCGTTGGGCGCCTGCACGACGATGACTTTGCGGATGTATGCGCGGCGCAAAAAAATCCCGCTGCATCGCGCGACGGCGACTTTGCGGCACGAAAAAATCCACGCGTCCGACTGCGGACAATGCGGCGACGGCGGCGGCGGGCGCATTGATTCGATCGTCCGCGAACTGAAGTTGGAGGGCGATTTGAGCGGCGAGCAACGCGCCGCCCTGCTGGCGATCGCCGAAAAATGCCCGGTGCATAAAACCCTGCACGGCCCGCTCGTCGTCAACACCCGCCTTTCGGATTCGGACTGATTCGGATTCAATTCGCGTCCCATTCCTGCGAAGGCAGGAATCTCCTCGCCGCAAGGCGCAAAGTGTCGCCGAAGGCGTACAATTACCCGCCGCTTTGCGGCGGCGGAGAAGGAATGAGATTCCGGCTTTCGCCGGAATGGCGGCATTTTCAACCTCCTAATTAAAATACGCCATTCCGGCGAAAGCCGGAATCTCTTTGCGCCGTAGGCGCAATTTGGAGAAAATTCCGCAAAAAAAATCGCCCCGAAAAAAAATCGCAAAAAAAGTTAAAAATTCGGCTTTTTTTGCCCCGTTCTTTGATAAAATCCAATTTTTACTGCACTCAAAAGGAGCGTTCCACGATGAAAATTTCTGCCCCCCCCCCCCCTCTCACCTTGATTTTTCGGGCTTTTCACGCCCTCGCCGTGTTTTTCTTCTCGCCTAAGGCGGCGAACGAGCAAGAGGCGACGATGGCGGT
>JBPCXA010000213.1:0-3361 GCA_051008975.1 Gammaproteobacteria bacterium
AGTGACGATGGAAGTCACCGACGGCGCCAAAGGCCCGCTCGCCACAAACGTCACCCCCTTATAACCGCGTTTTCCGGTTTTTTCCGCCCGTCCGCCTCCGCGGCGGGCGGCGCGGAGACGCGCAAAATCGGCGCGGACGGGGACGGCGGGCGGCGATAAAATCGCGGCGGCGGCGTTGTTATGACAATTCGCGCAACGCCTTGATAAATTCGCGCGCGAAAGTTTTCAGTTTCGCCTCGCCGACGCCGGGGATTTCGCCGAATTCCTTCTCGCTCCGCGGGCGGCGGCGGGCGATTTCCGTCAGCACCTTGTCGTTAAAAATCATGTACGGCGGCACGCCGCGTTTTTTCGCCAAACGCATGCGCAAGGCGCGCAGTTCTTCAAAAACGGCGGCGTCCCGTTCGTCCAAATCGGCGGCGGGTCTGGCGCGGGGGCGCGCGTCGCCGCCGTCCGCGCGCGGCGGTTTCGGGAGGCGGGGGGCGTCACGGCGAAAGAAAACTTCGCGCCGTCCGCGCATGACTTCCCACGATTCCGCGGTCAGTTTCAGCGAGCCGTGCCCTTCGGCGTCCGGCGCGAGCAGGTTTGCGCCGACGAGTTGCCGCGCCACCGAATGCCATTCCTTCGCCGAAAGTTCGCCGCCGATGCCGAAGGTGCTGAGTTTTTCGTGGCGGAATTTGCGGATCTTTTCGGTGTCTTTGCCGAGCAGCACGTCGGTGATTTGTCCGGCGCCGAATCGTTCCCCGGTGCGCGCGACGCACGACAGAAATTTTTTCGCCGCCTCGCCGCCGTCCCACATTTGCGGCGGCGCGATGCAATTGTCGCAGTTGCCGCAGGGTTTTTCGTATTTCTCGCCGAAGTATTCCAAAAGCGCGCGGCGGCGGCAGCCCGCCGATTCGCAGAACGCCGCCAGCGCGTCCAGTTTTTGCCGTTCCAGGCGGCGGACATGTTCCGGCGCGCCGCCTTCTTCAATCATCCGCCGCAGCGTAATGACGTCGTTCAGCCCGAAAAACAGCAGCGCGTCCGCCGGCAGCCCGTCGCGTCCCGCCCGCCCGATTTCCTGATAATATCCCTCCACGCTTTTGGGCATATCCAAATGCGCGACGAAGCGGACGTCCGGCTTGTCGATTCCCATTCCGAAGGCGATCGTCGCGCACATCACGACGCTCTCCTCGTAGATGAATTTTTCCTGATTTTCCGCGCGTTCTTTTTTCGTCATCCCGGCGTGGTAGGCGTACGCGCGGATTCCCGCCGCGGCGAGAAATTCCGCCGCGCTTTCGGTCTTGGCGCGGGACATACAATATACGATGCCCGCACTCCCCTCGTGGCGCCGCCGGTAAAAATCCAAAAGCTGGCGGCGCGGCGAATCGCGGCGCGAAACGGCGAAGCGGATATTCGGACGGTCAAAACTCGCGACGAACAGTTTCGCGTCCGGCATCCGCAATTTTTCCAAAATTTCGGCGCGAGTGCGGGCGTCCGCGGTCGCCGTCAACGCCAGCCGCGGCGCGTCCGGGAACAACTCGGCGAGTTTTCCGAGTTTCAGATATTCGGGGCGGAAATCGTGGCCCCACTGCGACACGCAGTGCGCCTCGTCAATCGCCATCAGCGCGATTTTGCCGCGCCGCGCCGTCTCCAATCCGCGGGCGGACAAAAGGCGTTCCGGCGCGACATACAAAAAATCCAGTTCGCCGCGGGCGAATTCCGCCTCCGCCGCCGCCGCCTGTTTCGGCGTCTGCGCGGAGTTGAGAAAGGCGGCGCGGACGCCGTGCTGGCGCAAAGAATCCACCTGATCCTTCATCAGCGCGATCAGCGGCGACACGACCACCGCCGTCCCGGCGCGGAGAATTCCCGGAATTTGATAGCACAAGGATTTCCCGCCGCCGGTCGGCATCAACGCCAGCGCGTCGCCGCCGTCCATAATATGCGCGATAACTTCGCGCTGCCGCCCGACAAAATCCGGATAGCCGAAAGTGTTTTGCAGCGTCCGCAGCGCGGCGTCCCCGCCGCCGTCCGCGAACAGCCGTCCGCCGTCGTTCACGGGCAGGGATTGAAATGTTTCGCGCCCAGTTCCTCCAGTTCGCGGCGGCATTCGTCGTCCAAAACGACGTCGGCGGCGGCGATATTTTCGCGCAACTGCGAAAGATTCGTCGCGCCGATGATTGAAGAAGTGACGAACGGCTGGCGGACGGAAAACGCGACCGCCAACTGCGCCGGGGAAATTCCGTATTTTTGCGCGAGGGCGGCGTAGTCGGCGGTCGCCGCCTCGCCTTTGGCGGTGGTGTATCGCTTGAAATAATCGCCCCAGCGGGTCAGACGCGCGCCGTCCGGCTTTTCGCCGCCGAGATATTTGCCGGAAAGCGCCCCGAAGGCGAGCGGCGAATAGGGCAGCAGCCCGCAGTTTTCGCGCGCGGAAATTTCCGCCATTCCGATTTCGTAGACGCGATTCAGCAGGTTGTAGGGATTTTGCACCGAAACCGGACGGGGCGCGCCGGTTTCCGCCGCTATGCGAAAATGTTCCAGCATCCCCCACGGCGTTTCGTTGGACACGCCGAACGCGTGAATTTTGCCGGCGTCCATCAACTCCCGCATCGCCGAAACCGTCTCCGAAAGCGGCACGGCGTCCTCCTTTTCGTCGTGCCGATAATTCGGACGCCCGAAAAAATTCGTGTTGCGGTCCGGCCAATGCGTCTGATACAAATCCAGATAATCGGTCCGCAGCCGCCGCAAACTTTCCTCGGCGGCGGCGAGAATTTGTTTGCGGGCGAGGCGCGAGCCGCCCCGAAGCCATTCAATGCGCGGTCCGGCGACTTTCGTCGCCAGCACGACGTCGTCGCGTTTTTTGCGGCGGGCGAGCCATTCGCCGACGATGTTTTCGGTTTCGCCGCAAGTTTCGGCGCGCACCGGCACCGGATACATTTCGGCGGCGTCGATAAAATTCACGCCTTCGGAGACGGCGAAATCCAGTTGTTCGCGCGCCTCGGCGGCGGTGTTTTGTTCGCCGAAAGTCATCGTGCCGAGACAAATCACGCTTACTTTGACGCCGGAGTTTCCGAGCGGACGATATTCCATTTTGCGCCTCCAAAACGCCCATAGTATCATATTTTCGCGGTGCGCGGGGCGACGGACGGGCGGACGCGCATAAAAAAATCCGCCCGGCGGGGAACAAAACCGCCCGGTTTGGATTAAAATATCGTTTGCGGCGGGGGTATAGCTCAGTTGGTAGAGCGCTTGCATGGCATGCAAGAGGTCAGCGGTTCAAATCCGCTTATCTCCACCACTTCCCGGGTCCCCATCGTCTAGAGGCCCAGGACACCGCCCTTTCACGGCGGCAACAGGGGTTCGAATCCCCTTGGGGATGCCTTTT
>JBPCXA010000214.1:0-5973 GCA_051008975.1 Gammaproteobacteria bacterium
CGCCGGAATCGCACGACAAATTCAGCCCCTCCGGACATAATTCTTCGTGCGGCAAAACCTTAATGTTGGGCATTGCCGAATTATAACAAAATCCGGCGGACGAAAAAAATTTCCATTTTTGTCCCATTCCTGCGAAGGCAGGAATCTCCGCCGCCGCAAAGCGGCGGGTAATTTCGCGCCTACGGCGCGGAGATTCCGGCTTTCGCCGGAATGGCGGCACTTTTAACCTCTTAATTAAAATACACCATTCCGGCGAAAGCCGGAATCTCTTTCGCCGCCGCCGCCGAAGTCCGCCAATTACACGAAATCGCGGTATTTGGGCAGGAGGCGCACCGGTTTTTTGAGGGCGTCGCGGCGGAACGGATCGCCCAGTTCGCGGCTCACCATCATCTCCAAAATAGTCGTCTTGCCGCGTTTTTGCGCGTCGCACGCCTTGTCCATCGCCTCGCCGATTTCGTCCGGATTTTCCACCCTTTGCGCCTCGGCGCCCATCGCGCGGGCGATCGCCGCAAAATCGGCGGACGCCGGCGAATCCAGATTCACCCCCAAAAAGCGGCGCCCGTAAAAATCCACCTGGTTTTTCTTTTCCGCGCCCCATTGCCGGTTGTTGAACACCACCGCCGTCGCCGGGATGTTTTCGCGGACGCAGGTGAGAATCTCGCCGAAACTCATCCCCCACGCGCCGTCCCCGACATACGCCACCGCCGGACGATCGGGCGCCGCGAGTTTCGCCCCGATAATCGTCGGAAAGGCGTAGCCGCAATTGCCGAAACTCATCGCCGCGAAAAAACTGCGCGGACGGCGAAACCGCAGATAACTGTTGGACACCGAACAAATGTTGCCGATGTCGGTGGACACCATCGCGTTGTCGGGCGTCGCCTTTTCCAACTCGCGCAAAACCCGCCGCGGATGCATTCCGCCCTCTTGCATCACCTCGCGGCTCCATTCGTCGGTTTCGTGCGCCCAGCCGTCCAGTTCCGCCTCCCACGCCGCCTTTTCATCGGCGACAATTTTGCGCCGCGATTCGCCGCCGCCGCATCCGTCCGGCAGGCGCGACAAAATATCCGCCGCCGCCGCGCGCGCGTCGCCGCAAATTCCGACCGCCGCCGGACGCGTCAAACCGAGCATCCGATGATCGGAATCCACCTGAATCAACTTCGCGTTTTTCGGCCAGTATTCCATTCCATACTGCGGCAAAGTCCCGAACGGCCCCAGCCGGGAACCCAAAGCCAGCACCACGTCGGCGCGCGACAGCAATTTCATCGCCGCCTTCGAACCCTGATAGCCCAGCGGCCCCGCCCACAGCGGATGATCGCAGGGGAAGGAATCGTTGTGCAAATAACTGTTCACCACCGGACAGTCCAGTTTTTCGGCGAGCGCCCGGCATTCCGCGATTCCGTCCGCGAACACCACGCCGCCGCCGGAAATGATCGCCGGAAACTCCGCGCCCGCCAGCATTTCCGCCGCCCGCCGCAGCGCGTCCTCGTCCCCCGCCCCCCTGCCGATTTTGCGCGGGACCGGAATGTCGTAGTCCGCCTCGCCGTAAAAATAATCGCGCGGAATATTCAACTGCGCGGGACCGCGCTCCGCCGCCGCATACTCAAAACACCGTCCCGCCAATTCCGCCATCCGCTCCGGACGCGCGACATGCGCCTGAAACTTCGTGATTTTGGAAAAGATCGGAAGTTGCTCGGTCTCCTGAAATCCGCCGAGTCCCATTCCCATACTGCCGGTCTCCGGCGTAATCGCCACAACCGGCGAATGCGCCCAGTAGGCGGCGGCGACGGCGGTGACGAAATTCGTAATTCCCGGCCCGTTTTGGGCGATGCACACGCCGTAGCCGCCCCCGGCGCGGGAGTAGCCGTCCGCCATGTGCGCCGCCCCCTGCTCGTGCACGGTCGGCACGAAACGGATTCCGGCGGCGGGAAAAATATCCAGCGCGTCCATATACGCCGAGCCGACGATTCCGAATACATCGCGCACGCCGTAGGCGGCGAGCGTTTCCACCAGCGCCTCGCTGGGAGTCATTTTGGGCATAGCTTCTCTCCTTGAATGAAAGACGACAAAACCGAATTATACCAAATCCGGCGGCGGACGGCAATTTTTTCGCCGCGATTCGTGCCTGTTTTGAGGGCGGATTCCGGCGAAAATTGTCTCCAAATTTCGTCCGGCGCGGGGCGGTCATAAACCGAAAAATATGGCAAAATAGCGGCGATGAAAAAGAACGCGCAACTCGGGCAGGTGTTTACGCCGCCGGAAATTGTGCGGCGGATGTTCGCGCTGCGGCGGAACTTCGGGCGCGTTCTGGAGCCGTCCGCCGGGGACGGGGCGTTTTTGCGTCTCGCCGAAAACGCGACGGGGATAGAAATTGATCCGCGCCTCGCCGGACAAAGCGGCGCGCTGTGCGCCGATTTTTTCGACTATGCGGACGAACATAAATTCGACACGATCGTCGGCAATCCGCCGTATGTCCGGCACCAAGACATTCCCGCGCGTACGCGCGAAAAACTGCGGCGCGATTTGTTCGACGGGCGCAGCAATTTGTATCTGTTTTTTATCGAGAAATGTCTGCGCCATCTGCGGGGGGGCGGCGAATTGATTTTTATCACGCCGCGCGATTTTTTGCGCGCGACGGCGGCGCGCCGCCTGAACCGTCTTTTATACGAAAGCGGAACAATCACCGATTTTATCGAACTCGGGGACGCGCGCGTTTTTTCCGGCGCCTCCCCGAACTGCGCGATTTGGCGTTTTGTAAAGGGCGATTTTTCGCGCCGCGCGAACGGCGGACGCGAGACGTTCTTTTTTAACGACGGGCAGATTTTTTTCGCGCGCGGCGAATATGCCGTGCCGTGCCGCGACATATTCCGAATAAAAGTGGGCGCGGTCAGCGGAATGGATTCGGTATTCGCGGACGAAAAATACGGCAACCGCTCGTTCGTCTGTTCGCGGACGGCGGCGACCGGCGAAACGCGGCGGATGATTTACGATTCTTTTCATCCGGTTTTGCGGCGGCACAAACAAATTTTAATGGCGCGCAAAATCCGCCGCTTCGACGAAACAAACTGGTGGCGATGGGGGCGCGCGCATTTTGAATCCGACCGCCCGCGCGTTTATGTCAACGCCAAGACGCGCGCCGCTGCTCCGTTCTTTTTGCATTCTTCCCGCGATTACGACGGTTCGGTTCTGGCGGTTTTTCCGCGCGACGAAACCGCCGACCTGCGGAAACTGCGCGACAAACTCAACGCCGTCAACTGGCGCGAACTCGGCTTTGTCTGCGGCGGACGGTTTTTATTCGCCCAGCGCGGTCTGCAAAATTGTCTGTTGCCGAAATCGTTCGCGGCGGACGCCGATTAAGAAAACAAAAACGCGGTGAGAAATCCGTAGAACGCCCACAGAAAAAATAATACCAAAAGAAACAGCAGCGCGATCGCGATGGTCGGATGATCGGGAAATAAAATCATCACCAGCCCGAACAAGACGGCGCAAAATCCGGCATTGACGCGAAATTTTCCCGCGTAATGTTTTTTGACGAACAAGCCGGAAATAAAAGCCGCCGCGCCGCCGACGGTCAAAATCCAGCCGCCCCAAAACACCAGCGGCGCCGGCAACGCAAACAAAACCGCGGCGAGCAACTTCGTCGTCATGCCGTAGATTTTTTTTCGCCGTCAAAATGTTCGCCGCCGGTAAACAAAAGATAGCGTTTGTTAATCGCGCGTCCCAGCATCGTTATGCCGGTCGTTTTCGCCACTTCCAGCCCCATCCGCGTCAGTCCGCTGCGCGAGACGAGATACGGAATTTCCATCTGCGCGCATTTAATTACCATCTCCGAAGTCAGACGCCCGGTCGTATAAAACACCTTGCCGCCGCCGCCGACATCGTGCAGCCACATCCAGCCGCCGATCGCGTCCACCGCGTTGTGCCGCCCGACATCTTCGGTAAAAATCAGCATTTCGCACGCGTCGTTTTTTATTTCCGCCAGCGCGCAGGCATGCACCGCCCCCGCCGCCTTGTAGACGGTGTCGCGGTCGCGAATGTGCGACAGCAAATCAAAAAGCGCGGCGGCGGAAAATTTTCGCGGACGGCAAAAACGCGTTTCCGAAACGAAATCCATCAAATCGCCGAACATCGTCCCCTGCCCGCAGCCGGAAGTCATGGCGCGTTTTTCGGACAACGGCGGCAGTCCGGAACGCGTATACACGGCGGCGGCGTTCACCTCCCAGTCCACCCGCACTTCTTCAATTTCGCCGACCGAAAACAGCGCGCGCTGGTTGCGCAGCCAGCCGATCGCCAACTCTTCCGGCATTCTTCCCATCGTCATCAGCGTGACGATTTCGCGCCCGTCCACATACAAAGTCAGCGGATATTCCCCGGCGACGCCGACCGAAAGCGCGTTTCCGTTTTCGTCAACCGCGCGCGTTTGCGACACCGCGGGCGTCCGCGCGCGGCTCAGCGCCGGCTTCGGCATCAGCCGCCGGTGGCCGACATAAACCGCACCACCTTCGCTTCGGCGGAATGCACATTAAATTCATGCCCCTCCGGCTTGATGTCCATCGCGGACATAATGCGCGAAACCAGCGGCGCGTCGGACGGACGCCGCACCGCGTCCAGCAAATCCACATATTCGTCGCCGCCCAGACACGGATACAGACGCCCGGAGGCGGTGATCCGTACGCGGTTGCATTGCGCGCAAAAGTTGCGGCTGTGCGGCGTGATAAAACCGATTTTGCCGCCGTCTTCGGTCCGCCAATAGCGCGCCGGACCGCCGCTGTCGTAGTCGCTCTCGCGCAGCGCGAAAACCTCCCGCAGCCGCGCCAGCGCGTCCTCGGCGGAATAATACGTGTCGCCGCGCCGATAGCCGACGTCGCCCAGCGGCATTTCTTCTATGAACGAAATATCCATTCCGCGCCGCAGCGCGAAGGCGGCGAGTTGCGGCAATTCGCCGTCGTTTGTGCCGCGGATCATCACCGCGTTGAGTTTGACTCCGCCCGGAAAATCCGCCGCCAGCGCCGCGTCAATGCCGGCCAGCACCGAATGCAAATCGCCGGTGCGGGTCAGCGCGCGAAACTTCACCTCGTCCAAAGTGTCCAGCGATATATTCACCCGCCGCACGCCCGCGTCTTTCAGCGCGCGCGCGAGTTTGGGGAGTTGCGAGCCGTTCGTCGTAAGCGCGACCTCGGAGACGCCGGGCAGGGCGGCGATTTGCCCGCACAATCCCGCGACGCCGGGGCGCACCAGCGGCTCGCCGCCGGTCAGCCGCACCTTGCGGACGCCGAGGCGCGAAAACGCCCGCGCGACCCGCAGGCATTCTTCCAGCGACATGATCATTTTTTTCGGCAGGAACTTCGTCCGCATCGGCATGCAATAGCGGCAGCGAAAATCGCACCGGTCGGTCACCGACAGGCGGATATAGGTGATGCGCCGCCCCCAGCGGTCGGCGAGCGTCCCGGCGGCGGACAATGCGGACGACGGCGGCGTCTCGGCGACGCCCGTTCCAACCTGCGCGAAATGCTGCATAACGCGAAATTTATCAAATCCGCGCCGAAAAAACAAAGAACCGCCCCGAAATTTCCGCGTTCACCCCCGTCCCATTCCCGCCCCCTTTGTCCCATTCCTGCGAAAGCAGGAATCTCCGCCGCCGCAAAGCGGCGGGTAATTGTGCCCCTTTACAATTTGCGCCTTCGGCGCGGAAATTCCTGCTTTCGCAGGAATGGGACAAAAGGGGCGGGAATGGGACGGGTGGGTGCAGGAATGGAATTATCGGGAAAGGCGGAAATTTCGGGGCGGTTCTTTGTTTTTCGGCGCGGATTTGATAAATTTCGCGTTATGCAGAATTTCGCGCAAGTTGGAACGAATGTCGCCGAGACGCCGCCGCCGTCGGCATCGTCCGCCGCCGGGACGCTCGCCGAACGCTGGGGGCGGCGCATCACTTATATCCGCCTGTAGGTGACCGACCGGTGCGATTTTCGCTGCCGC
>JBPCXA010000215.1:0-15467 GCA_051008975.1 Gammaproteobacteria bacterium
AGAATTTACAGTTTCGCGCCGGTTTGTTTCAGGCCGGTGCCGGAGTCATGCGGCTTTTTGAACGGCGTCGTCACCACTTCGGCGGCGACCGGCGCGCCGGTTTTGTCGTAGCAGGCCGGCAGCGACACGCGCAGCTTCGCGCCGATTTCCGAATAGGCGACCGGCAAAAACGCGAAGCCGATATTCGACTCCTGCGTCGGCGAATACCACGCCGACGTGATGTAGCCGACGAGTTTGCCGCCGTCCTCGTCAAAGACGTGGTAAAAATCGGACGGATACCATTCGATTTTTTCGCCGCCCATGCGGACGCCGCACAACTTGTGCGTCGCGCCTTCGTCCTTGATTTTTTGCAGCGCCGCCCGTCCGATGAATTCGTCCTTGCCGAAATCCACCTGCCAGCCGAGGCCGATCTCGAACGGGTTGATCTCCTGGTCCATATCCTGCCCCCAGGACAAAATGCCGGCCTCTATGCGGCGGTGATGCCCCGGCGCGATGACGCGGAGATTAAACTCCTCGCCCGCCGCCAGCACCGCGTTCCACATATCCTCGGCGTACCGCGTCGCGTCGTAGAGATAAATCTCGTAGCCGGACTCCGCCGAAAAACCGGAACGCGAAATGATCACGTCGCGCCCGCCGATTTTGCCCTTCATCAGTCCGTAATACGGGACGTCGTCAATCGCCGGACCGAACAGTTTGCGCATCAGTCCGCCGGATTTCGGACCCTGAATTTGCACCGGCGCTACGTCAATCTCGTGGATTTCCACGTCGTATTTGCCGAACGCGTTCACGCCCTGCAGCCACATTTCCAGGTCGGAATCGGACAGCGAAAACCAGAACTCGTCCTCCGCCGGACGCAGCATCACCGGGTCGTTCAGCACGCCGCCGTATTGATTGCAAAGAATCACATAGCGCGCCTTCATCACCGCGCAAGAAGACGCCCGCCGCGTGATGACCATATCCACGAATTTCTCCGCGTCCGGACCCTTCACTTGAATCTGCCGCTCCACCGCCACGTTCCACATCGTGACATGCTGCGTCAGATATTCGTATTCCTTCATCAGTCCGCCGTCTTCCGGCTTGATGTAGGCGCGCGGATGATAAATCCGGTTATACACCGAATGGCACCAGCAGCCGGCCTCCTGCGACAAATGCCAGTAGGGGCCCTTGCGGATGCGCTGATCGATCAGAATGCGCGACCCTTCGGCGGCGATTCCCTCCAGCCCCGGCTGCGCGCGCGAATCGCCGCTCTGCCGCAATTGAATCGGCACGAGGCGCGGCTTCAACAGCGAACGGTCGGCGGGCCAGGTGGCGCCCGCTTGCGAGAGTTTGGTAATGGACATGAGTGTGTTCTCCTTCTGTTTCGTTTTAATGGATGTTTTGGCCGTCGTCGGAGGCGCCTTGAATGTGCGACTCCGCGACGACCGCCAGGGTCTCCCGCACCGCTCCGAACGGATAAAAATGGAGATGTACGGGAAAATCGTAGCGACGGACGGCGAGACGGCCGGCAATTTCGGCCATCATCCCCTCCGGGGAAAAATTTAACAATCCGACCGATTTGCCGAACTGTTTGCGAAAGAAATTTAATGAACTGCCGATGCCGGAAATGACCGCGAACTTCAGAAGCTTTTGCGCGTTGACGCGCCCCGCCAGCCCCAGACGCACCGGCACCGCGATCCGCCGCGATTTCAGCCAGTCCAAAAACTCAAAATACGGCGTCACCGCGAAACAAAACTGCGTCGCAATGAAGGCGTCCAACTGATGTTCGGCGGCGTATTCCAACTTTTCCAAAAGCGCCTGCCGCATCACCTGCTTCGGCTGCTCCGGATGCCCCTCCGGATGCCCCGCAAAACCGACCCGCGCCGCCCGATGACGCTGCAAAACGCCGGTCTGCAGCATTTGCAAAACATTGTCAAACGCGCCCGCCGGCGGATTGTCGCCGCCGCCCAAAAACAAAAACTCTCTGACGCCCACCCCGGCGTAGCCGGCGACGACGCGCTCCAACTCGTCCTCGTCCGAAATATTGCGCGCCGCCACGTGCGCTACCGGCGTCATCCCGCCGTCGATCAATTTGCCGGCGGTGCGGATGTTCGCGGCGGTGTCGCCTTTGCGAAAATGCGGGATAAACACCCGCGCGCCGTCGTCCAAATATTCCCGCCATTCGCCGATGCGGCGGATGTCCGCGTGCAAAACCTCCACGCTGGCGTCCGCCGTCAAACGCGCCGAAGTAGCGACTACGCCGCGGTCTTCCAGCAGTTTTTCGCGCGCCCGCGACAGCAGCATTTCCAAACACTCCCACACCATCAGGCGGCAATTTTCCAAATCATGCGCGGATTCCTCCTTCAACGCGAAACTGAGCCACGCGCCGTGGAGAATGGAGACGATCATCGTCGTCCCGTATTCGGCGCGTTCTTCGGGATGGTGCGCGCCGGTTTCGCGGAAAACCTGCCGCAGATAGCCACGCACATTGCTGTACAGACGGCGGTTGTAAATCCGCCGCACGCGTCCGAGTTTCTGAAAATGTTCCGCCTCCACCCAGAACGCCAGCCACACATTGGCGGCGCGCTCGTTGCTTTGTTCTTCGCCCAGCACCGCCTCGATGACCGCCCACAGTTTGCCGCGCGGACCCTCGGCGCGGGCGCATCCTTCCACGACTTTGCAGTGCATTTTTTCCAGCAGCGACCACATCGTCTGTTCCAGCAAATCCTCCTTGCGGGGGAAATAATTCTGGACGGTCGTCGTGGAGACGTCGGCGATTTCGCTGATTCTGGCGATCGTGGCGTCGGAAAAACCGTGCCGATAAATCGCCTCCACGGTCGCCGCGACGAGACGCCCGCGCATGTCGTCGGTGCGGTCGTATTCGCTTTCCGCGCTTTTTTCGGACAAAGCCATTCCCTCTCCTAACGGCGAAAAAAACCTTCCTCGCCAAAATTATGACACTTTTTTTCGCCTTTTTGTCCCGCAAACACAAAAAAATCTCAATTTGTGGTATTTATTACCACTAAAACGAAAGATTTTGCTTGCATCGCCCAAATTTTAAGAAAAAATCCGCGGCGCCGCCAAATTTCGCCGCGCCGCCGCACCGCCTACGCGCAGATCAATTCCGCGGAATCGCCGCAAAATCGGGAATCCGAAACGTCCGCCGCTTTCGGGAACGATTCGGAAGTTCGGAAAAATGCGCCGAAATGCGGGCATAATCGCCGAAAATTGGCGAAAATCGCGGATTTATTCCGCAATATCGGCGACGACCGCTGCGGCGGCGGCGGCGAGAGCGGACGGGGCGGACGGAAATACCGCAAACGCCGACCCCGCCGCCGCCCACACGCGGGAATGGCGCAATAATCCGCAATCCATCACCGTCGTCGGGGCGCAATCGTGGCCGAGCGGCGGAACGCCGCCGATTTCAAAGCCGGTTTTCGCCTTGACAAAGGCGGCGTCCGCCTTTCGCACTTCGCCGCCCGCCGCCGCCGAAAGTTTTTTCACATCCGCCCGCGCGGCGCCGGACAGTACCGCCAGCACCGGCGCGTCGTCGGAGACGCGGCGGAACATCAGCGACTTGGCGATTTCGCCGACTTCGCAACCGAGGGCGGCGGCGGCGAGCGCGGCGGTGGCGGTATTTTCGCGCAGCGGCAGAATCGGCGCGTCCAATCCGGCGCGCCGCAGCGCCGCGGCGACTTTTTCCACCCGCGCCGTCCGCGCGGCGGGGGGCGTCATTTGTCGCCGGATTCTTCTTCGGGCTGCTCGGGCCAGTTGCGGATATATTCCTTCAACAGGCGATTTTCGTAGTTCGCGGCCTTGGCGATGCTGCGCGCCACGTCGTAGAACGAGATGACGTCGGTCAGTTCGCCGTCCTGCACGACCGGCAAATAGCGGATATGGTTGCCGGTCATGATGCTGCGGACCTGGTCTATGCCGTCTTCGGGCGTGGCGCATTCCATGTGTTCGCGGTCGACGACGTCGCCGCAGAGGGCGTGCGAGCCGGCCAAATACCCCTGTTTGTGCAGGGAAATCAGCACTTCGCGGAAGGTCAGCATTCCGACGAAGCGTTTTTGGGCGTCGTAGACGACGACCGAGCCGGTGTCGTTGGACACCATCAGGTCGACGGCGACGGCGATTTCGTCCCCGGAATTGACGGACAGAATGTCGCCCGCCCGTTTTTTGGTCTTGAGAATATCGGAAACTTTCATCGTTTCGTCCTCCTTTCGTGTCGTTGTTTTGGACAGAATACCACAAAACGCGAAAAATTCCGCCGCCGAAACGGACATTTTTACCGGACGCGCCGGTACGCGGTACACAGTACGAATTCGCAAAATCCGCCCGCACCGTTTTCCCGCGCGTTTACTCCTCCACGAAAATATCCGCGCCGGGGGTGATTTCGCCGACGACCGCCGCTTTCGTATTGCCGTGTTCGCGCAAAACGGACAGCACTTCGGCGGCGGCGGCGGGCGCGCAGGCGATCAACAAACCGCCGCCGGTCTGCGGGTCGGTCAGCAAAGTCCGTCGCCACGGCGCGATTTCGCCGCCGACATTCGCGCCATAACTTTCCCAGTTGCGTTTGGAGGCGCCGGTCGCTTCGCCGTTTTGCGCCAACTCCGCCGCCCGCGCAAAAAACTCCACCGCCGAAAAACGCAGCACCGCCCGCGACGAAGACGCGCGGCACATTTCCAGCAAATGCCCCAGCAGTCCGAAACCGGTGACGTCGGTCATGGAATGCACCCCGTCAACGGCGGGCATTTTCTCCCCGGCGCGATTCAACGTCGTCATCGCCCCGACCATTCGCCGGTAGTCGCTCTCCGACAATCGCCCGTTGCGGTGCGCGGCGGACATTAATCCGACGCCGAGCGGCTTGCCGAGAATTAAGACGTCGCCGGTTTGCGCGCCGCCGTTCGCGAGTATTTTTTCGGGATGCGCGCGGCCGATCACCGCCAGCCCATACAGCGGTTCCGCCGCGTCTATGGAATGCCCGCCGGCGACGACAATCCCCGCCGCCCTGCAGCACTCCCCCCCTCCCGAAAAAATTTCTGCGATGTCGTCGTCGTCCAAAACGGCGGACGGCATCGCCGCCAACGCCAGCGCGAACAACGGCGACGCCCCCATCGCATACACGTCCGAAATCGCGTTCGCGGCGGCGACATATCCGAAATCGCGCGGAACATCTACCATCGGCGCGAAAAAATCCGCCGTGGCGACAATCGCGCAGTCGTCCGAAATCTTCCACGCCGCCGCATCTTCGGCGTTTTCCGCCCCCGCCAGCAAAGATTCGGGCGCGCTTCCGGAATGGGAATGCAATACGCCCGACCGCAGCAGCAATTCCCGCAGACGGCGGGGGGCGATTTTGCATCCGCAGCCGCCGGTTTTCGCGGTTTCGGTGAGACGCAACTTGCGTTTTGCTTCCATTTCCCGTCATTTTAATGCATTAAAAATCAAAACGGGAAATTCCGATTTGTCGCCACCCTCCCTTTTGTCCCATTCCTGCGAAGGCAGGAATCTCCGCACCGAAGGCGCAAATTGTAAAGAGGTACAATTACCCGCCGCTTTGCGGCGGCGGAGATTCCTGCCTTCGCAGGAATGGGACGGGTGGGAGAGGCGGGAATCGCAGGAATGGCGGATTCGCCTTCGGCGAAAGAGATTCCGGCTTTCGCCGGAATGGCGGGTACTTTTTGTTTTTGCGGACAATACCAAATTTGGCGGTATCCGAAAACATTAAAAAAAACCGCCATTCCGGCGAAAGCCGGAATCTCTTTAATCCCATTCCCGCGAACGCGGGAATCTCATTCGCCGAAGGCGCGAAAAATTGCGGCAACGCGGGCGAAAAAAAATTTGCATTCGGCGAAAAAAAGTTGCACTTTTTTGGAATTCTCGTGGTATACTATGCATCGGAGGGCGTCGGGGCGGCGATCTGGGAGATTGGCGTGTACGGCGTTTTTTACAGCAGAAAGGACTTTTTTATGAAAAAATTCATTTTTTCTCTTTCCCGCCCGTTATGGGCGGCGTATGGCGCGCTGAACGCCGTTCCCGGACTGATTCAAGGGGGGGGGGGGGGCGATGTTTGATCGCCCGTCGTACGGAGATGTTCGGCGGCGGATAACCGCCCGTCTCGCCGTCTTGTCCGCCGTTTTGTTGGCGGCGGGAGCGGCGATAATTCCCGCCAATGCGCAACAGGCGACGATGGCGGTTTTCGCCCCGTCCTCCGAAGTGGTGGGTATTGAGGATTTTAGCGGCAACGCGCGCAATGTGAATCTGAACGGCAATATCAGCACGATTGTCAGCCGGATTTCGACGAATGTGAACGCCAACCTTCATCATGCTCTCTTTGACTTGCTCAATCCGGACGACGGAACTTTGAGAGAGGAGGGGCGGCGAATAAACGCCGACGGGCTGCCCGCTTTCGGGCAGTCGGCGTCCAGTTTTCCGGTTTCGCCGGGCGATTTGATGCGCATTCGCGAAAATTTTACAGGAACGGTAGGCATCGTGCAGGGCTATGTCAACGGCGAAAATCCGCCCGGTTTGACTCTGTTCGTCAGCGTGGGCGTGGGGACGGCGAGCGACCTTGCGGCGGGGCAATTTTTTATTAACGAAAACGGCATCACCACGACGACTCCGTCCACGGACAACCTCGGCTATGCCGGACCTTCTTGCGACGCCGAAGCCGATATGGCCGTCGACGGCAACGGTTTAATATGCGAACTGGATTGCAGAGAACCGGAGGTGGAAAATACCGTCGGAACTATGTGCATGGATCCGCTGACCGATGCCGATTGCGAAGCGATGATGTCCGGCTCCGAACCGAACGACGACAGAAACGAGTGCGTTTTCACAGCCAGATCTTGCAGCGGAATCGGCGGCGTCATAAATTCCGGAACGGACGGCTGCGATTTCACCGATGATTCGTGCGGTATGGTGGAAGCGGGAATGGGCGCGAACACCGCCGGCGACGGCTGCGATTTTACCGATTCTGCTTGCCAAATGGTAAGAGTCGGTTCGGAGGCGAGCGGTGGCGGTTGCGTATGCCCCGCCGGGGAAGATCGGCTTGACGATGTTGACGGCGTGGATTATTGCGTCGCTTTCGAACCGCCGGCGGAGAATTCTGCGACCGCGAATTCTTTATACACATCCGCCAACTGCGCAGACACGGACGCCGGAAATTGGACGGTCGCGTACGAATTTGATTCTTCCACTCCGGCGGAAATTGTCGCGGAGTTGTGCGCGATTCCCTACGAAAAACTCGGCGCCGCTTCCTCCAGTTCGGCGGACGGTTTGACGCCGCTGCAAATTTCGACGGGCGACGGCGACAACTGCGTAATACGCATAAACGGCGGCGCCACCGCCACCACGGCGCTTTGTGGCGATGATCAATTGTTTGCCGAAAACGGATTTCCGATCAAGCCGGCGGGATTTGACGTGAATGCGAATCGGTTGACGGTTGACGCCGATGGTGCGGTTTCGTTTAACGATATTCCCGTCCCTCAATTTAAGCCGACGTCTGACTCCGGCGGTGGCAGCGTCAGTACTACGGTCGCTGCGTCTGCTCCCGCCAGCAAGAAGAGCGGTCAACATGCGCTCGGCGTTGGTGCGGGCTTGGGCGTTCTCGTGTACTTGTACGCGTGGCATTACTATGACGGCGACATCGGCGGACTGTTCAACTTCTCCCCCGATTACGGTTATTCCGTGACCGAAAGCGGCTATTCCTACCGCTATGGCGGTCGCTTGGATTTCCGCAACGAGGATTTGCATTTATATTGGAAAGCCGGGCAGGCGAATTCCAACGGCGACTTCGGCGATTTTCGTTATGAATCGGGCGGCGAGTATTCCGCCGATTTTTGGACGGCATCGTTTTCGGAGGTGGTGCGAAGCGAGGAATCGGATTACGATTTTTCGTTGTCGGCGGATTATCGCGGGGGAATTTGGCGGGTATCGCCGACGTATCGCTTGCGTCATTCTCGTTTTGCGGAGAAAGAATCGGAGACGGCGAATTCTTTGAATTTGGAGGGCGTTCTCCGCTACAATCGCTGGACGATTTCGCCGTCCGCCGGATTTAATTGGGAATCGGCGGACGAGTTCGGCGACAACGCCAGATTCAATTTGTCGGCGGTGCGGCGGTTTTAATTGCGCGACAGCGCAAACGGCGATTCGCCTTCGGCGAAAGAGATTCCGGCTTTCGCCGGAATGGCGTATTTTAATTTAAGAGGTTAAAAAGTACCGCCATTCCGGCGAAAGCCGGAATCTCTTTGCGCGAAAACGCAAACAAAAAATTCGCCTTGCGGCGAATGAGATTCCCGCGTTCGCGGGAATGGAATTATATTTTCATTCCATTTCGGCGAAAGCCGGAATGCGGAAGCCGTGCGGATTCGTGCTATACTTCGGCGGTTTCGGAAAATGGAGAATGCGATGGAAGAGCGGCGGGCGGGGCGAAAAACGACTTTGGACGCCGTCTGGCAAAAAGGCGGATGCGCCCTCAACGGCTGGCTTGCGACGCCGTCCGCCTTCGCCGCCGAAGTAATGGCGGGGGCGGGATGGGATTCGCTGACCGTGGATATGCAGCACGGTCTCGCCGATTATCGGACGGCGGTCGCGATGATCGCCGCCGTCAATACCACGAAAACGGCGGCTTTGGCGAGGGTGCCGTGGCTGGACGAGGGAATGATTATGCGGACTTTGGACGCCGGGGCGGACGGCATAATTTGCCCGATGATTAACAATCGCGCGGACGCCCTGCGGCTGGCGGCGGCGTCCCGCTATCCGCCGCTCGGCAAACGCAGTTTCGGGCCGATTCGCGCCCGTCTCGTGTTCGGCGATTCGTACGCCGAAGTCGCCAATTCGCTGCCGGTGCTGGCGATGATCGAAACCGCCGAGGCGGTGGAAAACGCCGACGCGATTCTGTCCGTCCCCGGCATTAGCGGCGTATATGCCGGCCCGTCCGATTTGGCGTATTCGTTCGGATGCGAAATCGCCGCGCCGTTTTCGCCGCCGGTTCGGGAGGCGTTGGACGAAATTCTCGCCGCCGCCCGCCGCAACAATTCCCGCGCGGGCGTGCATACTTTGTCGCCGAAAGAAGGCGATGCGATGCGAAAAAAAGGATTTGACTTGGTCACGATACAGTCCGACGTCCGTCTTTTGACCGCCGCCGCCCGCGCGGTCGTACGCGGATTTCACGGCGGCGGCGGCGAAAAATGACCGACGTCCGGCGAAAACAATCCGCTCCGCAACTGGTTTCCATCGGCGATTGTCTGGTTACGCTGACGCCGACCCGCCGCGCCCCGCTGGTTTTCGCCGGCGAGTATCGGCGAATGCTGGCGGGGGCGGAGTTGAATGTGTGCATCGGCTGCGCGCGAATGCAAATCTCCGCCGGGCTGATTACAAACGTCGGCGACGACCCGCTCGGCGAATATATTTTGCGGCAGTTGCGCGCCGAAAATGTGGACTTGTCGCAAACTTCCCGCGTTAAACTTCCCACCGCTTTGCTTTTTAAAGAGCAACTGCCGGGCGGCGATTTCCGCGTGTACTATCACCGCAACAACGCCGCCGGCGGCGCGATTGCATGCGGCGAAGATATGGAAAAATATGTGCGCGACGCGCGGATATTTTTATACACCGGAATTTTTCCCGCGCTGTCGCCGGCGAACCGGCGTACGCTTTCGCGCCTTTTGTCGGCGGCGAAGGCGGGCGGGGCGTCGCGCGCGTTCGATCCGAACATCCGAATGAAACTTTTGCGGACGCCCGCGCGCGCGCGACGTCTTTTGCGTCCGCTGGCGGCGGAATGCGATTTAATTCTGCTGGGCGAAAGCGAGGCGTCAATGCTTTTCGGAACCGCGGATCCCGACCGGTTATTCGCATGTTTGTCCGCCGAAGGAATTCGCCACGCGGTATTAAAACGCGGCGACCGCGGCGCCTACGCGATTCGCGACGGCGTGTATGAAGAAATTCCCGCCCGTCCGGTCGCCGAAGTCGTAGACGCCTGCGGCGCCGGGGACGCGTTTAATGCCGGATATTTATGCGCGTTATTGCGGCGGCGTCCGCTGAAAGAATGTCTGCGTCTCGCCGCCTTTTGCGGCGCCCGCGCGGTGTCGTCCGCGAGTGACAACGAATCGCTGCCCTTCCTTGAAGAGGCGGAGGCGGACGCGGCGGGAACGACGGAGGCGGCGCGATAAAATGGCCAGCCGCGTCATTCCGGTAGAAGAATTTACGCTGGCGGTGTTCGGTGCCACCGGCGATCTGGCGCGCCGCAAACTATATCCCGCGTTGTGGCGGCGGCTGGCGGCCGGACAAATGCCGGCCGCCGCCCGCATTGTCGGATTCGCGCGAAACGAAATGAGCGAGGACGCGTTCCGCGATTCCGTTTACGAATCGCTGCAGCAGGCGGACGCGGCGGACGGGCGTACCGAAGTATCGGACAACAAACCGCTGTTGCGGGAATGGCTGTCGCATTTGCGCTATGTTTCCTGGGACGCCGCGGGGGACGAGGGTTGGAAGGATCTTTCCGCGATAATGAATGAAAGTCCGCGTCCGCTTTTGCTGTATCTCGCGCTTTCGCCGTCCCTCACCGAGCCGCTGTGCGCCCGTCTGCATCGCGGCGGTTTTCTCGGGGGGGGGGCGCGATTGATATTGGAAAAGCCGTTCGGGCGCGATCTGCAAAGCGCGCGCCGGTTGAACGCCGCGCTGGAATCGGCCGCCGCCGAATCCGACATCTACCGCATCGATCATTATCTGGGAAAGGAGACGGTGCAAAATTTAATGGCGCTGCGGTTCGCCAACGCCCTTTTTGAACCGGCGTGGAATTCCGCCGCCGTGGATCATGTGCAAATCACCGTCGCGGAGGACATCGGCGTACGGGGGCGCGGCGGATATTACGACCGCGCCGGGGCGGTGCGCGACATGCTGCAAAATCATCTTTTGCAATTATTGTGTCTCGTCGCAATGGAGCCGCCGGCGCGCTACGCGGCGGACGACGTGCGCGACGAAAAATTGAAAGTGTTGAAATGTCTGCGCCCGCCGGATTTGACGGACGGCGTCGCGGCGGGGCAATACGCGGGCGGCGGCGGTCGCGCCTCCTATTGGGAGGACGTCGGGCGCGAAAGTTCCGGCGCCGCGACTTTCGTCGCGGTCAAATGTATGATGGACAACTGGCGGTGGGCGGGGACGCCGTTTTATCTGCGCACCGGCAAGCGGCTGGCGGCGCGGATGTCCGAGGTCGCGGTGTGTTTCAAACGCCCGCCGCATTCGGTTTTTTCCGCCGTGCCGCCCCCCGCGCAAAATGTGCTGTCGCTGCGTCTGCAGCCGCGGGAGGGAATTCATCTGCGGATGAATATTAAGGAACCCGGACCGGGCGGATTTCGTCTGAGCGAGGCGCGTCTGGATATGAGTTTCGCCGAAACCGTCGGCGCGGTACTTCCCGACGCGTATGAACGGCTGCTGATGGACGTGGTGCGCGGCGATCAAACTCTGTTCATGCGCGGCGACGAACTGGAAGCCGCGTGGCGGTGGACGGATCCGATCGCGGAATATGTGGAACAGAATCCGCCGCAGCCGTATATGTGCGGCGCTTCCGGACCCGAAAACGCCCTGCGTCTGATGCGCGCGGACGGAAGACGCTGGCGCGAAATAGTATGAACGGCGCGCCGTCGAACGTTTTCCCGCCCCCCCCCCGACAATGCGGCGGCGAAGAGGAACTCGCGCGCGTCGTCGCCGGCGAAATCGCCGAAACTCTCCGCGGCGCGATTGCTGAAAACAATCGCGCGACGATCGCGCTCGCCGGCGGCTCGACTCCCGCCCGCTGCTATCGGCTGCTCGCCGAATTCAGTTTGGAATGGGGGCGCGTGACTGTAATGCCGACCGACGAACGTCGCGTGTCGCCGTCCCATCCCCGCTCCAACGAAAGAATGATTAAAGAAACGCTTTTGCGCGAAGACGCCCCCGCGAATCGTTCGCAATTTGCGCGGTTAAATCCGGACATCGCGCCGCCGGTTTTGGATTTGGCGTTGCTGGGAATGGGCGAGGATCTGCATATCGCGTCTTTATTTCCGGACGCCCCGGACAATGATTCGCGCGCCGTCGTCCGCGCCGTTTCGCCGGACGGCGAAGCGCGTTTGAGTTTGACCCTGCCCGCCCTGCTCTCCGCCCGCCGCATTGTATTGATGTTCGCCGGGGAGAAAAAACGCCGCGCGTTTTTCGCCGCCCCCCTCGATTCCCCGGTCGGAAAATTGCTGACATCGTCGCCCGCGACGGCGGAAGTGTTTTGCGATTGAGTTTCGCGCATCGGCGAATCGCCGCGAACAAAACGCCGGAAGAAATGATATAATCGCAAATATGGAGGACGAGAAAATGAACGAAAAAACGGAGACGGTGCGCCGTTTGTATGTCGGCGACAATCTCGCCGTAATGCGCGGTCTGGAATCGGAATCCGCGGATTTGATTTATCTCGATCCGCCGTTCAATTCCAAGCGGATTTACGACGGCAACCTTGATCCCGAAATGGGAAAGCAGTCGTTCAAGGATATTTGGACGATGTCCGACATTAACAAGGACGACCTTTGGCGGCTGCGGGCGTTCGCGCCGAAGGCGTTTAATCTGATTGAAACGCTGTACGAATCGCACGGCGAATCGTGGAAGGCGTATCTCACTTTTATGGCGGTGCGTCTCGACGAAATGCATCGTCTGTTGAAGCCGGCGGGGAGCATTTATCTGCACTGCGACTGGCGAATGAACGCGCCTTTGCGTCTGCTGATGGATGTTATTTTCGGAGCGGACAATTTCCGCAACGAAATCGTGTGGTTTTACAACGATACGCCGGGCAGGCCGAAAAAAGATTTCGCGCGCAAGCACGACACGATTTTGCGATATGCCGGCGGCGGATATGTTTTTAACGCCGCGGATGTGCAAATTCCGGTCTTACCGGAATCCGTCGCCCGGTATAAAACCGTCCGCAAACTGGGCGGGCGGGAGTACGTCGGGGGAAGTGCTACGAAAACGCCGGAAAGCGTCTGGAAATTTCCCGCCGTCAAAAGAAACAGCCGGGAAAGCACCGGCTGGGCGACGCAAAAACCGCTGGCGTTGCTGGAACGAATCATAAAGGCGTCTTCCAACAAAGGCGACGTCGTTCTTGATCCGTTCTGCGGCTGCGCGACTGCCTGCGTCGCCGCCGAGCGGCTGGGGCGGCGGTGGATCGGCATCGATCAACATCCGGCGGTCGGCGCGATTATGGAAAAACGAATCAAAAAAGATACGCAACTCGCCCCCGAATGGGGCGGCGTAAAAATTATTGACGCGCGCAAAACCGCGAATTTGCCGCGCCGGAGCGGCGTCCGCGAAATTGACAAAACGGATCCGGAAGTAAAGCGGGCGTTTTACGACGAACAAAACGGCGAATGCAAAAGCAGCAAATGGTGCCTGTCCGGCGGCGGCAAAATTAACATTCGCCTACTGGATTACGACCGCATAGACCCCGGCAAGCGGGGCGGCTACTATACGCCCGAAAATGTGCAGCTGCTCTGCGGCGCGTGCAATTCGGCGAAAGGCGCGAAAACCTGGACACAATTCATCGGCGAATTGAAGGAGCGAAAGGCGCGCAAAATTGCGGACGACCCCGACGTGCCGCGATAAACGCGCGTCAGGAAATTTCGTATTTTTTAATAAAAGCGGCGTCCGGCGTTATGCCGATTCCCGGACGTTCCGGCGGCGACAGGCATCCGTCCTTCGCCGGAACTTCGCCGTCCGCGCAAAACGAATCCGCCGACAATTCGTCGCGAAATAAATTCGGGGTCGTGTCCAATTCCAGCATCGGAATCCACGACGGATGCATTCCGCCGGGCATGTCCGGCATCGCCGCCAGCAAATGAAGATTGACCGCGACCGCGACCGCCGAACCCCAGACATGATTCGCCACCGGCGTAAAATCGGCGTGCGCCATCGCAAGCACTTTCAGATATTCGCTGATTCCGCCCAGTCCGCAAACTTCGGGCTGCGCGACATCCAGACACTTCGCCCGCAACAAATCGCGCCAGCCCCAGCGGGTGAATTCCGCCTCGCCGCCGGCGATGCGCGTGGACAACCGCTCGCGCAAAAAACGACAGCCGTCCCGGTCTTCGGGCGCGACCGGTTCTTCAAACCAATACACGCCCAAAGAATCCAACGCCCGCCCGACTTCCAGCGCGTCGGCGGCGGCATAGCAATGATTCGCGTCCACCATAAGACGCGCGGAATCCGACAGCGCGCCGCGCACCGATTCCGCCAATCGGATATCCTCCGACACGCCGAGACCGACTTTCATTTTTACCGCGCGAAAACCGCGCGATTCAATTTCCGCCGCCTCTTCGGCGAACGCGCGGGCGAGATCCTTCTCCCGCCGCAGCATCATTCCGTATCCGTATATCGGAATTCGTTCGCGGCACCGTCCGCCGACGAGTTTGTACAGCGGCATTCCCGAAACTTTTCCGGCGATGTCCCACAGCGCGATGTCCACCCCCGACAGCGCCTGCACCGGCATTCCTTTTTGTCCGTGGTCGCGCAAAAGATTATAAACTTTGTGCCAAAGCCGCTCGCGATCCTCGGCGTTTTCGCCGACAATCATCGGCGCGATGACGCGCTCCACAATCGTCTTGTTCGCCAGCGCGACATTTCCCGGCCCGAAACACTCGCCCCAGCCGACAATTCCGTCGTCCGTCCGCACCTCCACCAAATGCGCCGTCCGCGCCGAATAATACTGCTGCGAATATCCCGCCTCCCGCGGAAGCGCGCAGGATAACACATGACTGCGGACGGACGCAATCCGCATCACGCCGCTCGCGCCGCAAACACCGCCGCCGCCGCAAAAACCAAAACCGACAATATCCGTTTCATACTCCCCATCTCCGAGTATACCGCAAAACAAGAGAGACGTCGCCATTCCGGCAAAAGAAACGCACCATTCCGGCAAAAAAGACGCGCCATTCCGGCGAAAGCCGGAATCTCATTCCCACCCTTGTCCCATTCCTGTCCCCCGTCCCATTCCTGCGAAGGCAGGAATCTCCGCCGCCGCATAGCGGCGAGTAATTGTACGTTTGTGCGCCTTCGGCGCGGAGATTCCGGCTTTCGCCGGAATGGCGGTGCTTTTAACATTTCAATTAATAATACACCATTCCGGCGAAAGCCGGAATCTCTGCCACCCGAAAAAAAATACTACAAATCAATCCGCCATTCCGCCGAAATCGCCTTGTCCCCGCTTCGCGCATTCCATTCCGCCGCCGCCGCAAAACCGCCGCCGTCATAATCCCGACCATAACCCGCCGTCCAAATGTGCGTCCGACGCTGCTTCAACGGTATCGCTGTCCGCACCGTCCGAATCGTCTGCTCTCTTTCGCCGAGAAACGCCTCGTAAAAATCGCCGTCCGCATGCGGATATTCCAATATCATCTCGCCGCCGCTTATACGCGTCTCCTCGCGCAACGCAAAATGCAAACGATCGCCGAACGAAAACATATCCGCATATTCCAAACCCG
>JBPCXA010000216.1:0-8121 GCA_051008975.1 Gammaproteobacteria bacterium
ACCGCGGACTGATTCCGCTGCCGCCGGACGAATACGCCGCCGCCGTCCGGGCGGCGCAAACGCGGACGCCGATGGAGAAGTTGTAATTTTTGCGGCGCGCGAAAAAGGGCGGCGTATAATTGCGCCGTCTTTCGCCGTCGTTAAAAAATGAATTGGGAAATTGCGCCGTGGTTTTTCGCGTGGCTTTGCGTCTGCGCGGGCGGCGCGTTTTTTGCGTCCGCCGCCGCGCATCCGTCTTCGGCGTCCGCCGCGCCTTCCGCGCCCGCGTTGTACGGCGGTTATGCGGCGGCGGCGGCGGCAATCGGCGGCGCGGCGATTTTTTGCATATTCGCGGCGCTGGGCGCGCAAACGCCGTTTGTCGGATGGACGGCGTTTCCGCTGGCGGCAATTCCGGCGGCGGCGGCGGCGATGCACGCCCGCCGTTTGCGTCGCGCCCGCCGCCGCGCGCGCGCGGGATTCGAACATCTCGCGTTGTGGGGGCTGGCGTCCGCCGCCGCGCTGGCGACAATTACGACCGCCGGAATTATTTTTGCGGTCGCCGCGGAGGCGGCGCGTTTTTTTGAACATGTATCGCCCGCCGATTTTTTATTCGGTACTTTATGGAGTCCGCAAATTGCGATCCGCGAAGATCAGGCGGGCGCGGCGGGCGCGTTCGGTTTGCTGCCGCTGCTGGCGGGGACGCTCCTGATTACCGCGATTGCGATGACGCTGGCGACTCCGACCGGTCTGATTATTGCGGTGTATTTGTCGGAGTTCGCCGCCGCGCGGACGCGCGCGCAAGTTAAACCGGCGCTGGAAATGCTGGCGGGCGTGCCGACCGTCGTCTACGGATTTTTCGCCGTCGTCGTGTTGTCGCCGATTTTGCGCGACCTCGGCGATTCGCTGGGCGTGCGGGTGGCCGGCGAATCGGCGCTGGCGGCGGGGCTGGTGATGGGCGTGATGCTGATTCCGTTCGTGATTTCGCTGTCCGAAGACGCGCTGTTTGCGGCGCCGCAAGAGTTGCGGCAGGGCGCGCTGGCGCTGGGGGCGACGCGGTACGAAGCGGCGTTTCAAGTGATGGTGCCGGCGGCGCTGCCCGGCATTGCGGCGGGCGTTTTGCTCGCGCTGTCGCGGGCGATCGGCGAGACGATGATTGTGGTGATGGCGGCGGGCGTCGCCGCAAATCTCACGCTCAATCCGCTGGAAGCGGTGACCACCGTCACGGTGCAAATTGTCGCGCTGTTGACCGGCGACCAGGAGTTTGACGACCCGAAAACATTGGCGGCGTTCGCGCTCGGACTCGCGCTTTTCGCGATCACTTTATTTTTAAATCTGATCGCGCTGCGCGTGGTCCGCAAATACCGGCAACGTTATGAATAGCGCGCATCTTCGCCGACGCTACGCCCGCGAACGGCGGTTTTTGTTCTCCGCCGCGGGATGCATTCTGCTCGCCGCGCTGTTTTTGGGCGGGCTGGCGGCGTCCGTCATCTGGCAGGGATGGCGCGGATTTTTGCAGGCGGAAGTGCGGATGGAGATTTTTTTGGACCCGGCGGTCATCGGCGCGGACGGCGAAAAATCGGCGCTCGTCTATCAGCGGTTGATTAAAAAAGCGCTGCTCGCGGAATTCGCCGACGGCGCGTCCCGCGCCGAACGCCGTCTCGCGCGCGGAGTCGCCAGCGCCGGGGCGGGCGTGTCGCTGCGCGAACAGACGCTGCAAAATCCGCACACCATCGGAAAACGCGCCGCCGTGTGGCTGCCCGCGGGGTCGGGCGCGGAAGCGTTTCTGAAAGGCGCGGAAGACGCCGACTCGCTGCGCGCGCGGGAAGTGCCTGATACGCATATCGCGCGGCTGGAAGAGATTCTAAACAACGGGCGGGCGCGGACGCGCTTCAACGCCGAATTTTTTACTTCCGGCGATTCGCGCAACGCCGAACTGGCGGGAATCGGCGGCGCGCTGCGCGGTTCTTTTTATACCCTGCTGCTGGCGTTTCTGATTTCTTTTCCGGCGGGCGCGCTGGCGGCGGTGTATTTGGAACTATTCGCGCCGCGCGGCGGCTGGCGCGGCAAATGGCTGGACATCGTGGAAATTAATATCAACAATCTCGCCGCCGTGCCGTCGGTAATTTTCGGGCTTCTCGGACTCGCGGTGCTGATTAATGTCTTTCATCTGCCGCGTTCGTCTTCTTTAACCGGCGGGCTGGTGCTGTCGCTGATGACCCTGCCGACGATCATCATCGCGGCGCGCGCCGCGCTCAAAGGAGTGCCGCCGTCTTTGTTGGCGGCGGCGATGTCCTTGGGTGCTACACGAATGCAGGGCGTGTTTCATCATGTTTTGCCGGCGGCGATGCCGGGAATTTTAACCGGCGCGATTATCGGAATGGCGCAGGCGTTGGGCGAAACCGCGCCGCTGCTAATGATCGGCATGGCGGCGTTCATCGCCGAAGCGCCGGCCGGAATCACGGACGCGGCGACCGCGCTGCCGGTACAAATTTTTCTCTGGGCGGACAGTCCCGAACGCGGATTCGCCGAACGCACCGCGACCGCGATTATCGTCCTTCTCGTTTTTTTGGCGGCGATGAACGCGGCGGCGGTGCTGCTGCGGCGGCGTCTGGAAATTAAATGGTGAGCGCGCCCCCGATCATTGAAACGCGCGGACTGCAGGTGCATTACGGCGATTTTCACGCGCTGAAAAATGTCAGTCTAAAAATCGCGGCGAAGGAAATCACCGCGCTCATCGGGCCGTCCGGCTGCGGCAAGACGACTTTTTTGCGCTGCCTCAACCGCATGAACGATCTCGTGGACGGCTGCCGCGTCGGCGGCGAAGTGTTGCTGGACGGCGAAAACATCAACCTTCCCGGTTTTGACGTCGCCGACCTGCGCACGCGGGTGGGAATGGTGTTCCAAAAACCGAATCCGTTTCCCAAAAGCATCTACGACAATGTCGCCTACGGTCCGCGCATTCACGGAATGGCGCGGTCGCGCGCGGCGCTGGACGAAATTGTGGAACGCAGTCTGACCTCCGCCGGCCTGTGGGAGGAAGTGCGCGGCAAACTCGCGGCGCCCGGCACGCAGTTGTCGGGCGGGCAGCAGCAGCGGCTGTGCATCGCGCGCGCGCTGGCGGTCGCGCCCGAAATCGTGCTGATGGACGAACCGTGTTCGGCGCTGGATCCGGTCGCGACCGGACGAATTGAAGAACTGATGTTCGAACTGCGGCGCGAATACACCATCGTCATCGTCACCCATTCAATGCAGCAGGCGGCGCGCACTTCGCATCGGACGGCGTTTTTTCACCTCGGCGAACTGATGGAAGTCGGCGACACCGACGACATGTTCACCCGCCCCAAACACGAGCGCACCGAGGCGTACATCACCGGACGCTACGGATGAAAACCGAGAACGCGACACAAGGAGAAACCCGCGATGATTGAAAACCTGCCGCACACCAACCCCGCCTACGACCGCGAGATGGCGAAAATGACGCGCCTGCTCGGCGAGATGGAATCCGCCGTCCGCGCGCAGCTGGCGGAAATCGAAACCGCCTTCGCCGAAATGAGTCTGGCGCGCGCGCGCGCCGTCCGCCTGAACGATTCGCGCCTCAACGAAATGGAGGGCAAGGCGCTGCAGCAGGCGATCGCCGTGCTGGCGTGCTATCAGCCGGTCGCCGAAGATCTGCGCAAGGTCGTCGGCGCGCTGTTTACCGCCGTGGAATACGAACGCATCGGCGACTATGTCAAAAACTTCGCCACCAGCGTGGAGGCGTTCGTCTCGCACGAGGAATCGCTGAAAATCTTTCCGATGCTGCTGGATATGATGCGCGACGTGCGGCGGCAGTTTGAAGAGGGCGTCGCCGCCGTCGCCGCGGAAAATCTGGACGCCGCGCTGAAAGTACGCCGCGCGGACAAAACCATAGACCGCGTCTTCCGCAAAGTCGTGGACGCCGCGGTGGAAAACCAAAGCGACGGCGACGGCAACGCGCACAGTTTAGTGCATGCGATTTCCATCGCCAGCAATCTGGAACGCATCGGCGACCGCGTCAAAAATCTCGTGGAAGTTTTCTACTACCGCAAAACCGGACGGCAGCTGGAAGACGCCGACGAACGCGAATAGCGTTCGTTTTGTCTTCAACGGAAACTGTCGTCCGCGCCGCGATTTAATTTCCGTATGAAGTTTTCAACCGCTTCGTTGAATCGCGGCGGCGAATACTCCCGAACCGATCAACGCGCCGCCGGCCGCCTTGTTCATGTTTTTGCGGACGCGGGAATTTTGCACCTTGCGGCGTATCGCGCCGGCGAACGCCGCATAACAAACGATATTGACGGCGACGATTGACAGGAACGTAATCATCAAAATACACAACTGGCGCGCCGCGCCGAATTCCGGATTGACGAATTGCGGAAAGAACGCGATAAAAAAAGCGATGCTCTTTGGATTCAACACCGTCACCCAAAACGCCGACTTAAACATCCCCGCCTTGGAAGACGATTCGCCCCGCCGCCACTCCGCCGAATCGGGATTTGCGCGCCATACCTTGACGCCCAAATACAACAAATACACGGCGCCGATCCATTTGAGAACAAAAAACAACGCGGCGGACGTCGCCAGCACCGCCCCCAGCCCCAGCAAAGAAAACGACATGGCGGCGAAGTCGCCCGATAAAACGCCCGCCGTCAGCGGCAATACCGATTTTCTGCCGCCGCCGACCGCCAACGCGACGAATAAAATTACGGTCGGGCCGGGAATAATACAAAGCACCGCCGCGGCGACGACAAAGGCGAGCCAAACTTCAATCGTCATTCCTTACGCCCCGACCGTCCGCGGCGGGCGGGAATCCGAAGAATCAAACGGGGGCGAAAAGCGGGCGGAAAAAACAACGACGCGGCGGGGCTAACGGCGGCGGATTACTTCGCGCCCGCCCGCTCCAAAATGTCGGCGATGCCGTACTGCCCTTCGTTCTTGGCGATGCCCAAGGCGGTGCCGCCGTGCCTGTTCGTCAAATTCGGATCCGCGCCCGCCGCCAGCAGCATCTCGACGATTTCGGCGTGTCCGTTCCATGTCGCCCCGATCAAAGCCGTGTCGCCTTTCTCTAACGCGATGTCCGGATCCGCGCCCGCCGCCAGCAGTATCTCGACGATTTCGGCGTGTCCGCCCAACGCCGCCACTATCAAAGGCGTCCAGCCTTCATTCTCCGCCGCATCCGGATCCGCGTCCGCCGCCAGCAGCGCCTCGACGACCTCGGAATGTCCGTTCTCCGCCGCAAATATCAGAGCCGTCACGCCGTCGTCTTTCGCCGTATTCGGATCCGCGCCCGCCGCCAGCAATATCTTGACGATTTCGACGCGCCCGTTCAGCGCCGTCGCCATCAAAATCGTCCAGCCTTCATTCTCCGCCCAGTTCGGATTCGCGTTCGCCGCCAGCAATATCTCGGCGACTTCGGCGTGTCCGTTCAACGCCGCCACCATCAGCGCCGTCCAGCCGTCTTTCTTCGCCTTGTTCGGATTCGCCTTCGCCGCCAGCAGCAACTTGACGACTTCGGCATGCCCCTCCTCCGCCGCAAATATCAGGGCGGTCACGCCGTCGTCCCTCCCCGTGTTCGGTTTCGCGCCCGCCGCCAGCAGCAACTTGACGACTTTGGTGTGCTCCCAGCCCGCCGCAAATATCAACGCCGTCATGCCTTCGTTGTTCTTCGCGTCCGGATCCGCGCCCGTCGACAACAAAAACTCGGCGGCGTCGGCGTGTCCGTTCAACGCCGCCGCCATCAACGCCGTCACGCCGTCGTATCGTGCCGTATTCGGGTCGGCGCGACCCGCCAGCGCGCGCTTGATTAGCGCCATGTCGCCGTGGGAGGACGCATGAATCAACGGATACGGAACGACATTATCCCGATGAAAGGCGTTGCCTTCGTCGGCGACCGCGACGGGCGACACCGCCAGCGCGACGGCGGCGGCGAAACGGACCAAAAATGAAACAACGTACTGCATACCGGGCTCTTGGCAACAGTATACCAAACAATCCCGCGTACGCCTAACGCGCCTCGCGCACCACCGATTCCGGAACTTGTTTCAGGCCGCGAATCACCCGCAAAAACGCCAGCACCCGCAAAATTTGATACGTAATATCAAGCTGCCACCAGCGGAAACCCTGCCGCGCGCTGCCCGGATAGCGGTGGTGGTTGTTGTGCCACCCCTCGCCGAAAGTCAAAAGCGCCACCAGCCAGTTGTTGCGACTGTGATCGTCCGCCCGATACGGCTGCCTGCCGAACAAATGACAAAGCGAATTGACGCAAAATGTCGCGTGATACACCGCCACCGTGGAAATAAAACCGCACCACACCAGCATCTGCGGCCCGTCCGCGCCGAGTTGCGGATGCGCCGCCGCCAGCCACTCGCCGAAACCCCACAAAGACGCGAGAAACAGCACCGGCACGACCCAGTCAAACCGGTTAAGAAAAACGAGCTCCGGAAAATCGCGAAAATCCTTGATTTCCGCGTAATGCGTGGGAAAATTCTTGCCGCAGGTAAACCAGCCGAAATGGCTCCACAATACGCCCCGCAGCGGCGAATGCGCGTCCTGCTCGGTGTCGGCGTATTTGTGATGGCGGCGGTGATGCGCCGCCCACCACAGCGGCCCGCGTTGAATCGCGGTCATGCCGCAAACCGCGAACACGAATTGCCAAAAACGATTTGCCTTGAAAGTTTTGTGCGCGAAATACCGGTGATAAAACGCCGTCAGCGCGAACACGCGAAACGCATACCAAAACAACGCCGCCCACAACGCCGCCGCGCTCGCCCCGGTATACAACGCGCCCAGACAGCCGAGATGCACGCCGATAAACGGCAGACAACGCGCCCACGAAAATTTGTCGTCAAGCGCGACCATCCGCCCGGCGGCGTCCGAATCGAACCACGCGCGGAGATTTTGTTTGACGAACTCCCGCGCTCCGGCGACGGAAGACGAAGAACCGGGGGCGCTCACCCGCGCGTCTTTCGCCGCAACTTTTGAATCACCTGCAACTGCGCGACCGCCTGCGCCAGCTCCGCCTGCGCGGCGGCGTAATCCATCCCCGCGCCGCCCCGCTGTATTTTTTCCGCCGCCGCCCGCCGCGCCTCTTCGGCGCGCGCCTCGTCCAGCGCGTCGCCGCGTTCCGCGACGTCGGCCAGCACGGTGATTTTGTCCGGCTGCGCCTCCAAAACGCCGCCGGAAACATAAATGAATTCCTCGCCGCCCTCCGGCGCGACGATTTTTAACACGCCCGGCTTAATGCGCGCCAAAAGCGGCGCATGCCCGGGCAAAATGCCGAGCTCGCCGGCTTCGCCCGGCGCGACCACCAGCGCGGCCTCGCCCGAATACAGCGATTTTTCCGAACTCACCACCTCAATCCGGATCGTCTTTGCCATTGGTTTTTCTCTCCTCTTGAATCAAGTGCATTTTGTTCCCGGCAACGGGCTTGGGGACCAAAACATCAATTAAAATCCGGCCGTCGACCGCTCTACGCCGTCGCCTTCATTTTTTCGGCCTTTTCTTCGGCCTCTTCAATGCCGCCGACCATGTAGAACGCCTGCTCCGGCAGATGATCGTAGGCGCCGTCCACGATGCCGCGAAAACCGCGCAGCGTGTCTTTCAACGAGACATATTTGCCCGCCGCGCCAGTGAATACTTCGGCGACGAAAAACGGCTGCGACAAAAACCGCTGAATTTTGCGCGCCCGCGACACCGCCAGTTTGTCGTCCGGCGCGAGCTCGTCCATCCCCAGAATGGCGATGATGTCGCGCAATTCCTTGTATCGCTGCAGCGTATTTTGCACCGCCCGCGCGGTGTCGTAATGTTCGTCGCCGACGACCAGCGGATCCAACTGGCGGGAGGTGGAATCCAGCGGGTCCACCGCCGGATAAATTCCCAGCTCCGCGACCTGCCGCGACAGCACGACGGTGGAATCCAGATGCGCGAAAGTCGTCGCCGGGGACGGATCGGTCAGGTCGTCCGCCGGCACATACACCGCCTGCACCGAGGTGATCGACCCTTTTTTGGTGGAGGAAATGCGTTCCTGCAATTTGCCCATCTCCTCCGCCAGCGTCGGCTGATAGCCGACCGCCGAAGGCATCCGCCCCAGCAACGCCGAACATTCGGTGCCGGCCAGCGTGAAGC
>JBPCXA010000217.1:0-40926 GCA_051008975.1 Gammaproteobacteria bacterium
ACTTGCAGATGTTGTGGGCTCGCACCCCGAAACGACGTAGCCGTTAATTGCATCAGACCACCAAGCGCCTCGCTCCCTCGCCTCTGAGCCAAGGCTGTGCGTATTAGCGCCTAATGCAACCGATGCGCTAACGAATATGCTGAATACGGCTAAAATGCAGCTGAACATGAATTGTCCCATTCCCGTCAAAGTTTCCGCCATTCTGAGTCAAAAGCACTGTGTAGTTCGCGCTGACGATAGGTTCATCCGCACTCTGAAAGTCGGCGCTACTCGTTTCCGTATTCGCTGTGATGCCTATCCCTTGCCCCCACCGAGCACTGAGTACAGCGTCTCCTACGTCGAAGGACGTGAGCCCATTACTGTTGCCGAGTGTTTCAGGAACGAAGACAGTCACGCCGTGCACCTTGGTTCCACTGGGATTGCCGAACACAGCCTGCAACTGAACTTGACCTGCATCTGCCGTGACCACCTCGGTAAGTGGTATGGCAAGTTGTCCTGAAATTTGGTTCAATGTATGCAAAGAACCGTCTTGCAATCGTATCTCGCGTGTGCCAACGCCGATGTCCAAATCTTCACGAAGGACTTTGGCATATGTGATTGTCTCTACCATAGGAGCACCGCCATGGAATGGGTTGCTGTTATCTTCCTGTCCATCATATTTAGCAGATCATGGGCAGGCTCGCTCATATGTCTAGGATTCTACCTCTGGCTACTCATTGGGTAGGTGCGCTGATTTGTGGCGCGCTAAATCGTTCCATGAGCTGACGGCCTTGCGGTAGCATTCCCCTAGCCGACGTACCTGCAATCGCCAGCCCGAGCTCAGTTAAATTGATTTGCTGGCGATTTTGGATCATGTTCACCAATGCAAGCCTACCATTTCTGGACATCAGCCCAAGCGTTAACAAATTTTTAGCCACCACTGCACCAGCGGCACCTGGTCCCCCACCAAGTACAAATCCAGTTGCGCCAGCGGAAGCTGTCGGACCAGAACCAAATTGCACACCACGTGGCGGTGGCAATGGTTGAAGAGTGTCGGACCAAAAATTGATGACGCTTTGAATCTCATCAAGCTCTTGGCGCGTGAGGGAATCCTCAAACAACTCAAACGTCTTGCTTGGCCTTCCTGCAAGCATGTTATCGAATTCCTTCTTTAGCCGGCCGATTGCAATCGGTCTCAGCCCGTCACCTCGTGGATTGCCAAAAATCTTTTGCTCTAAGAAGTCGCCAAAATCCCTTGCTGCAAACTCCCTGCGTGCAACCTTCACAGCAGTCACGAGTGCAGCAGCTCCTGGTTGTCTGGTTGCGGCCTCTTCAAGATCATCCATGATTCCACGATATAGTGATCTCAGTGCATTGCGCTCCTCGCCATCTATCGCCATACGTCCAATACGAGCACCAATGCGGCGGCGCAACAAGTCAGTGTCTTCAAGCGTCAATGCCTTTCCACCTTGCTGCGTTTGCTCTGATGTCTTTTGCAGGATGCGCTTAATCTGCCCAAATTGTAGGCCAAAACGAGTCGCCTTCTTCTCAGTGAGAAGGCCGCGTGCAATCATTTTACGCAAATTAGTTGCTGGAATCGGAACACGTCCTTGCTGCTGTAGCGCAAAGTCGAACAACGAATCAATCGTTTCATTTCCAAGGATTGCCTGAGTTCCAAACTCTAGAGCTTGAGGCACATTGCGGAGCTCCTCACTTGCAATCTCGGTAAAGGCACCGCTGGCGCCAGGTAGGCGTCGCACAGCAGGCGATACATTCACACGAGGGCCTACAGGCAATGCTCGTCCTGCAACTTGAGAAGCCCCGCCTACGGCCCCAGAGAGGATGATTTGCTCCACATCAAAGGGCGTTATACCAAGCACCTGATTTGCAGCCTCGCCAAGAGCGCCACCAGCAGCAGAGCCAAGAGGAGATGGCACACCGAACAATGGGCTCACAATTCCACCTACTATGCCACCGCCTACGGGTAGCGCAGATCGCTTGCCAAGTTCACCAGCAGCACGCGTCATCTTACTCAGCGGACCTTCTTTGAGCATCACACTACCAGCACCCGCGAACTCTCCTTGCAACTTTGTAATGAATTTCTCTACGCGCACTTGTGCCGCAGGACCAAACGATTCCAACACATCACGGTTCAGTGTCGGTTTTCGTGTCGACCACACAACATCGCCAAGGCCGTCACGCATAACCTGATTACGTGCAGTCTTTTCATCCGGCGCATCGATCACAAAAACACCTTGCCTGGGCTCATTCGGCTCTGATGTGACAACAAATCTTGCCATTATTGATCTGCCCTAAAGGTTTCGCCAGAACCTGGTATCAACGATGGACGAAACGTGGATGGCTGTGAGGGTCTTTGTGGTTGAGTGCGCTCAGAGGATTGAGCACTTGGTTTGAATTTGAATCCTTCTGGAACTATGATCACATCTTCTATTTTAAGGTCTTCTTGTTGCGCAATCGGTTGCCAAATTGGGACAACTTCATCCTGAACGATATCGATGTATCTTTGCATGATTCGCTTAGCCGTATCTTGCAGTGCTTTACGTTCACGCCGAGTCAATCGCTCACCAGTTGCGATTCTACTCGCAAACCCTTGTATCCGGTCACGCATCGCACGCGCTGCTTCTATAGTCGCAAATTCTTCAGGGCGAACGACTGAGCCGGGGTCTAAAAGTCGAGCAAACCCATTGATCATCGCAAGGTCACCAAAATTACTGTCATCTTCGACACCGCCAGCAATAACGCTGAACGCCTGCTGCGCACCTTGTAGCAGCTTGACCTGGTTCTCCCCACGGATTGACACACGCAATTTCTCACGTCGCTCACCAGGGCGTCGTTCATCGGCAATGAAATCTCGCTGACGTTGTCTTAGGCTGGCAATTTCAGCAGACACGTTATCTAAGACGCGATTGCCAGCCTGAGAAGCAGACAGTGGCAATAGTCTCGTACGCATATTGTCGAGCTGCTCAAGCCGTTGCGCAACAACGTCAAACTCCCCGTCACCAGTCTGAGGAGTGACTTGGGGTGCCAATTGAGGGGATGCAGGCTGTGGCGCCTTGAGTGAACTGGGTGGTTGCCCTGGCAATGCCACAGGAGGTTGCGCTAGCCCGGATGTCCCGGGCTGAGGGCCAGCTTGTTGCTGCAAGGAGGGAACGTCAGATGTCGCAGGCGCCGGCGCACCCGTAATCGCCTGTCCTAATTGCTGCTGATTTCTGAACGATATTAGCGCCTCTTGCAACTTAAGCTGTAGCTCTTGACTTTTGAGTTGGCGATCGGCTTCGATGCCTTTGATGCGAGAACCTTCGAGCTTCAGCCTTTCTTTTTGTTGCTCAAGCTGCGCATTCTGTGCATCGCGTTGAAGTTTGAGCTGAAAGAACGGGCCGAATGATCGAGCGAACGCAGAAACACCTGCCGATGGAAATGCACCACCTTGGAGTGGCATGCCACGCTCCCTTCCTATGCCAACAATATAAATTTGGCAGCAAGAGCAGCAATCTCTCCAAGTGCTTGCTGCTGCGCTGCCTGCTGTCCGCCAATCTGGTTCGACACGTTCGCAAATCCAGCAGACGCAGCACTTGCAGCAGGCACAGCCTGACTTGGAGCTCCAGTGCCCACAGACACCGCTTGGTTGAACAACCTTTCTCTGGTGGGAAGTTCAAGCAAGCCGACTCTACCCTGCTCGCCCGCCTCATTAATGCGTTGCGAGATGAGCGCATCCGTAAGCTGACCGCCCCGGGCTCCCGATCTGCCAATAATATCCTCTCGAACCCTCGAACCTTGAGAAGCAATATCACTACGCACAGACCCGAACGGCACCTGTAATGATTCAGGAAGCTCACCTGTTTCCAGGAAGCCCTCAAGTCCTTGGATTGAGGCATCACGGATGCCCTGCGTATCCTGAAATAGAGTTTGTGCAATCAGAGCTTGGAGCTCGGCGAGCTCTCTTTGAGATCCCTGCAAAGCCAGCTGGCTTTCGCGTGACGCGCCCTTGCCTTTGACGTCAAAGCCACCGCCAGTGATACCTCCTAAGGGATCAATACCACCAGCTGGATCAGTGAAGATATTCTCAAACCCGCTGCCTAGGCTGTCAATGGCTCCTGGCATAGCATGCTCCTATCCTGCATCGCAACATAGATGTCTCTGGGATTACCATTAATCAAGGTCATCTTGGGGACTGTGCACACGTGTTGCCATCCACAAGAGACGATGTGGTGCAAAGCGTGTTTATGCGGAGAAAATCCCACTAAGCGGATGTATTTGAACACATCGCACGCATAGTCGCACGCCAATTTTGTCGCCTCAATGGATGCCTTCCCGCGATACTCCTTGCGGTAAAACAAGCCAATCGCACCAAGGTATCCAGGCACGATCTCATCAAACCATACCATGCCCATCACGCGACCACTTGCTCGGCACTGCATAACCAGCAAATTCCGTTTTACAGAATCAAGCCCAAAGTACCGCACAAACTCTACTAAATCACCTCGCCACGACTCATCAACAACATGCTGCGAATAAAATATCTGCCCAGATGACCCTTCTTCTTCTACCATTGCCCACAACTGATAGAGAGAAGCCCTTCCGTATACACCGCGAATATATGGCAAAATTCGCACTGTATCATTTTCAATTTGAATCGTCATAGTGAAGTTACCTGTATTACAACCTTGAATTCCACAACGACAGAAGTCAAAATGAGAGACTCGTCAACCGAACTACCTTGTGCATGAAGTTGCAACACGGTGTCCGTTGGTAAACTGATCGCGGTGAAATCACCCGTACGCGTGTCCTCGGCATTTCCATCCCACAACACTTGCGCAAGAATGGATGTGCCGTCATGAATGGCAACACCTTTACCAGCTCCTGCCTCAGTACCCCATCCGCGCACTATTACTCGCGCCTCCGGACGGACTAAGCCTTGAAAATCAAACGGCTGACGGTACGAATCGTCAATTTCAGAATAGATTACACCTGGCGTAAAAGCCACGTCGCCAGGCTGTCTGATCATGTATAGAAAAATGCGAGACTCTTGCTCCAGCAAGGATTGCAAATCCACGGCGTCCGACTGATCTGCTGGACTGTTAATCCCCAGTCTATCAAAGATAAATGCACGACCGCGTAGCCCGCTAAGCTCGTCTATTCGCTCCTGAAGATCACGCAAGGCATAGTTAAGACTCGCGGTATCAATTGACGTGATTTGAACCGGACCTTGCGTCCTTCGGACAACCATTACGCAAACCTCAGCGGCATGTATTGCATATGAAGAGCATACACCTCAATGCGCTCACTTCCTGTATACGAGACCGTCATGCGCCATTCTGATCCAAGGAGTCTAGACGGAAGTCGTAGGAGGCGACGCGTTCTTGAGCCACTAATACTGTATGTCCGTATCAAGGCGGCGTCCACATACACTGAAATATCAACCACACTGCCCTTCGCGTCTATGTCAGCCCGAACGTACTGAAATAGTTTGGTAACAAAACGGTCTCGGCCAACCCTCGTCGCCGGCTCGAAGGTCATCGCGATGCTTGTGCCTGCATCCGATGCCGTGGCTGCATCCTCAATGATATCTACAGTGCCTGACGGACCACCAGCCACGAGATCATCAACATCTTCTTCAGTCAGCATGGCGTGATACGCCCGCCCGTAATCGTAGAAATACCATTTTCTCGTGTCTGTGGAAAACACAGCCATACCGCTTCCACCACCTACCTCAGGATACGAGAAATAGAATCGGTCTTTGTACTCAGCCATCGCCATTTCATTGGCACGAGACCAATCAATCGGCGCATAATCGTTTACTGTGATTTCGTAAAACAGTGACTCGATTTCTTGCGCAAGTGGCGTGTCACGCTCAAGAAAGTTAGTCAGAAATATGCCATCTCGGGCCGGAAAGAGAACACCATTTGAGGTGACGATTGCTGCCTGAACGGCCGGCGTGCCGCGCTTGCTAAGTGACTCGAGAGGTACAAAGCCGGATGTGTCATTTCCGACCACGCGATACTTTGTCTCGCGTGTAAACACACCCAGCAATCCAGATAGCGATAGTGCGCCGAGCAAAGGATCGCTGGGATGTCCTATCTCGACAAAATTGCTTGAAGGAACCTCTTCCCTGAAGCGCTTCGACCACCATAGATAGTGCGGATTTAGAGCATCTCGGCACATAAAAAGGTGACCTTGAAACTCACGGACCCACGACATATTGTTGGGTACTTCATTGTCGTTCTCAGCAGCAATCCCGAGCGTTCCATCTGCGGCAGCATCGTTGAACACATCCACGGTATTGCTTCTCTGTTGTAGAAAGAGATGGGTGCCGCCGTTCCCCGCCGTTCGGTACACGTTGATATTTGTCACCTGAGGATCAGTACTCGCCTCCAGAATGGAGGCAAATACAAAGAATGACGGTGTCAACGCCAGCGTATTTGACACTGGTGACGGGTCAGACTCTGTGGCAACGGCTCCATTTTTCACCCTGACAAACGTATAGACGTACGAATAATCACCCAGCATCGGTTGACCTGCACTTGGAACCAGTGATACGGTCATGGCCGTCGTGGGTGGGGCAATGCCCCAATTTCTCACTGTGGCACCGTCGTAAGCACGCATCAGATTGTCGTCAGCTATGTAGGTCCATTCAGTATCATCACCCAGGGTGCGAAAGGGTTGTAATGTCGTGAATAAGTTACCACTCAGACCTGAAAGGAAACTTGTCTGATTTTCGTATATCGACGTGCCTGCAATTTGAAACCGGTTCCCGTTGTGCTTGGCTAGACGACGTATAGTAGCACCAAGGGACGTACTAAATTGAGCTGAGCGACCCAACCTGAGAATGGCTGTGCCTGGCTTTTGGTGGAAGTCAACATTGATGGCACGCGCGACATCGCTGTCTTCCAAGCTGAGGCGATCGCGGCGAAGATTCACGCCGAGAAAGCCTCCAAGAGCCTCTCTCTGGCTCTGCTTTTGTTGCGTCGGGATTGGCATCAAGAGCCCTCGTCATGATAAATTTCTTGCACGAAGCAGACAGAAGCAGAATCAAATTTGGTTTCAACCCACTCTACTATCTCTTTCACATCACCTTCTAATTCTGAGATGCGCCCACGCCTGTCTAAAAGCTTATATAGTTTGCCTCCAGTCCTAAAGTTGTGTATATCTTCGGGATCATATTCAAGCAACTCTTTTTTTGAGAGCTGTATACGTATCGTAAGGTACGGCTTTTGGTCATAGAATGTGCTCATTGTCTTATCACCACAGGGTAATTGCTCGGCAACCGCACACGGGGTGGCCGACGCTTGCGTGCTGTCACTGGTGCACGCACATCAAGCCGGTCCTTCCGTGCAAGTTGATGTAGGCGCCTAAGGAACGCGATTCCACGCTGATACCGCTGCTCAAAGAACAGTGCCATCAGCCCATCGTAACCCTCCCCCTGGCGGTTGAATGCACGAAACAATGTATAGTACCGCAAATACTTAGCCATCTGTGGAGGGAGTAAGACGGCCTCATCCTGCTCCGTCAATGTCGTGGCGTCGGGTATGCGGGCTTCAAGCACGAGCAAACTATCGGACGAACTAGCTAGCCACGTGGCACGCCCCAGTGGTTCATCAAGAGGTTCTAACGTGCGCGGGTAATACTGTCGATCAGGCGAGCTGATACGGCGCGGAATGCCGTAAGGTATCGTATCGCCGCTGTCTGATGCCCAGCCATAGACGCGGTCGCCAGAAAATCGCCGCGCGGAGCCATGCAACGGGTTCCCGTCATTGGTGACCGCGTCTATGTGTCGGTAATTCGCCACGTAAGCCGTGTTGATCGCATAGACCTCAAATGTTCGGTTCGGACCTATCCCGAGTTGCCAGGTGACAGGCAAGCCTTGAAGGCTCATCCATGTCGTGAAGGTATCGTCAAGCGAGCGCGTGCTAATCGGAAGGAGCAATCTGTGATTGTGCCATATCTTCACCACGCGCTCCGTATCACGTGGTACGGCGAACTGGAAGTGTTGGTGGATTGACCTATTGAATGCACGCTCCCATGGGTGAGTCACCACGCCACCAGAGCTTAGTGTGCTCACCTGGCTACTGACGCCGGCAACAACACTATCTTCGGTCACAAAATCGCCTGTATCAAAGTCTTCTGAGAACTGCCCTATCGTCACCTCTACGGATGCGACGTCCTCTAGAACTTCAATCTCCCAAAGCGACGACACCGCCCACCCACCGGCCGTAAGAGTACTCCACTGCCAAGCAGGCGCGTCACGTACATAGTCGCGCTCCCATGGCTGAGACACGGAACACGGAAAGCGTGGAGGCACATCCAATACCGTGAAGCGGCGCGTCGGGGATACCTCGGCCACCATGTGGCGGTAACCGTCTTCGAAGTAAGCGAGCAGCTCAGCACGAGACCAGAACATGCCATCAGTTCCAATGGTGCGAGCATCCTGCAAGATGAGCTGGCAGCGGTCAAGATGTGTACGGATAGTGGGCATCTTCCAACTCTTTGTCGTTTCCGAACTCACGTCGCTCTAGTGTTATCTTGTCGGTAAGCGATGCAGCATACACCATGTAGTCGATGAGGCTCTGTGACGTATGCCAAAACCCAATGTAACCATCATCGCAAACCAACCGATATGCCTCAATCACTTTGTTCTTGCCTCGCTCTTTCGCGAACGTGGAACGCCGACTGCATCTGTTTCACGCTAGCCCGCGTCCCCGCCTTTCCCCACCTTGCCGACCAGCCCCGAGCTAGGTCTACTGCCCGGGCCACGTCATGCTGCTTTAGGTAGCCCTCCATCTCACCGAAGAACACAAGTGACTCATGGTCGGCTGGCTGAAACTCAGGACGGTCGGCATCTCTTAGTAGAGGGGTTGGCCACACATAGCAATCCACTTCCATCCACCCACCTGGCGATGCTGGGGTTGGCCACACACCGAATTGTTGCCAGTCAATCGGCCACCACACCCATGGGGATCCCGTGGTTTGCAACCATGTCTCTTGCCGAGCGTCTAGATCGGTGATACTCCACGACTGAAGCCGACGCTTGTGATCGGGTAGCCAAATACGATACGGCACCATAATGTCTTGCCCGATGCCGGCTAGGTGGTACACCTGCACTCCCGCACGCCGCATCACGACAAACGTTCGCTTCAGCGCTTCCGACTCCTCCGCAAGCATTTCCATACCATCTTGAATGACATCGTCAATCTCGCCCCGAGACCAGTAGACTGGATTGTCAGCATCATCATTCAGTGCTCGCAGAATTCGCTGCCGTATCTCTTTCTTGGTCACCGCTTAGCTTCCTTCTCAGGCATGCCGATAATGTAGCCTGAGCCTCCGAATTCCGGGTCTTCTGCCATTCGGTCGTAGTAATCCTCAACGCTGAACACATTGTAGTCGATCTGTCCACACATCACACCTGGGTGAATCCAAACCTCTGCGCCGGCATCACAGGCGTGCTTATAGAAATACATGTCGCTACCGTGCTTGCCCTCGGATATCTCGCACCACGGCGGTGTCATCGCCTCAAGCACTTCTCGCTTGATTAGGACACAACCGAAGCCTGGCACTCCGGATGACTTAGAATCACCCAACTTGAACGGCTCATCTTGCGGAAAGATAGTGACCGGCGTGTGACTGTAGAGCTGCCACTCAGCCTCTTTTTCCCTGCGCCGCTTACGCATCTTAACGACTTGCTTATAGAGACAGGGTTGTCCCCAGCCATCGCGTAAGAAGTACACACCGCTCGCAATGGGCTTGTCAATCTCCAAAAGCTTCAGAATCGCATCATCAGGCAAGATCATATCTGATTCAGTCCAGAAGAGATGCGTGGCGTTTTGCTGCGCCAGGAAGCCGGCGATCTGCTGATTCTCGCTGCTCGAGGTGTAGCAGCGATCGCTAATTCCGGTACCGCTGATGCAGCCCCTGCCCTGCTCAACAAGATCACGCGTGGTACGGCTAATGCATCTTAGCCATGACTCAACAGCCGGTGCCCAAATAGGACCATAGTTAGTGCACGCGAACACAATTTTGGCTGTCATCTAACCACCCACCATGGAAAGAGTATCAGCGCAGCGATCCGCCACCTACTGAGTGATGGAGGGCCTGTCGGCATCAACTTGTTCGATTCGCCGCACGTACAGCCACCCTTTCGAATTGCCTTCCACGAGACCAACCGCTTACAGCCCTGACACCGGTAATAAGCCCATTGATCCGGCTCGCCGCGACCATGCCAGTGGGTGAGCCAACGATTCAGCAGCTCATCGACAATCATTCGATTTCCTTACCAACGCGCTTTTCTTCCTCTTCCAATCTTTTTGTCGCGGCAACTGCAACATCGAACAAATGCCGACTCATTTCTTTTTTTGCCTCTGGCGTCATATGGTCATTGTCGCAACACCATGGATAAGTTACATCATGTGATTTTTCATACATAAATATCCTCCTTTTATGCGTAATCATCGGCATGCGCACCCCGCCGTGGGCTTCTACAGCGCCCGGATGAAAATCTTGGGCGTACTCGAGCCAGTACCGGAAGTGGAGCTCTCTGCCGCCACTGCCCACACAGCAGCCAGAGCCGTCGCAGCAGCAGTACCGACTTGTGCAAAGTGATGCACACCCGTCACTGGTGCCAATACCATTCCCGCCGACAAGTTCGTGTTGGTACGAACCACGTTCGAACTAGAACGGTACCCGTACACCTGCACGAGGCCGAAATCACCGTCTGCCAGGTTCGCGTCAACAACGCCGAGAAAGGCGTATTGCTCATGTTGATCCACATCGCGTGCCTTGACACCGTCAACATCAGTGGTCAAGTCAAGCTGGCATGTAGAATCTTTGTCCATCTGAGCGCCTTCATTGTTTTCCACGACAATGAAGACACGCTCCGGCTCGTCTCGGTTGAGTCGCTTTAACAGCATGTCATGCCTCCTTAACTCGTAATGCTCTGGGAGATGCCCATAAGCACGCCATTTTTCCTACGGTTTCCAGTCCCAAGTGCACCCATCCACAGTATCTGCGAGGTACGCGCATCCTGGTCAGTAGGCCGTACAAATGGCGTATTCACGAAGTTAGTCTGGCTGTCGGTGATGAACTCCATTGCCTGCGAGTTGATGAAGTTGATTGTCGAGAGCGCCGCTGTGCCAACGCCATCCACCACGTCCGCATTGGTCTTGACATCCGGAACCACTTCATCCCAAACAAAAGCGGCTTGGCGAAAGGCAAGGGCCTCCGAGCCGCCCAACACATCAACGACGCGTGGAGCGGTGATGATATAGCGCTCCTGGTTCTCTAGTGCAGCCCAATACTGCCTCCAAGACGTCTCATCGCCTAGCAAGAGATCAGGACGCCCACCCACACCGCGTGAGCATTGCAGGTAGATATCCATCATATCTTGCTTGTACCCAGCAAATGTAGTCGCAGCGCTGTCCTTCGCTTTATTGGCCCAAAAAGCGTGCGTATTCGGGTTGATGTTCCCCATGTCCGTGCGACTGCGCGTCGGTGTTGCATCAATAATCGCGCTCAAAGGAAGAGGCCCTGACGCACCGCTATCCAACCGACCTACACGAGCTGAGAACTCGCCTAAATCGGCCGATGCGCCAGAGGTAATGCGGCCAGAGACCATACAGTTGTTAAGCAGTTCCTCGATCGAGGCTTGTGACTGCATGGTCTTGGATTGAAGGAGGTTCAGGAGGCGGTGCCGCCCACTATTCTGCCGCTCCTCCTTTCTCGAAATCGTCACAGAGACCGATAGTTGCGCCCATTCGAAGAAGGCTGACGTGATGCCATCTTGCGCCGTGGTGTCCAATTGGCCGTATCCAGAATAGATATCAGCCGTCGAGTTGAGTGCATGCATGAGCGGAATCTGCACCCGCTCACCGCCATCCTGCATGTTCATCCGCCCATTGGACTTAAGCCATGCAAGGAGCTTGTTTGAGCGAGTGATATTATCCCGCAAACGTGGTAAGAAATTGCGCAGCGTCGTAGTGAGTAGCGCATCATATTGATCAGTGAGTGTGCTCGGGACAGCCATAATCTATCCTCTATGGCTTGGCCCTACGAAACCTCCTCTGCTGCTGCGCGAGCTGCTATCTGAAATGCCTCGGCATCAGAGAGGTCGGCCTTGCGGACCTGGTCTACGATATTTGGGGCCGAGCTCCTACCAGACCGACTGATACCACTACGCCTTTTCGCTGCATTTCTCATATCTTTTGCAGCCTCAAGACGCCCAGCATCCGGTTGGAGTAGTCGATACAGAAGCTCATATTTATTCCCGAACGTCGGATGCTGCAAGGCATCGCTCGCCAAGAAATCATCGAGATCCCGCATCTTCGCCCCATAGCTTTCTTCCCAGCCCTCGTACTTCGTATCCATATCTGACAGCAACGCCTGCTCCTGTGTCTTTCTCGCGGACTCTACTTGCTCTGTGGTCTTCTGCTCGAGGGGAGCAACGCGGTCTTTGACTTGTTGATCAATGACACGTTCCAACACAGGGCCTAGAGCTTTCGCGAGAAACCCATAGTCTCCAAGGTTCTGTTCCAGCTCGGACGTCAGTCCATTGGGCGTTGTGGTTGGCTGGGAGCCTGATGCCTGTCCACCACCACGTATCTGTGCGGCAAGTTCGGGAAAGCGCTGCGCCAGCACCTGCTTGGCATAAGCGTCATCTTGATAAAACTGAGACAACACCTTTTGGTACTGGCCGTGCTCTCCTTCAATCTTACCTAAGCGAGTACGGTCTGCCTGCCGTGCTCGTGTAAATGCGGCTTGCCAGTGCTTACGGATAGCCTCAGGATCAGTGGGCAGATCACCCTCTGCCGTTAGCTGCTCCTCTTCTTCCGCACCCGCATCGCCTTCCTCGGGACCCTCATCACCAGTGTCAACGTCATCATCTGGAGCTCCACCGAACGGGTCTTCCAGAGTGCCGCCATCATCTGGGATGATCGGTTGTCCGAAGATGTCTTCTTCTGCCATGATCTACCCTTTTCACGGAATAGAATAGTTTCGAGCAAGAGATCGTTCCCATGAAGACTGGATTACATACAAATCCGACTCATTATGGCAAGGATGACAGCGGTCAATATTGTCTGTGCAAAACCACCTCCCATTGCCAATCAAATATTCCAAGGTTAGCACTCTGCCAGACGCCTTGGTCATAACGATGTCTCCACTTCGCATCATGCTCTCCGCAACGGTAACCGACGCCTTTCTTTTTTGCGCTTTCCGAAAACAACACCGGAATTATTACGCAACGTCGAATTTCCACCTAAATCTAATAATACCTGGACGGGAAAAGGCTTCCCAGAAGGCCCAACGCGAAAACGTACCCTATCGCCTTTATTCTTTCCGCGTTCGATTGTTTTTGTGAACTCTTTTCCGGGCGTTGTCGGGTTCTTTTTTGCCATAAATGAACTGCCTTATTTTGCACAAATAATGCATGGCCTCGAATCATAACGTTCCCTTAGATCAAATTCATAATCAGGGAACATTTGTACTTGTCGCTCATAATCATCCAGCATTCTCTGAAGCGGTTTTCGGCTCAGTGACCATGTCGTTCCGTGGCCATCCTTGCTCGTTTCTTCTGCCTTCTTCTCTTCTGCCAGTGCTTGCGCGAATAACTCAGGCTCATGGCGCGAAAGCCCTAGCCATTCCGATTCCCTTTGCCAAGGACACATCCAACACCCACCTGTAGTCCGCCACGCATAAAATTTCGGAAGTTTGATCTGCGATTCAGACAGAATATTCATCACCCCATTTAAATCAATGCAAGCTTCTCGCAAGGGGTAGGCATAATCAATGCCCTTTGAGATACCATAATTTCCCTCACGCTCTGGTTCATCAGCGCGTAGTCCAATATAAACTGTACAAGGCAAACCCTGTTTGCAATATCGCTCAATGGGCCTCAATTTCAAATGCTTTGTGCACCATCTACTCTGCTTCCCTGGTAAAAACCATCCCCAGTGCTCTAGGTAAAAATCAAAGGTCCGACCATAATCCGTAAGACGAGAAATAGGAGACTCTAAGACATCTTCTAAATCATCCAGAAATCTGTAAAGGTCTGGAAATTCTCTGCCCGTGTCACAAAAAACATACTCTATCTGAATCTCTGGAAATGCCTGGCGCATATACAAAGCCAGCGCTGTGCTGTCCTTTCCGCCAGATAGTGAAATAATGTGACGCATTGTGTTAGACTTGGCTGACATGCTCATGCTCCTATCATGAGTGTGTTTGAGGATGTGTGAGAGGTCTCAGCTCTCACACATCCTATTCTCTCACTCTATTGCTACCACGACGAAACGCCAATCGTACCCGCTTCCCTGATTTTGTAGTCGTTGTGCGAAACCTGGTCCCTTTGGGAAGCGGCATCGTAAAGTCCTTTCAGGAAATCCTCTCTCTCTTGCCTGCGCCCAGATGATAGATATACCATCTCTTCAAGTAATGCAATCATTCGCCAGGCTTGACTGTGGCAGGTTGGGCACGCTGCTTGTCCGTTGCTGTCATCTGATCCTGCTTCTGCTGCAAAGCGAATAGCTGGCGCCTCGTCGCTTCGATCTCTTCGTAGCGGAGGACGGCCGCGACGTCTACCACCTTCTGGCAACTCAGGCATTGATGTCCCCTTGGAGGATAGACCGTTCCTCCTCCCGTATTGAACCTGATGGCTACCACGGCGATGAATAAAGTCCCTTGGCACTCAGGGCACGCCAGGTCTTTCTGCTCACGGAGTTCAGCCATGTGCCATCTCCACTAAGTCGTGCTCATGCCAGTCTTGATGATTCGCCGTCCACAGTACAGTCTCTTGAAATCCCTCATCAAATGACATCATTGGGCGCCAGTCCAACCCTTGCAGCTTGCTGTTATCCATCATGTATCGCTTGTCATGACCTGGGCGCCCAGGAGTGAGAATGTAATCACAAGATTTAATGAGTCGTCCATCCCGTTGTAATTCATACTCTATTTGCATGAATATTCTTTGATCCGTATGCTCTTCATCTGCTCCAAGATTGTAACTTTCACCGGGTTTTCCACGCTGCAACAAACACTCAACAGCACGGGCATGATCGCTCACATGCAGCCAATCTCTCGCGCCCTGACCATCATTGTACACGGTTACAGATTCGCCACGCAGCATCTGACCGACAAACTTGGGGATCACCTTCTCAGGATGCTGCCCCGGGCCGTAGGTATTGCATGGGCGCACGATCACAATCGGCATGTCGTGGGTCACATAAAAGCTGTTAGCCACAGCTTCGACTCCGACCTTGCTGGCACTATAGGCATTGCTCGGGTTGAACGGCGTGTATTCGTCGAACTTTTCGCCATAGGGGGTAGAGCCAAACACCTCATCAGTCGAGTAAACGAGAATCTTTTTTGGCATGCCGCCACTATGATCCCACCAAGATTGATATATCGCCTGCAATAGCCGCGTCGTACCCAGCACGTTACTTACGATAAATTGATCTGGTGCGCTGACGGCACGGTCCACATGGGTCTCTGCCGCCATATGTACTACCCAATCGGGGTTCCACGCTGCACAACGTGCTGCCAAATCTCCAGTACTCAGATCGCCTATGAGGATATGAACTTTGTCTAAAACATCAGCAAGATTGCGACCTTTGCCGGCGTACGTGAAGCGATCCGCCACGCACACCTCATGTCCCTGCGCCACCATATGCTTGGTGACGTACGAGCCGATAAAGCCTGCACCACCAGTAACCAATACTCTCATACTATTCCTTTAACAGGATGTGGTTTCTGAACCTTTGGTACCAGCCCGTCACTACGACTCTTACTCGTGTGCCAATCCGTTGCCGGCTCTACGCCGCGTTCCTTCATCACCCGTGTGTGCTCACCATGGCTTGCTATCGTTGCGTCGAGATTGTCGATGTACTGCTTACGATTCTCACGAAAATATAGGAGTGGCGTCCCGAAACTGGGTACTTGTGCCATCGTGTGCCCGCACCAGTCACATACCTTGGCCGTGCACGATGCATCGTTCCATGTACGTAGGTATTGCACGTCGGTATGACCGTTAAGACACTGCACTTCTATCGTTGGCATTGTGAATCCATCGCTTCACTGTGGCAGTCAATTAAAAATGAATTGAGCGTTGCTACATTATCTTCTTTAAATTCTTTCCAGGTTCAGCATGAATCTCTGGTATTTGCTCAGATTCCACTCCGCTTTCTTTTGCCAATATCTGGAATTCGACATCTCGTGACCTTCTCTCTCTAATAGGGAAAACAAGCGATTTCTCCCAACCATCTCTTGGCTCCGGCAATTCGTTTGCCATGCAAAAATCATCGACCATCTCTGCCCAGATAGCAGCATCATGAATCTTGCTTGCTATGACAGGCGTTTCCCTAGAAGTCAGCCAACCAACGAATCCATAGAGCGCCTCAGATGATGTCATGCCATTCCTCTTTCATAACTTCAAAATATCTATTTTCTGAGCACCTTTTCGATATCGCAACCCTACGCGTACAAGCGGCGTCCATCCAAACCAAAATATGCTATACCACGGCTTCCAATGCCAGTAAATTCGCTCACGCTTAAACCACCGACCATATGCGCCACTCCAACGGCCAAAGGCAATCCAGATCACAATCTTGCACCCCCTCCTACTGTCCCAAGTGGCCCGCGCCGTGTTAACTGACTTGCCCCATTCCTCTGCGCAGCACCAGACAGAGGACTGCCTCCACCTTGGTCACCTTGCTGCTGACCCTGCTGGAACTGACGCACCGTCATCATCAGCTCTTCTGCAATCCGGTCTCCCTGCGGGAGATCAAAACTTGCAAGCAGTTCCTCAAGAAAGGTTGGCGATGTAAACACCAACGGTCCCATCACCGACGCAAGACGTAGCAACTGCGCCTGCTGAAGCGGGCGCGCCGTACTGGGTTTCACCTCGACGTCAGCCTCAAACTGAAGCTGTGAGCGTGACACCTGTAGCGGCTTCATGTCGGCGAATCGCTCTCGGAAGCGCTGCTGCAAGCGCGGGTTTACCTCAAGCGCTGCGATGATCGCCGGCACATTCTGCTGCCCAAATTGCAATGCCAACATCGTTGCCACAGCAGGGCGCTGCAAGAATTCACGAAACTCGTCATCACTAAAGCCACGTAGCTCAACCCAGATTGACAGCGTCAGCGTCTGCTTCACGAGCTGCAACATCTTCTTTCCGGCTGATGCAACCCACTTATCAACCTGCATCCGTGACTCACTGTCTCGCAGGCTAGAGGACTGCTCGATGAGGACCGCCTCAGTAGCAGTCTGCGCATCCGGATCGCCGAGGCGAGTTCCGGATGCACCAGTGACCACCCTCCAATCATTCATGAGAAATGGGATATTTCGAGCCACATCTGGGTTCTGGCTCGACTCACCAAACATGATTGGAGGGCGATTCGCATCCGTAATCGTGACACCCTGCATATCCGCATTGGACGTGAATTTGTCAATCTCCTCCTCATCTGGAAATGTCGATTCCTCATACAGGAATTTGCGAGCTGCACGCTTGGCTGAGTTAACTTGAGACTCACGCAGGATATTGTACTGCTCCTGCATGGGCATCCAATCGTACGTCATCGGCTTAGGCCAAGGCATCGGCTTAGGGCCAGTGATCAGGAGAAACCGCAAGATGCTATACGGATCATCCTCTATGCCCTCTTGGAAGTCGTCGTCAATCAGGAAGTCGTCAAAGTCCTGACCAGTGGCAAACGCGACAAACTTCTTGTTCTCTATGTCGTACATCTCAGTGTACGTGAACAGATCTATCTCGTCATCCTCGCCAATCTCAGCGAGGGGCACTTCAGAATCCTGTTCATCCTCCGGCTTCGTATTGGCAACCAACTGACTACGGTGACGAAAGCGCTCATCTTTCTTCGCCTCAGAAAGTGTCACCGTAATTTCCTCACCAATCCACGGCCACTTCCTACGATTAGGACCAGCATCTGGGAGTAGCATGCGTGCTGCGTCCACCCATTCAAACCTGTAGATTTCGTCACTGACTACTTCGTCTGGTTCCACGTTGTCGTTGTCGCCACCCTCAACCGGCTCCACATCGTCTTGCCTGCCGGCATCATCCAACTCTTCATCAAGTAATCGCTCATCACGCAACGGCTCACCCGCCCGAGGATTGTCCTCCATCACCGGATCATACACCACCTTGAGAACACCCATCCGGAAGAACGCCTGGGCCAGTGCCAGAGATGCGTCGTTAAATAAGTTGTCGTCCTGCTCGCCTATTGACTTGAGCACACCTTCCATCGTTTGGGACTCAAGAGTTCCGAATGGTTGCCGGCGACCACTTTTGGGCTTGACGACAAACGATGTCGAGCGAGATAGCAACGATGGCCTTAGGGTCTGCACGGTGGCAAAGAAATGGTTCAACCAAAACTGCTGTTGGTCATCCCTGTCGATCTCTTGCTTGCCCAACCACATACGCTCGAGCTCACGCACATGGTAGTCAGTCTCCCAGCTTTTACGAAGCTTACGCGCCGTGTCAGCTCGGGACTGCCAACGCTTTAATCGGTCAAGCTTGGTCTCTGCCATCAGCTATACACCTTGAATGTCGCCCGCTTAATGGGCTTGCCCTTTTTAGCTGCGATCGCCACCTTGCGCATGTGCTCAAAGCTGCCGTCCTTTGGCTTATCCTTGAGAGGCTCGCGTGGCGGCATCAATCCTATCGCTGCGTGCCGGAGTGAGTCAGCGCCATTGTTTGACCAGTCCTTGTGCTCGTGATCTTCGAACCGTTGTGACTTCTCGTTGAACTCCCGCCGATAGGACCGAGCCGCATCAATGCCGTCCTGGCAATTGGTCTCATCGAACACAGCTCTGGCCAAGAGCCGTCGTGTGGCCGCGATTCCGTCACTGAAGGTTTTAGCTGTTCCTGAGGGGACGACAGTGAATCGCAGCCCATGTTGCAGTGCGATTCCGTAGACGGTTTTCCCCGTGGCGTATATTCTGTTTTCCAGATCATGCGGGCCATAATGCACCTCATGCTTGGCCGTGGTTAGAGGTGGCGTCACTCGGCTGTGATCGTAATTGTAGGGCTTCTCCCGGACCCGCTTGATCCATCCCTTGCGATCATCATCACCCTCATAAACCAAGGCGACACTGCTGTCCTCCAGGTAATCAATGAATCGCACCTCAGTAGCCGTCACTTGGAAGAACCAGATGGCGTTAGTGTCGTTGATCCCGATGTCCCACGACGTGTACACAGGCAAGCTCGGATCGTAGGGCACATGACGTATGCGGCTCTCTTGGTCAATGCGCCTGAATTCCTCGCCATAATAGGCGCCAGGCATCGGCGTGTCCCACTCCAGGTAGTACTCTTGCGCTGCCTCTTCAACGCTGAGCCCTGCCTCAATATCTTCCTGCACATCCTGCTCAGTGACCAGTGACTCACCCTCATGGTCAACCGTATCCTTGATGGTCAAGAAGCTGGTGTGCCACAGCAGGTTGTTGCGCACCCTGTGGAACAGCCTATAGGCATGGTTCCGGCCACGAGGCGTACATACAATAGCCTCCCACCCATTGTTGCGTCGCAAGATAGGCAGGACCAGAGTGCGCATACGAGGATTGATCTCGGGATACTCCGACCAGATGACAGCCACCGGGTTAGCTCCGACCAGAAGGTAGACGTCTCGGTCAGAGCCCATGCAGCGATAGATGCTGCCCTCCTTGTTCCAGTCGTCCGGGTGGCGGAGCGAAATCATCATCTCTTGCTCAAGTGGACCGCGATAGATCAGATCAGGAGGAAAGTGGTCAATGTACCGCTTGCCATCCGAGTCAATGCCCTCCCAAACGATCAACTTCGCGCGTTTCCGCTGTGGGAAAACGTGAACATAGTTGCCCACGCGTTGTGTCATCTGATCAATCATCAGGTTGAGGAACGCCTTATCCTTGCCCCCACGTCGGTGTACCACCTCAAAGAAGCGTCGGATGCCGTGGTCGTAGAAGGCAAGGAACCATTCTTCTTGGTGTGGCCATGGGTCGAAGTTGTATGGCAGACTAATGATCTGCTCTTCCATACCGGTGCTCCAAGATACGCCTAGTGTCTTCATCAAGCCCGTGCTTGTCGACGAACATCGCGTGGTACTTCCCGATCAACTCAAGCGCCTTGATCTTGTCGTAGAGCTTAAACTTAATGGAACCGCCATCCTTTGTTCTGGTCTCCGTCACCTCCGCGACAGCACGAGTAAGAGCTTCACCGAGCTCACTTGATTCACGAAGCTCTACTCCATTAGGCCCCCACGTAGAATAGTTATCCTGATCCTGAAAAGCAATTATCGCTAGTTCTCTAATAACTCTCTGTGGGCTAACATCAAGATCATCGCTAAGTTCCTTTGATCGATCGGCTAGCGCAGCCTGCACGTCAGGTTTTGTCAAGAGCTCCTGCCCTATGCTTCTAGCCGTTCTCTCACTGTAGCCAGAACGCCTTGCGGCCGCAGCAGCATTGAAGTCGACCAAATATTCTTCTACGAATTTTGCTTGCTTTGGATTCAACTCAACACCTTAAATATCAGAATTCATCTTGCCACTTTCAACAATCTTAACGGTAGCCTCACTTGCAAGAGCTCGCTTTAGCATTCGCACCTCAAGATTGTGCTTGGGATTAAACTCTCGCTCATGGATAAGCCATGGCTTGGGTAGATAAATGCCATAAAGTGGGTAGTCTGGATCGAAATATTCCAGTGTCGACTCATTCCACGGGTTGCAGTGTGTCGGATCCTGGTAATACCCATGACTCCCAGCATAGGGGACGATAATGTAGAGCTGTCCCTCAGGCTTCATAATTCGCCACAATTCGTTCATGATGTCCAGTGAGAGCCACGGCTTGATGTGCTCTAGTATGTGCGAAGCGAGGATGATATGAGCACATTCATCTGGAAGCGGATAGGGAAAGACCTCAAGATCGTGAATGATGTCGACGCCACTGAGTGGGCGCTTGTCAATGCCTATCCAACCTTCATTCTTTGAGCCACCGCAACCGATATCGAGCATGATACCGTTGCCATCGTCAACAACTTTTTTGGCTTTGAACCATCTCATCTCAGTGTTCCACCCGACAGGCTTACCCCGCTCATTGCGCTTCCTACAGCAACAGCCTCTTGTCTCAGCGGATGAGGGTACGCAATTTCAGTATATCCGGATAGAAACGTTGAGACCCACGGACAGGTGTCATCTGCGCAGTGTGTCCAATCCCTATCCTGCTGAAAATAAGGCCCTATTTCGGTGTCAATGCAAAAATCACCGGTTGGTTGGAGTGTACCACCGCAATCTGCCTCTGTCGCATCTGTGTTATTCCACCACCGCATCGGGGTTACAGCCTGAGGGCGCCGGTTGTCATCCCCAATGCCTGGACTTGATGAGGCGAATCCATGGCCATCAATACACGGGTAGCCATTGGAGATTTTATACCCCTCGCTTGCATCGAATGCGCCATTACCAGAGCAAGAGGGGCCAAGGGCCGCGAAGGTCAACGTGGTCGCCGTGTTACTCGTGACCTGCGATATACAGTCGACTGAGCCAGTCCCTTCAGCGTCTTCCTCACTGGTGTTGTGGACATAGTCGTCTACCCACTCATTGGTCGTCCATGACTTAGAGGTATCAGCCAGGGTGGTTGAGGAGCCGCTTGTCGCAGTCCCTGAGGCTGTCGCATCAATTGCACCATTTCCGTCAACGAAGCTGTTCCCGATGCACCCGTTCCATAACCCACCCTCTGCTGGATCACCTGGGCGAAACCCCCATACACGAGCAGCTGCTCGATGACGATTCCCCGCTGTCGCGCCCACATTGAATGAGTTATTCCATACCCAATAGGAGCCGCCCCTGAATGAGGTAATATTGCGAGAGAAATCACCACGTGAGACAACATTATCATGGATGATCATAGCACGTCCAGAGCGAGACTCAGAGCCTCTAGCCCCGTGCATGCTCCATCCACCTACTTCGATGTGGTTGTGCCTCCAAATACCCTTGCCACCCTTGCGGACATCTACAAGGAATGCATTCCCAAGGCAACTCGTCTCGCCTTCGTCGTAGTCAAATGTGTTGTCCTCAAAGACTACCCAAGTATTTGCTACACCGCCTAGATCAAGCGGGTCTGCCCAGCTAATGTCACCGGACCAGCCACCACCCGGTGAAGTGAAGAAGTCATTGCATTTTTGCACTTGAGCCATGAATGCGTTGTCTCCATCTCCTACGCATTCCAGACTATGAAACCAATTGTTATCAAAGACTCCTGACGCATTGTCGTGATTTGCGTCGGCCATAACAAAGCCTGAGGTATTCACAGCGATATCGTCGTAGTAGTTATTGTTGTCTATGCGAAACTGAGCGAAGTTCTGGAATGCCGTAAGTGTATGTACCGCAGGGCCGCCCTCGTCATCTGGTCCACAGTTGTAGTTTTGCTCAGTGAATCCGGTGAATCGTATGCCAGTTATGCGGGCATGCCCAACCGGAGTTGGAGAGCTCGGGACTTTGATAACCAAGCTTGGCTCAGTAGCTGTATTCTCCTTGTTGAGGGTTGTAGGCCAAGTACCGGTGGGCGCTCCATTGTCACCGCAATCCGTGCAGTTACCACCACCACTAATCGTAATTGTTTTGGTGATCACGGCAGCCGTGTTGAATGTATGCGTGCCTGTCGCGATCGTGATCGTATCACCAGCGACGGTGCCGGCGTCGTCAATGAGTGTTTGCAGACCGGCTGGGGTGCAGGAATCGTTCACTCCATTTGTTCCGCACGTTGAGTCGGCCGAGAAAGCCCAATCGACCGAAAACAAAAGCATGGCAAGGGCGAATATCCACCAAACAATAGCACTAAATATCGATATCGCTTTCATCTCATTGCACCATGATGACTCTACGTGCTGCCGGAGCCGCGCCCGCTTCAAATAATTGAACTGCAATATGCCCGATATCGATTGCTGCACTAGCAGTCCATGACATCGTTGTCGTGCCGGCAGCTCCCACTTCATCACTACCTTTTTGCGAATCATCAGAGCCGCCATTATTCAGATGAATACGTTCCGTCTGACCTGCTCCAGGCGTCAAAGTAGTTGTGCCATCATGGAAATAATGGATGACGTCGACTGCCCAGTCGCCTAATGATGTTGTCACATCGATAGACGTAGACGTTCCTGCATCTACAGAATTCGTTCCTGATGCTCCACATGGATCAGTCTGATTTGCACCTGTGTATGACATCGCTACTGAGAATAGCGAATTTGAGCTTGTAGAGGATACGACAACATCACTGGCACCTGTTGACGGATTGGCTAGACAGAAGAGCGTGAGGCGAGTAGCGAATCCATCAGCATCCCATGTTAGAGTTGCCTCTTGTGTCATGCTGACTGCGTCATAAGTGACGGTGGGCACATCTGGGAAAGTCGCACCGGAAATATATCCGCCAACACCGACAATTAGTGCTCGATCAGTACCTGTTGTCGTATGAGAATATGTTAGCGATGTAACGGCTGAACCATCAAAATCTGATGAGGCTGCATCGAACGCAATAACTGCAAAGGCATGAGGAGAAGCCAGGCATATAAAAACGACCGCAATCAGCAATCTACGCATGGCTACTGCCTATCCACTGTGAAAGTGAAGCAGATCGTGTACTCATCCGTTTCAGGCGAAACCGCGTTATCCACATCGAACCGGAGCCCCTCACCAGCCACTAAGGAATTCGCAGCCGTCACAGCCTGATACGTGCTATTTCCAGTGCCGGTACTACACGTCGGCGCTGTATGGGTCATCGCATTTCCAGCGCGATCCTCAAGAGACAAAGAGGCTCCTGTCGTGCAAGTCCCTCGGCAGTGGCATCCAATACCAGTGATCGTGATCGGATCGTTGGCCATGAAGATTTCGAAGTCATCGTCGGCGGCAGCCAGGTCCTCGATCACTGCGCACTTCTGACGCTCATATGCCAAGACTCGTGGCGTTGCTCCATAGATGAGTTGATCATCGGTAGTGTCTTGTGAAATTTCGCCGGCTGCATCTACTGTAGGAGCTGCTCCATTAGGAATCTCAAGACTACCGGCTGCACCGAAGTCGTGTGCTCCCGTATAAGCATCCCCGTCAGCCTCTGCCAGATCAGTGACGTCAGTAAGCTGCGCCTCAACCTCTGCTTTTGTATCAACCTCACTAGTAGCGCCGCCACTTATTGCTATCAGTCCTGTAAAAGCGCTTACATCTGCCTCAAGACCGCCATTCTCATGAAGTAGGACTGGCGACCCACCCGTGGTAAAGATTGTTGACGCCACTGCTTGATTGGATGTGTTGCCGAGGAAGACAGCTCCATCGTCAAGATTCGGAGTGGCATTGTTGCGACCTGCACCTACCACTGCCAATTGCCCCGTTGCAGCATTCACTCGGATCACGGTGGCGACTCGCTGAAGAAGACCTGCCTCTCCAGTGGGAATAACATTTGTCATGTTCTCGCCGCAGTCCGCTGAAGCACTTGTCCCGGACGTGTTGATATAGATGCCATCACCAACAGTCCATGATTCTGTCGTTGCCGTATCAACAGAATCCACGATGCCACCCGTGATAACCAATCCAGATGCGCCATTAGCAATAGACGCCTGAGTAATACCAATCGCTGGCATTGCTCCAGAGTTATCGGCGTCAGCAATAGAAACCTCAGGAAGATCACTCGGGATATCGAATCCCGAGATATAGACCGCTGTACACTCCTCGATCGTTACCCCTGAATCGTTGAATACCGATTCCAGGGTTGTTGTCGATTCGCTCACTCCATCGACAGCAACAGAAAGTGAATCTCCAGATTCAATCGTGATGGCATTGCAGTCACCAGTGGCACAGTCAAACACGTCTGTAATATCACCTGAAGTTGCTGCAATTGCAGAGGGAGCTCCACTATTAACGTTGCAAAATTCGAATTGGTTGTCAGTCGTATCGTACCACCACAGACCCTGATCGCCAACGCAGGAATCATCGTCAACCAAAATAGTGTTTCTCGTAACTTGCCCACTGATGATGGGAGACGTGAGCGTCTTGTTTGTGAGTGTCTGAGTATTCGTCGTGCCAACGACGGCACCAGTTGCGCCATGCTCGGTAGTACCTGCAATGTGAGAATCGATCTGAGCATGAGTATTGGTGCCGATATCAGTGAGGTCGGTATGGCTACGGTTGGTGATCTGCGTGAGGTTGGTCAGCGTGATCGTATCCGGTATGTCTCCGTCTACAAGCGTAACCATGCACGACTGTGGGATGAGTGACCCTGCCGTGATTGTACAGAGCACCTGTGCATCACCAGTCAAGCCACCTACGTCTGCAATCTTGAATCCCCAGGTGGCCGTGCCATCATCTGCGCCTTCGCTCAAAAGGAGAGAGCCACCATTCGTAGCATTCGCAGTTGATCCAATCGTACCAGTGGCATTAACCGTCCCATCCGCATCGACTGAAAATACCTCAGTGTCTGCGTCGTCTTGTACGATCAAAATGGAGTCTGTTTGGGTCGAGAATCCCTCAATTACAAGTTGCGGCTGGTCAGCGTCACCACCAATTTCCATCTTTCCAGCAAGCGTCCCTGCGCCATCACCCACATGCACATCCTTGGTAATGGTATTCTGCACGATAGGATCACCGGCATCAGAAAATGCACCAGAGCCAGCGCCTGTATCATCTGTGCCGTCAGCAAACCCTCCCGGGACACCAACAAGTTGCGACCATTCCACCTTGCCATCGGCAGCATTTGGGCCACTGCCATTCACATCATCTAATTCAGAGACGGCCGAATCAAGATCAGTGGCGACGAAATTAGAATCTGGATCATCAAAACTCACTAAGTCGCCATCTTTGGTCTCTGAATCACGATGGATAGTGGCATCTATCCTCGCATCCTCAAGCGCCCCCATTATAAAGAAAGCAGTCGCAGAATCACCAGTCAATGCAGCACCCGCCTCAGCATCCCCAGCCGCGTAGTTTCCCGTGGTATCTGTCGTGAGTGCAACCGAATCAGTGACCACCGTATTGGCTTGAATTGTGCCCCCGCCAGCCCCTGAAATAGCACCAGCCTCCGTAATCTGTAAATGGGCACCAGAAGTGTTTCCAACGAGCGTTACCGTGTTCCCCGCCCCATCAGTCTCGAATCGCAAGAAGTCGGCTTCAGGGTCTGATCCGGAATCAAGCGCTATGGCGCCAGTGCAGTCATTTACGGTTCCACAATTGACCCGCATTGACATTTCTACTGCGCCAGTATCGTCAGTATCGTCTAGGGCGAGAGTGGGAGCTGTGGAAGAGACCGTCACGCTGGGAGAGTTGATTGTAATGCTATCCGGCACCTGAGCATCCGTGACAGCACCTTGCAGGTCTTGGAGGTCAATCACGGCCTCTAGCACTGACTCTGCCCCTGCTGCCACAAAGTCGACCGTAATGGTGTCAGTACCTGCATCCCCAGTCACCGTCACTGCTGCACTTGGAGCTAACCAGCTGAGTGTATCAGCGGCATTATCAGCCACTGGGCTTGTGCCAGCAGGAGTTGATTGAGTCTCGAAGCTATTCGCGGAGCCGCCCCCGGGAATATCACAATCTGTTGCATCATTCCCAGCATCGTCCGTACAGGTTACGCCTACGCCAGTGAAGTTTAAGTTCGTACGAGCTGTTAGCCCAACCCCCTCATCCTGGATCGTATGACCACCCACCCCACCCGTTTGGTCAGTGATACAAGCGAATATCGTTCCGTCAAAGTCAAGCTTTTCTGTTGTGTCATCGCAATTAGGGACGGTGATGCCGACAGCATCACCTGTAAGCGTGATGGGCGACGTAGTAGAGAGGTTGGTGTCGTCAGAAATGTCTATGCCGGATAGGGATGTCCCAGTGTGGCTGTGGGAATCGTTGACAACAGTGCATGCTGGAAATGTACCTCCTAGGTCTCCTGAGCAAGCCTCGCCATCCAAGACGGCTTCACCCCATCCAGCATTCCAATCTGCACCCGTAATTTTGCCACCCGCACCTGAACAACTAGGCCAAGTGCATGGCTGGGCATGAGCATTTGCAGACATCAGAAACACGACAAATGCGCCGAAGGCGGCATATCGAATCATCGCTAGTCCCGCTCATTGAGAAGGTTACGCATGTCTTTTAGTTGCCCGTCAATCCGTGCCAGAGCCCTCTCCATACGGTACTGAGCATTCGCAACACCTACCCGAAAGTAGGCAAGAGCCCCCGCACCAAGTATCTCTGCCAATGCCTGAGTATTGCCAGCATCAAATGATCCCTCACCGGGAGCAAACTCAAAAAGATCAAGCAGCCCATGAAGCATACCCAATCCACAGAGAATATATGTCCGTTTTCCTCTAATTTTCACGGGCATTCCTTCGTGATCGAATCATTGGCTAAACGTTTTCCTTGGTGCCGAAGTAGTACCCCAAAATGATCAGAGTCAGCTCCTTGACATCCTGGGGCGCTTGACCACCAGAGTAGACCTGCCAACCAAAATAACCAACAACAGCTACAGCAATCAGTCGCCTAGTCCACAAACCAAAATCGCTCATCATGGCACTGGGGGCGGCTGAGCAGGCGGTGGGGCAACCGCATTTTCGAGCTCGTCAAGTGCCTTGCGATGTTCAGACCCAAGGTTCTCGATCTCGACCGGATCATCCATGTTGTCAACGGCATCCTGGACTTGGTCTAAAGCCGCACGAATCAGCCTCAATGTCTTGCTAAGGTCAGCCATTTTCTTTTCTCCTGCCACTCCTGCAGTGGCCTATTTGGTATGCCTGAGGACGAACCCTTGAGCAACACTCACAGCGTGAGAAAGCTCCTGAATGGCCACTTGGTATGCCGTATTGCTCGGATCATCTTGCCGCTTAATAGCCCGGACAAGCGCATCTCGTGCGGCGTCCAATGCAGCCTGCACATCTGGCCCAATGACGTTCTGATACTCCTCCTTGACAGACACAGAGATATCACCAGCCTCAAAGCCTACTTTGATGAAGCGCACCAAGACGGCCGCAGAATTGTCGAAAGTGTCAATCACCTGAGCAGCCGTGGCAAGCCCAGGATCAGAGATGGCAACGCCTTGATGAGTCACAGGAGCCTTGCAAGCAGCGAGCATTAAAAAGGCGACGACGATAGACACATTTCTAACTTTTTTCATGATTCCTTCCTTATTTGCCGCTGGAATGAGATGTTGGTGTGCCTCTTGACTGTTCTCTACGCGATGACATCTGCACTAGCAACCGTTGCAACTCGTCGATTTTGGCATCTAGGCGATCGATGTGCCGCTCTAGGCGATCAACGTGCTTGCTCCAATTTTCCCGCAGCATGGCTCCAGGGTGTGGCTGCGCGGAATGCTGGCGGAGCGTGAATGCACCGACAGCACCACTTAGTAAGACAATGGCCATCATAGTGCCAAAAAACGATTTGTATGTGAGATAAGTGGAATCTGTTGTTGATTTCATTTCACGCTCACACCGGGGATAGTCAGTAACTATCCCCGGTATACAGGGAGCTCGGCTAGGTTCGCCGCGTATCCGGGTCAAATCGAGTACGCCCTAGCCTAACTAGATCGTACAAGCACGAGAGGTATTTGTCAATTCTGTATCTCCATGAAATCAGCGACATACGAGATATTTGCATTCCCCATCAAATACCCCTTGACATTCTACCGCTATAGTAGTATATTTATATTAGAAGGTAGGACGGAGCAAGGGAAGCGGGGCTCCTGAGAAAAACAGACCCGAATGACTACCCGAAACCGAGCCGGCAAGCGCAAAGCCAGGCAGGGGAGAGAAAAGGCAAAGGGCCACGGGGCTTATGAAAAACCAAGATGTCGCCGGGGATGGTACCCCGGACCTGAGGAGAGACCATACGAAACATCAAGGGGAAGCGTGATGAAACTGTACGAAATCAGAATCGCCAACGTAAAAAAAACCCACCTAGATATCGCCATCGACCGCTTCGGTTGGCATGACGCAAATATCGATTGGTGGAATTACAACGCAGGATGCACACTCACAGTGAAATCCAACACAAACGAGATCGATCGCTTTGACAAGATGCTGAATAAACCCAGCAGAGTCAAAGAAATTAGCTAATACACTATGGCCCCTTCGGGGGCCATGCACCAAGGAGAAGCAAGATGGAACGGACAATCAAACAAATCACGACGCGCCACACCTTTGCCTCTCGCCTAAGAGAGGTTCTTCCACCCGGACGCAGCGCATCGGCTACGTGTAAAGCGATGCGCGATGAGGGCTACAAAATCAGCCAGCAAATGATGTCAGACATGCTATGCGGAGCCAAAAAACCATCGCTAAGGATGGCGACTCAGATCGCCGATTACTTTGAGATCGATTTGAACTGGTTAGCTGGCAGGGAGTGGCCACCGAATGAAGAAAAAAAGGCAAGCGAGTGAAAACTCCATTAACTATCACAGATAAGCATGTAACGAAGGAGCGCCACAGAAATGGCGCTCCTTCGTTAAGCTGTGAATCTGTATTTCCCACCATTCGTTCCCTGACAATGCTTGCACAAGATTCCGTTAATCGTCCCTGTATGATCCTCCTCGCAATACTCGGATGTGCACTTGTACATACCCTTCTTGTGCAGCAGTAAAGAGCACAGCGCACAAGCAGGATGCCCCTTCAGAGGCTCATTGCAAAAAACACAAGCCGTCTTCCTATCCTTCTTTTCAGTTGGCCCGGGATGGATTGCCGGGGTCAGTAATTTACGTGGCATGATCATCCCTTAATGGCTTTTTGACATACCCGCATGTTGAAACATGCCCCTTTTCACCGCCATGTATACATTCACACTCTACCTCAGGGTCGAATTCAAATCCGAGCTTTTCGTAAAAAAGGTGCACGTCAGACAGCCAATCCTCTTCACTGGAATTACGACACGCCCTCATTGCAGCAAGGACAGCCCTGCCTGGCACTCTCTGGTAATTGTCTCGCTGCATCTTGTTTCTCGCGTCAATTGCCTCCTTCGCGAGTTGAGCGACAGCTGCCGCAAGCGTCAACTTGCCCTCCTGATCGCATATTTCCTGCAAGCGCTTGGCGAAATCCTCGTTGACACAAACACTGATCTCTCTAAGCCTGTTCATTAGCCTACCCCTCTATCTTCTTTTTGAACCGTCTGTTGTCTTAGTCTTGAGGCACTCAGTATCACCTTGCCCAGCTCCGCAACCGTAACAATGGTTGGACCGTCGTTCGCTGTATTCGAGAGTCGCACTGCATTGCCAACAAATCGGGTCTTCCCATCTAATCGTCGTTCTGCCACCGTGGCAGTGAACTGTCTCAACAGAACCGATATTCTCGTGCACGGTTGTTGTCCTGGTGTTGCCAAGCCAACGCACGATGACAATGCCATCGTGAAACAGAACGCCTTGAGCTACACAACCAGTACCACTAACGCCTGTTGGGTCTTCGTGTCGAATCAGCCTAAATCTACGCACAAGCACACCTTATCTTTCACGATGAAATTTCTGATAATCTCGCCACCCAGACGTGACTAGATCACTGCTTTTTAGCTTGCGCTTAAATATTTCTCTAAACGATTCGCAAGTAATTTCATCGCAAAAACAATAACATGCATCGTTAAAAGCCACCCAATCATCACCCACGGCAATACACCACGGCACGACTTGCCCACCCTTAGGAATGCAGGCCACACGATGATCGTCAACAAGCAAAACCTCAATACTTTCAGCAGAGTGTCGAAGCCCTTGACCCGGCGTTAGTGATAAAACACTCGCTAACATGATCGCTGCGTATATCATTTCTTTCTCCTACTCCGGCAGTTCAGGCAACGCTCTTTGCGTATCGTCACCTTTCCGCGCCGACCAAAGTTTAGCTTCTCAATCTTGCAAGTGTCATTGCAATAACGACACTTAGGAGACACGGATGTGTTAGGCATTGACTATCTCCCAATAGCCACTTCATTAACTGCGTGCCGATAGCCAGAGCACAAATCTTTGAACACCCTGTCAGTCGTCATCCGTAGAGTTTTGCGCCCAAATACCTTGCCGTCAGGATCACGCCATTGCCGAAGATAGAAAACTCGATTCCAATATCTGCCCGGAAGCTGCGCGGTAGCTATTTGCGTGATAATCATCTTCCCCATGCCATGGCAGAGCTTGATCGGGAAGAAATGCCCATGCCCTGCATCCTCGCGCTGCTCTTCTTTCAACACCCCAGGACGCCAAGACATGATCTTGTAATCGCCCTCTTCGTCAATCATAGTTACCTCCTCATAAACGAATGGATACTCAACCTCGATGGGCTCTTTCACTTCACTATGCATGTCTCATCTCCTCGCCACGCATCCCAAACTCATTCAGAAGTGCCATGATCTGTGCCATAACGCTTTTGCGTAACTGGTCATCGGTCATCCTTGGATCATTTTGCTCCCAAAACTCCTCCCTTATCTTGGCAGCAGACCTCTCATCAGTCACGGTGCAATGCTCCCGTCTTGCTTTGATCTGTGCGTCCATCCAGGCCTCTCTGACTGAGAGTGGAGCACCAGTAATTGGCGAGGCACAACTTCGGTAAGAATCCTGGATCGTATGCCACCAATCCAGGATGCCGCCATACTTGATCGACCCATATCCTTGCTGCTCAAAGTGATCCCTAAGTTTTTGGGCAGACTCGAATTCAATCCAATGAACGTAGCGACTACCCGGTATAGCTTGGCACAATGGACAGTACGTCATGGCGTGGACTCCCCATGCTGTTCGTACCAAAGGGCAATCTTGCCCTCGGCCTCTGGATCAAGTCGGTCGGGACCAAGTACGATCCGGCATTTCGAGCACCACACCTCTCGATTCTCGTTGTAGTCAAGAGGGTGTGAATAATGCTCATCAACGACTGGGGGACGAAGATTCAGAATCGACCATCCGTCCGGATCAGTCAATATTCTCGCCCCCTTGTGAATGACGAGGTCCTTGGTCTCTTCCAGTGCGCTAGCGGCCGGGTCTCCATTCTGAATGGCCGTCTCAATCGTGGCCATGGTCTCCTCTGGCCTCGAGAACATCAGCGGGATGCCCCAGTCCTTGAATCTTCGATTCTGTTTCCACCATGTCGCCAACTTCTTCACTCTTTCCGGGTAGGGTTCGTCATAGGCGTTGTCGTGGATAAACTGGTGCAAATTAGGATGGGATTTAAGACGGAGCGAGGCGCCGGGCCACACTACGCTTTTTACAATCGCTAACGCCTCCCTCTCGTGTTCGCAAGGGAATCCCATGTGGTAAATAGAGCAGGCATCGGGGAGTTGGTCCGATTCCATGATTGCTTCACAAGAGTCAGCGAAGGCAATGGCATCGTCCACTGAGACAAAAGCTGGGCATTTGGGATTAATACAAACGCCACCTATCGTACTATTGTCGCAATGATCACACTGAAGAGGATGTCTACGCCGCTTCGATTCTGTGACGAGTGGTGAGCAACCATGAGCCGAATTTTCTTCACCGTCGGTAACCTTGTTTTTGTCTTCTGGTGGCCAATCAGAATGCGTAGACGAATGCCATCCATCGTGACCGACTATTCGCTTGCATGGGTAACCATGTGAAGGATGACGTTGCTCACACAGCTCTTCTGGCTCCACTCTTGCCTTGATGTCTTCACCATCGCCAACCCTGTTTTTGTCCACTGTTGGGTCGTAGTCTAAGCACTCGCCATCGCATGCGCACCATTGGTGACGATTGGAGTCGCAATCGCTATGGTTGCCCCGTATGCAGGCGTGGCATAGATCCTCCGATATGAATTCCCTAACTCCGCCGTCCTTTTCTACCACTCCACATTGATCACCATTCAGTTTTGACAAAACGTAATCGATCCTCTTCTGATCCCGATTGTCTGAAATCGGGTTTTCTCGCGCGCGCGAAGAGGTGTTTGCGTTTAAAGTCTCTTCTGAGTGTAGAGTTTCTTCTGAGTCTAAGATAGACAAGGCGGGTTTCCGACGACCGGATTTACCGGAGACCAGGTTTTCCGCCTCCCGGGTTATATCCTCATTGTAGCTAGGGTAGTCTGAGATTTCGTACCGTGATCCAGGTATCTGTCCACTCTTTGCATCTCTATATCGAATAAGCTTTGCATAGCCAGCCCTGACGAGTTCTTTTAGCGCAGATTGGACCGATGTTTCTCCATCGTGATGTGAAGAATTTATTAGTTGGCGCTTGCGAATCTCCCAACCATCCGGCTTAACCAAAATGAAAGCGAGCAAACCTCTGGCCTTCCAGGAGAGTAAGTCATCCTCCATGGCTGCAACAGGTATCGCTTCCCAACGTTCTTTTTTGACTCGTCTGATCATTATTTGCTCCCTGAGGGAGCAGAGGCAAGGCATCATGCATCCCCCAAGCAAGGGCAAGCATGGATTGGATGGGGCCAACGGGTGCTTGAAGTCCGCTTTCGGCTGGCCTGCCTAGGCCCCATTTAGAGGAGATCGACACAGGGATTATATCAAATGCGCCTAAAGACTTCCATCAAATTTCTCTCCCATTGCTTGATCATCTCGCCAAGTGCTGAATCGCCTTTAAGTTCAACGACGATGTGCATCTCTGCGGCGCGCTACCTCCTTTTCTCGACATGATTATCGTGCATACGCAAGATTATCTCACGCTGTTTCTCTGATAAATTTGGCCTCCTTTCTAAGACGTCTTCGACAAATGATATCTCCCAATCCGATAGCCCTGAGGCCATGGCGTCAACGATCTCTAGTAACTCTAGATAATCGTCATTATTCATGCTATACTCTCCTTATTAGAATTCTCCTGTGATCGGGCCACTACCCAACCGGCCCCTTTCTATTGGCTTCAAGTCTGCATATAACTTCCGCAATACCAGTCAACTCTTTGCAAGAAAACTTGTTGACATAAGGCGATGGCATGAACCTCCATTCCTGCCCATCGTCAACTATATAGCCGATGCCTAGATGGCGGTGGTTAGACGTATCAACACGCCAGCACGGCTGCATTGCATGGTTCCATTCAGTATCAAGCCATTGAATAAATAAAGCAGAATTCGATTCAATTCTGGACATGGTTTGCTGCCCTCCTTGAGCATCGAACGGAAAGTGCTCATTGATCATCCCATTCTCCTTTCATCAAAAAAAACGACGTCTGTTCTTTTCGCCGCTTCTCGAGCAAATGTTGACCACACCATGCGTGATGATTGATAAACTGAGGTTCACGCCCCGACCTAGATGCGCACCAATCACACTCATACGTTGGGGTAGCGTAATGCTGCCCTCCACAACGCCCTGATTTATATGTGATAGTCCTTGATTTCTTCATTTCTTCACCGCTTTCGACATGGTTGCCACCTCAAATTAATCCTCGCTGGCCGGACTAGAGCATTGTGGCAATCGATCGAGATGAAGGATTCTTACAAAGTAATTGCCAGGCACATCGAACGCTGCGACCATGCTTTCACCTACTCTCTTCAGCAAGTCTTCATCGTCCTGCACATCTCTGATAGTTATTATGGCCCAGGAGACGCCTCCCTTGCGCGACACCTCGACACGGTAGGTTCCTCGGTGCAATCTTATGGAACGCCTCTTCCTATGTCCTTGCAATATAAGAGAGGCATCAACCCTGATTCTTAGCTCTTGCGGATTCTCGACATCGTGAACGACCTTTTCAAGGATAATCACTTCACTCATCTCGTTTACCTCCGCACTGCTATCCATATTTCCTCCTAGTCTGAAGTCGTAAGCTTCAGTATTTTCCTCAGACTCATTTCCTGGTACTGTGCCTGATTATTCTCACTGTCAATCCATTCGCAAAACGCCTTCCAGCATTCATCACTGGCGTCCTGCCAATAGCTAAATCTGTGTGGCGTCGTCGAAAATTTATACGGATTCTGCGGCCACCAATCAGGTTTATCCGTCATCGTCACTTTCCTTCGAATGTTCTGATAATTCTTCACTTCCGAGATTCAATACATCTCGATCTGTATGAATCTCGATCCGCCTCTCATATGCCATTTTTGCCGCACGAAGGTAGAAACCATCGTAAAGCTTTCTCACGCCCATCCAAACGCTATATCTCCCGTTCAAAAACGCATAAAAACTAAGCCTTTCTTTAACTCCTGTGGATCCCATAACTGATTCTGACGAATAAAGGACGCTTGTAGCACTAGCCCAGGCTTGGAACTCGCCAAGATCGATCGATTGCTGCGACATTTCATCACCTCCCTCGGCTTATAAAATCACCCGTTTTTTAGTATCATCTGTTTTTCTTACGGTACACGGTTTCACGAACATAGCCCAAATGGTCGATTAACTTAGGCCCAATCCGTCGTTTTCTGGTCATAACTTCCGATAAATATTGATAACTAACGCCACACAACTTCGCGAATTTGTTCTGCGATCCAGCCTTCGCGACCCCTTTGACAAGCGCTTGAAATACGTCTTCTTCGCTGGGCATAACAACTCCTATCTTTCAATTCCTCATGCGAATGATTGACATTTTCAAATATACGGAGTATAGTGTGGATTGTCAAGGCTTGATGCATGAAAGGAGGTGATTATCATGCGCCGCCCCTGTAATCGGGGCATAACATAGGTGGGAACAACTCAACACTGCCGACGCGGTACGAGATCGTACCGCGTCGGAGCCAGGAGGAGGGCATACGATGGAACAGCACGCACAGAGCATACAGCCCACGACCAACAATGACGATGTCCGGCATAACGCAGATTCGTTGATCGATGAAATCGTCCATGCAACGTTCGAGCACTGGACGCAGCCACACGAGGTTGCGTTACGTGGCGCGTATGATGCACTGGCTGAAATATTGCCTGGGGAGTCTGAGCGATTTATCAAAGCCGTGTGGCTGCATTTTCAGCGGAATCCGACCTTGCAACAATGCGCACCCGAGAGTATCCGGGAAGCCGCCGTTGATCTCGCGCTGTCCGGCTTGGATATTACACAGAAAGGTGAGGCCTGGCTCATACCTCATGACGTAAAGCGTAGGGTCGGTAAGGATAGATGGGAGACAACAAAGCAGTGTGTCGTATGGGATGGCTATATTGGCCGTCTGAAGCTCGTGCGGCAATCTCCTGACGTCGTTGACGCTTGGCCCATGATTGTGCGTGCTGGCGATTCGTATCGTTTCTGTGGCCCTGCTGCGTTGCCAGAGCACAAGTTTCCTGAGGGATTCGGCGACCGGGGCAGCATCGTCGGAGCTTACTGCGTCATCCAGTTCACTGATGGGCGTATCAAAGCGCTGCAAATGTCCAAAGAAGAAATCATTGCTCACCGTGATCAGTATGCCAAAGCCAAGGACGCCGACATCTGGCAAGAGTTCAAAACGGAATGGAAGAACAGTCAGAGGAAAAAGAGCGATAAAGAGAACCTCGGTTTTCAGCATATGTGCTCAAAGGTTGTCGTGAACCAGCTTTGCCACCCACGAAACGTGACGTTTAATCGTTCGTCCCAAAATATCATTGGCCGCCAAGAGCGCGTCCTTGAGGATGCACGACCGCTTACGGCCGCCGACACTCAGCCTGTGGAGCCATCGGCTACGACGTTTAATTCGATCGATGAACTCTATGGAGAAGATACATCGCCAGACAAAACGGCCTTCATTGATCGGATTCGCAACGACTATCAGACTGTCATATCCCCGCTGGTCCCAGAGGTGGGGCGTGCGTTCTTCGCAAAGTACTTTTTCCGGTGCAAGACGTGGGAGGACATGCCGCGCTTCACACTGAAGCAGTTATCGCAGCGGAATGAGGAGTGGATACAGACCATCGACCGGCTTGCGACTAATGGGCTCCCCGACTCCTGCGAGCAGTGGACAGAAGAACAGTGGATGACTTGGGTCAAAAACCCGTGGGCCAACGGTGACCAGAAGGATCGTACCGGGCTGATTGAGGATTTGACATTTTTGATCCATCAATCCCAGGTGCAGACTGTAGACCTCTATGACTGGCTACGTTCGCAGTTCAATAAGGCCCAGGAGTCGGAGCTAAGCGATGTTGAGCTAAAGCAGTGTATCGCCCATTTCGGCACATACGGCAACGACGGAGTCACGCGTGATCTGTCTATCGAGGAAGGGGCGAACTGATGGCATACCTGCGCGACCTTCAGCGCCAATGCCAGTCATTCAGTTGCAAGTCCCGCGCATCAGTTGAGTTGATGGATCGCTCCAATTTCGGGCACGGCTACTACTGCAAGAAGCACGGAAAAGGGCTGCTCGAGCGATTGCAGCGGGTCGAGCAGTCTTGGAAGCGAGCAGAGGGGAAAAATTGATGGGAAATTGGAAAGACGCAATGAATATCGAAGATTTTTCCGATAGGCACGCAAACGAGAACAATCCGCCGCCGGGGACGATGCGCACTGAGACCCAAGGCAGCGTATCACAGTGGGCAACCGAAACGTTTGGCCCTGAAAGCTCGCTTCTACGCGTCGCCGTGCGTGCGAATGAGGAGCTTGCGGAATTGCTCCGGTGCCTGGCGGGTGATGCGCCCCCAGAGAAGGTCGTAGAGGAAATCGCGGATGTGGTGATTGTACTGTATCGTCTGGCAGAAAGGATTGGCATTGGACTTGATACGGTGGTCACTCAAACGGATGTCCATGACAGCCCTGGGTTAACGACTTTGCGCATGGCACTCATGATACACGCAGAAATAGGAATTGTTTTAGAGTCTCTTGAGAGCATGGAAATGTTAGCCGGCGTTGACGATGAATTAGTCAGCCGTATCGATCACAACATGAAGTCGTCTATTATGCAAATTGGCATGACGGCCACAGAGTTGGCTGCCGGCTTTGGCGCTTTACTTCCTCGAGAGATAGACAAGAAGATGGTCATCAATCGCCGGCGCAAGTGGAAACTCGACGATACCGGCCGTGGTCAACACATCCAAGAATAAGGGGAGGATTAAGCAATGGAGAAGCCATCGTGGTGGCCGCAGAATCCGTACAATTATGATTCTTATAGCCACAGCGAAGATTGTCGACACTTAGGATTTAAGTGCGCTAGCGATGCTTGCTGGGAAGCGTTCTGTGATTGGCTAGATGGCGTAGATGAGTTTCAATTTCTCAAGCTCAAAGCCGCCGTCGAGAAAGAGCTCTACCCTTAGTGTGACAGCACAGAGAATATATCTAATGAATATTCGTAGCGCCCTAAGCCGCATCTTTTTCTGGGTTATCTCCGGCCCTGTGCTGCTGATTTATGGCGCCGTCCTCATCTACCATCAAATGAAAAGGAGATGACATGGGCACTTCCCTGCCTGCGCAGCTCGCCCAGCACAAGGCCATTGTCACGACGCTGTTACGGCTCGTGGAGCAGGAAGTACCACAGCAACGATTATTTTGAGTGCAGGAGGTTGCCTTGAGTGCAGGAGGTTGCAATGCCTTTACCAACTAAGTTATTCGAAGAACCCGAAGAAACCGCCGTTGTCGGCGATGTCGATGCATTTATTCAATACGTTGAGAATGGCCAAGCCGAGCAGGATTGGTATATGCTTATAGAGCTCTATCGTCAAGAGCTTGATGAGATGGGTCGGCTGTGCGAGGAATTGACATAAGAGTGATGATATACGATGAAGAAGATGAATGGGGATGCGTCTTTCCAGGTGAGTGTTGCATGGCGTACACAGACCATATGAAAGGCGAGTGCTATACACCAGAGATGTACGAGGACTATGTGCGTGAGGAAGAGGATGACGACTGATGCGCATGACTGAGAAACAGTACGCCGCGCACCTCAAGCAGCAACGACAACCGCGACAGAATGAGGGCAAGACGAGAACAAGTCGGGAGGATATATTAGATGCGCTCGGGAAGCGGCTACAGACCGAGTATGGCGATGCGTTTGAAAGGGTAGGATACCGTTTCTGGAACGATGAAGCTTGTGTTTACATCACAATTGACGACTGGCTATGTTGGAGCAATAATGACGAGGATGGTCACATATATACGCCATGGCGAAGAATCCCATTTACCAGTGATGGGCTCCAGAACAAAGGGGCCATTGATAAGGCCATGGCAAGAATCATATCCACGATCACTGCGGCAACATCTCCAAAAAATAAGCCCGGCTTCTAAGCGATATCGTCGCAGCAGCGGTGTTGTGTTGTACTGTCACCGTAATATCGCCAGAAGTAGTTGTGGTAGCTACGCCTATGGAGCCTACTCCTGCAAGCCTTGTTACGGCTGAGGCTAAACCGCCCAAGCCGCCTGGGCCAGACATTTCAAACGTGCCAAATGTCGTGACGGTGGTTTGATTGTTTGGATCGCCGGAAACACGCATCGATAATATCCAGCTGCGTTGGGTCGGGCTCGTCGTGATTGATGCAAAAGGGAAATTCCCAATAGTCGTTCCCTTATACCTCACTCGCAACGTAACAGTCTCATTTATACCGCTGTTGTTTGTATACTCTCCTGCGACTTCTAATTTTACGCCACTCGGGCCATCAATAGCATTCCCTGGAATCGTTGTGGTAATGATAGTTGTTTCTACTGCTGTGTTAGAAACAATAGCACTGGGGATGACACTATGATCTGCAAGTTGAACAGAAGTATCTCCAGTACGAGTGATCGTTACTCCTGCTCCAGGCCTTCCAGCATAATCAGTTGTTGTGAATAAGATATTGTTTGGGCCAAGCTGAGTATCAGAAACTGCTCCAGATGTGAAATCCACAGCGGTTGCATAGCCAGAAATCGCATTGGAATGGACTGAATTACCCACCAGCCCATTAGACAGTTTGACAGCAATATTTGTCCCACTTCCACCGAAAGAATTTCCAACAATAGAAACTCCTCCACCGAGCCCAGGAGTCACACTATCCAAGTCGATTGTCGCGGGTGATGAATCCTCAAAGTAATTTCCGCCTATAAACCATCCAATGGGAGTTCTGCCTCGAATAGAGCCAAGCGCGTTTCCTTCAATATCGCTACCAGTAATCGATACAGCGCGAGTTTGTGCCGTAGCATTAATTCCCCATCCGAGATTACCCTGAATGCGTGATTGATCAATGGACACTTGGTTTAAGTTCTGACTTAAACCATCCATTTTTATGCCATCACCCACGTTTGCCTGCACATAGAGATTCGAAAATCTCAGAACAAGAGAGATGCCTCCAGTCGCCAAATCGTCAATCAGTATACCTGCTGTCGTATGTCCGGTTGCACCTACCCCGCCCGTCGCTCTCCCCGCAACTCGGACATTCTGCACATCGATATCTGCTGCACCAAAGATGTGCAGACCTGTGGCGCCAGTTGTTGAACGAATCGCGAGATTACGGATGGTTACCGTAAAATTGAAATCGCCTGGCGACGTGCCGCCATCAATTAAAACCCCATCGCCTGAACCTGTGTAACGAAGGATCGTGCCGGCAGTTTCGATGACTACAGAACCATGACTGCATCCTTCAAGAATTTGGCCTCTGTTTAGCGAGAGTGTTGTTGCAAACCTGATCACACCGCAAGGAAGAGTAATGTGTTCCGTGGAATCTAATGCAAGCTGAAGAGCGGCCGAATTGTCAGTCAAGTCGTCGGCTACAACGCCGAATTCAGCAGCAAAACGGCCTGAGGCAACCGTGTTAGAAGGAATGCTTCTTACTGGTGCTATAAGCGATACCGCTGTAATTGCCCCGCCACTTACCGTAACTTCAGAAAAGACAAGCCCCCCAGAAGGGTTGGCCGGCTGTGTAACGTTCATCTGCCAAAGATAATGAGTGGCCCCGTGCCTAGTCCATCCAGACACGGCAGATACTCGCTCTCTATGCAGGGCCAGCCAGTAGGTGCCATCTCCGCCACTAAGAGGGCCAACAACGCTTGACGGTTGAATCGTATAGATGATTTCGCCTGAATCTTCTAGATACCCCTCACAAGCAAAAGCAGTGACCGTTGTACTTGCAGATGTTGTGGGCTCGCACCCCGAAACGACGTAGCCGTTAATTGCATCAGACCACCAAGCGCCTCGCTCCCTCGCCTCTGAGCCAAGGCTGTGCGTATTAGCGCCTAATGCAACCGATGCG
>JBPCXA010000218.1:0-6206 GCA_051008975.1 Gammaproteobacteria bacterium
ACGAGAACTTTTTCGGCGCGCGCGGCGATGTCGGAAAGCGCGCCGACAATGACGCGCTGCGCGGCGGTCGTGCCGGCGCAAATCACCGCCGCCGGCGTATCCGCCGCGCGTCCGGCGGCGACGAGATTTTCCGCCGTCTCCGCCAGAGACGCGCCCGCCATGTAAAACGCCAATGTGCAGTCCGCGTCTTCCGCCAGCCGCCGCCAGTATTCCGCCCCCCGATTGTCGCGCCGATGGGCGGTGCAAAATCGGACTCCGCCCGCCGCGATGCGATGCGTCAGCGGCACGCCGACCGCCGCCGCGCAGCCGAGCGCCGCGGTGACGCCCGCCGCCGTTTGGAAGGGGACGCCCGCCGCCCGCAGCGCGAGCATCTCTTCGCCGCCGCGCCCGAAAATAAAAGGATCTCCGCCTTTCAGCCGCGCCACCCGCAAACCGCGCCGCGCGTGCGAAATTAAAATTGCATTAATTTGTTCCTGCGTGGCGGAATGAAAATCGCGCCGCTTGCCGACGAATATTTTTTCGGCGTCCCGCCGCGCCAGTTCCAGCACTTCGGCGGACGCCAGACGGTCATACACCACCACGTCGGCTTTTTGCAAAAAACGCAGCGCGCGCAAAGTCAGCAAGTCGGCGGCGCCCGGCCCGGCGCCGATTAGATACACCTCGCCCGCCGGGGCGGCGGAATCCGCGCACCGCCGCAACTCCTCGTCCAGCAATTCGCCGCCGCGTTTTTCGTCGCCGGCCAGCACCGCTTCCGCCGCCGCGCCGTCCAGCGTCCGCTCCCAAAACGCCCGCCGCCGCGCCGCCGGAATCGTCGCGCGCACGCGGTCCCGGAACTTCGCGCACCATTCGCAAAGACGCCCGGTCGCCGGCGGCAGCAACATTTCCAAACGCGCCCGCACCCGCCGCGCCAGCACCGGAGACGCGCCGCCCGACGACACCGCCGCCACCAGCGGCGAGCGGTCGACCAGCGCCGGAAAAATAAAATCGCACAGCGCCGGATTGTCCACCACATTCACCGGTACGCCGCGTTTGCGCCCGTCCGCGCGCACCCGGCGATTGAGCGCATCGTCGTCGGTCGCGGCGACCGCGACGACGCAGCCGTCCATGTCCGCGGCGACATATTCCCGCCGCCGCGCTTCGCCGCCGTTTTGCAACGCCAGCGCGGCCAGCGGCGCGACGATGTCCGGCGCCGCGACGACCAGCCGCGCGCCCGCCCGCGCCAGCAATTCGCCCTTGCGCAGCGCGACTTCGCCGCCGCCGACAATCAACGTCGTCCGCCCGCGCAAATCAAAAAAGAAAGGGAAATACTCCATTTTTGTCCGTATTCGTCCGCCTGATTCGTAAAACCCGTATAGTATACAAAAGAATATAAACAAAGTCAATTATTCTTTTTTGTTATTTTCGCGGCGGACGGATTTTTGCGGCGAGGCGGCGGATTTGCGCCTACAAAAAATTCCATTTCCCCCACCCGTCCCATTCCTGCGAAAGCAGGAATCTCCGCCGCCGCAAAGCGGCGGGTATGTACAATTACCGCCTTCGGCGCGGAGATTCCTGCTTTCGCAGGAATGGGACAAAGAGGGCAGGACGCCGTCAATTTTTCGGGGCGGGGCAGAGTTCGTAATGCTTCATCGCGATATCGCCCCGCCAGCCCCATATCGCGCAAATCGGCGAGGTAAAAGTCCGCATCGCATGCGCCATCCACGAGCGATGCAGAACGCACTGCGGCGGCGAAACAATTATGGGCGTTTTCCCTTCGGCATGCCATTCCGCCTTTCCGCAAAGCGGCAGATAAATTTCCTCCGCCGCATGCCGATGCCACCGATAAAACATTTGCGGCGGTTGAAAAAACAATCCCGCCCGAAAATGCGGACACTCGCAAACGCCCGCCGGTCCGACAAGTTCCGCGGCGGCGACGGGGGCTTTTCCGCCGCCCGCCGCCCGCCAATATAAAAACGGCGAAAGCCGCCCCGCCGCCGCAAACAGCGGCGAACATTCCGCCGGGGGGGCGGCGAAACAATTTTTTATCGCCGAACGAAGCTTGCGGTCGGCGGGCGGAAAATGCGAAAGCACGCCGCCCTCGTCCGCCCCCCGCAGCCGATTCGCGTTCGCCGCCCGAGAAAACGCCCCTGCAATATCCGCCGCAATCGGCGCGGAATGTTCGGAAAACATTTTCGCCGCCGAACGCGCAAACTCCGAAAACGCCGAATGCATAGAAAGAAAATCGCGCGCGGAATTCGCCGCCGTCTTTTCGTCCGCCGCGTTCATTTTGTTTCCGATTCTTTGCCGAACATTTGCGCCGCCGCCAGCAGCAAACTCGTAATGACGATCATAATCGTGGACACCGAGGCGATGGTCGGATCAATTTGATCCCGCAATGCCAGAAACATCGCGCGCGTCAATGTAGAATTGTCGCCGCCCGCGATAAACAACGCGACGATGACTTCGTCAAACGAGGTAAGAAACGCCAATAGCGTGCCTGACACGACCGAAAAACGAATTTGCGGCAATGTAATCGTCCAAAACGCGTACAGCCGCGAAGCCCCTAAACTGCGCGCCACCCGTTCCTGGTTCATGTCAAAACTTTTCAATCCCGCCGCCGACACGATAAACACCAGCGGCAGCGCCAGAGCCGAATGCGCCAATACCAGCCCCCCCAGGGTATTGACCAATCCGAGTTGCACGAACATATAAAATATTCCCACCGCCGAAAGAATGACCGGCACCATCATCGGCGAAAGTAAAACGAGGGAGACGAACGTTCCTCGCACTCCGGAGGCGGCGAGTCCGTACGCCGCCGCAACGCCGAGCGGCGTCGCCAGCAGGGCGGTGAGCGCCGCCGCCAGCAGGGATGTGCGCGTCGCCGCCAGCCATTCGCGCGAATTAAAATAATATTCGTACCACAAAAGCGACCATTCGCGCGGCGGAAATTCCAAATACCGCGAACCCGAAAAGGACATCGGCGCAACAATCACCGTCGGCAGGACGAGAAAACACATCACCGCCGCGCCGACCGCGTACAGCCACAGCCGTCCGCGGCGCGTAATTTGCGTGTCCGAAACCGGGCGGGAGAAAAAATTCGTCATTTACGAATGTCCCGCGAACCATTGTCCGGTTTTCAACGCCCGCGAGGCGGCGTACAACACCGCCAAAGTCAGCGCCAGCAAAACCGCGCCCAGCGCAGAAGCCGCGCCCCAATTAAAGAACAATTCAATGTCGGTGTGAATTCGCATCGCCGCCATAATTACCCGCCCCCCCCCCAATAATGCGGGGGTGATAAAAAATCCGAGGCACAGGACGAAGACGATGATCGATCCCGCCAAAAATCCCGGCAGGGACAGCGGAAAAAACACCGTCGCAAACGCGCGCGCCGGCCCCGCCCCCAAATTCGCCGCCGCGCGCGCATAATCGCGGTCTATGGATTTCATTCCGGCGTACAGCGGCAAAACCATCAGCGGCAGCATAATGTGGGTCATTCCCAGCAATGTGCCGCCCAAATTATGCGCCAGTTTCAGCGGCTCGTCCCACAGTCCGATTTCCATCGCCCATGAATTAATCAACCCCTTCCGCTGCAGCAGTACAAGCCACGCGTAGGTGCGCACTAAAATGGAAGTCCAAAACGGCAAAAGCACGGCGATCATTAAAAGATTCGCCGTCCGCCGCGACGCCTGCGAAAGCAAATAGGCGAGCGGATAGCCCAGCAGCGCGCAAAGCAAAGTCGTCAGCGCGGACACCATAAACGTCGTCCGAAAGATCCGCGCGTACGATTTGCTTTCCGCCAGACGGCGGTAATGCTCCAAAGAAAATCCGCCGTCGTCCCCCAAAAACGACAGTCCGAACAGCCACAATATCGGCGCCAGCAGTACGCATCCGATCAACAGCAGCGCCGGCAACGTCAAAGAAAACAGCGCAAGTTTTTCGCGCGTCCCGCCGCGCCGCAGCGCGCGAAAATTCGGCGCGTCCGACAATGTCATTCGCCGCCGTCGCGCGGAATTAATACCGCGTCCTCCCGCCGCAGCGAAAGATTGACGCGCCCGCCCGGCGGCGGCAACGCGGCGATACTCTTCCGGTCCGCGATGCGCGCGGAAATTTGCGCGCCGTCATCCAAAGTCGCGCGCAGCAAAACGCTTTCGCCCTGATACGACACGCCCGCCACCGCGCCGCAAAAAATGTTATGTCCGTCCGCCGCAACGGAATCCGCCGACACTTCCAGACACTCCGGACGCAGCAGCAAAAAATAACCGCCGTCCGGCGGCGAATCTTCCGCGACAAACATCCGCGCGTCGCCGCGGTAAAACACTTCGCCACCGCGCGCCCGCACCGGCAGCATCGCGGATTCGCCGATAAAATCCGCGACAAAGGCGTTCGCCGGGCGTCCGTATATTTCGCGCGGCGCGCCGAGCTGCACCACATTGCCCTCGTTAAAAACGGCGATGCGGTCGGACATCGTCAGCGCCTCGCGCTGGTCGTGGGTGACATACACCGTGGTCATTCCGAGTTTGTCGTGCAATTGCCGGAGTTCGGTCTGCATTTGCTCGCGCAATTTTTTGTCCAGCGCCGAAAGCGGCTCGTCCATCAGCAAAATGCGCGGCGCGAATACGACCGCCCGCGCCAGCGCCACGCGCTGCATCTGCCCGCCCGACAATTGATGCACGCGCCGCCCGCCGAAACCGGACAGCCGCACGAGTTCGAGCGCGCGCGCGACTTTTTCGGCGGCGGCGGACTTGGACATTCCGCGCAATTTCAGCGGATAGGCGATATTCCCTGCTACGTCCATGTGCGGAAAAAGCGCGTAGTTCTGAAACACCATCCCCACATTGCGGCGGTGCGGCGGCGCGAGTATCATCTCCTCGTCGCCGAAACAAACGCCGCCGCCGTCGGGGCGGACAAATCCGGCCAGCACCATCAGCAACGTCGTCTTGCCCGAACCGGAGGGACCCAGCAGCGTCAAAAACTCGCCCGCCCGGACGTGCAAATCCACGCCGTCCAGCGCGCGCACCCGCCCGTAATGTTTGCGTACGCCGCTTATCGTCAGCGGCAACGCGCCGGAATCGGACATTACGGGGGGGGGGGGGCGAAAAAAGATTACTCGGTGAGCATATCCTGATACATCGCCGACGCCTCGGTTTCATGCGCGCCGTACCATTTAATGTCTATCGGCAACTGTCGCGCGACATTGTCCGGATGCGAGGGGAGTCTTTTCGCCAGCGCGGCGTCTATCGTCCCCAGTTCGTAGGCGGCGCGATTTGTCGGGCCGTAGGTGATATATTTGACGAACTCCGCCTGATACTTCGGCTTGGTGATTTCGGCGAGCATCGTCATCGCCAGATCCTTGTTCGGCGCGCCCTTCGGAATGGCGTGGCAGTCAAAATCCAGCATTCCCTGATTAAAGGTATACGCGACTTTCGCCCCGTCGTCGGCGGCGACGTCAAAGCGCCCGTTCCAGCCGGTGGTCATATCCACCTCGCCGTCCTTCATCAGTTGCGCGTGCTGCGCGCCGGAACTCCACCACACCGCGATATGCGGCTTGAGTTCGCGGATTTTGTCCAGCGCGCGTGCAATGCCCGCCTTGGTGGACAGCACTTCGTATACTTTTTCGGGCGGCACGCCGTCCGCCATCAGCGCGGGTTCCAGCGCGCCGGCGACCTTGTTGCGATAGGCGCGCTTGCCGGGAAACTTTTGCACGTCCCAAAAATCCGCCCAGTTTTGCGGCCCGTCCGCGCCGTAGGTTTCGGTGTTCCACGCCAGCACGGTGGAAAACACGTCGTTGCCGACGCAATGCGGCAAATACAGCCCCGGATAGAATTCCGACACGTCAATTTTGTCGTAATCCAGCGGTTCCAAAATCCCCTCTTCCGCCGCGCGCGCCGCGCTGCCGGAGCCGCTGACGACGATGTCCCATTCCACCGCGCCGGCCTTGACTTTCAGGCGCACGTCGGACATTCCGCCGAAAGTTTCCTCTTTTACGACGACGTCCAGCGCCTTCGCGGCGGGCTGAAACAGCGCGCGGCTTTGGGCGTTTTGATAGGAACCGCCCCACGAGGCGACGGTCAACTCCTTCTCCTGCGCGGCGGCGGACGAAACCCCGGCGGCGAGCGCGGACAACAGCGAAATGATTCTCTTGGCGTACATGGCGTATGATCTCCTCTGGTGAACAATAAAAAGCCGTACAAATCATACCACATCCGCGCCGAAAAGAACCGTTTTTT
>JBPCXA010000219.1:0-4439 GCA_051008975.1 Gammaproteobacteria bacterium
GCCTTGGCGGAGTGCGATCTTTGCACATTGGCGAAAAACAACGACTGGGCGGCGGCGGAGACGCTTTTGGACAATTCGCCTCCCGTAAATTCCGGTTCCGACGCCGTCGCCGTTGATGTTAACGGGACGGCCAAAAACGGGCGCACCGCCCTTTTTATCGCGGTAAGAAGGGGCTATGCCGAGTTTGCGATGAATCTCATTGTGCATGGGGCGTATCCGGTGGACGTGACTATTCCAAACAGGCACGGGCGTACTCCGCTGATGTGGGCGGCGCAAAACGGCGATTTTGAGCTTGTTCTTGACCTGCTGAAAAATGGCGCGAATATTCACGCGCGACGCGACGGCAACGACATGACCGCGCTGGATTTCGCCTTGGACAATGGCCATTCCGACGTTGCCGAGCATTTGGTGGCGCAGGGGGCGGAGTTGCAATGCGGCGTTGACGAGGAGTTCAACGCGGAAACAATCGCCTGTGAACCGATTGGACCGATTGAACCGGAGTGCGGCGAAAACCAAGAACCCGTTGACGGCGTTTGCGAATGCGTTGACGGTTATGAACCCGACGACTTCGGCGACTGCGTTCCCGTCCTGATGTGCGGCGAAAACGAAGAGCGGCAAGGCGATTCGTGCGTCTGCGTTGACGGTTATGAACCCGACGACTTCGGCGACTGCGTTCCCGTCCTGATGTGCGGCGAAAACGAAGAGCGGCAAGGCGATTCGTGCGTCTGCGTCAGCGACTACGAATGGAATGCCGACAGAGACATTTGCGTCCCGACCATCGCGTACTGCAACTCAATGGACAAAATCCTCAACGACGAGTACGAATGCGAATCGTGCGAGTTCTACGAAGAACGCGTTGAGAATGAGTGCCTTATTCGGTGCGCCGAAAATCAGATGCGGGATCCTGACGACAAGAATTCGTGCATCTGCGTCGACGGCTTTGCTGACGACGGTCACGGCAATTGCGTTCCTATCCCGGATTGTGGCGAAAACGAGCGGCTGGAAAACAATTCGTGCGTTTGCGTTGACGATCATGATCGTATCGGCGGCAACTGCGTCCCGACCATCGCGTACTGCAATTCGTTGGATGAAATCCGCAACGCCGATTTGCAGTGCGAATCTTGCCCGTTTTATAAAGTGCGCGATGAGAATGAATGCATTCCGCGTTGCAACGACGGTCAAGCGTGGAGTCGCGAACGCAGTCAGTGCGCTTGCATTGACACCAACTACGAAAACGACGGCACCGATGTCTGCGTCCCGACCATCGCCTACTGCAACGAAATGGACCAAATCCGCAACGCCGAATTTGTCTGCGAACCTTGCGGCGAGGAAATGCAACTGCATCCCGACGGCGAAAACTCGTGCGTCCCGACTGAAGAGCATTGCCGCAATCTGAATCCTGCACATCGGCATGACGGGACACATTGCACCCCGCCCACCGAAGACGAAGAACTGCATCCGACCGACAATCGGTTCGTTCCGACCATCGCGCATTGCCGCGAGATGGGCAAAATTCGCAACGCGGATTTCATGTGCGAATCTTGTCCGGCCGGCGAACAACTGCACGAAACCGAGAATCTGTGCGTGGAGATTCCGATTCTATCGCCGGAAATATGCGCCGATGAAGGCAAGCATTGGATGCCGCAAAGCGAGGTGTGCGTGGAGATTCCGCCGGCGTCGCTGGCGAAAAGCGAGCCGCTGTCTTTTCTCGAGGAATACCGCGATTCCGGCGGCGAATTTGACGCGCAGGTTTACGACGATTATTTTTACGGGGGAAATCTGGATATGCCGTTCATCGTCGATATGGCGGAATGGATGTCGATGACAAGGCCGTCCGATTGGTATTCCAAACTTACGCTTTTGGCGTCGGGCGCGGATGACATTAACGCCACCGGCGATCGCGATGCGAATGTCCTGCACGGGCTGCTGAGTTGGGGGCTGAATTCCGCGGAAGGACTGCGCCATGTGCTGCAAAAAGACGCGGGCGGCATTGACGCGGTGTACAATTTCGGGGATCGTACGCCGCTGATTATGGCGAACGACAGCACGGGCGCCGCGCATTTCGAAGAAACCGAGGCGATTTTGGAATTTAATCCGAATGTTAATTATGTGTCGACGCGCGGCACCGCCTTGTATCTTGCGGTGGTATATCGCGGACTTCCCGAGATCGCGGCGCTGATTGCGGCGGGCGCGGACTGCAATTTGGCGGTTCCCGGCACTTCAAAGACGCCGTTTACGCGGGCGCGCGACAACGAGTTAACCGAAATTCTCGAATTTTTGGAGGACGAGGAAAACGGCTGCCCGTATCCGGAAGTGCAGGCGGCGACTGCTTCCGATTGCGTTCCGACTTCGTCTGCGGTATTGAACGCGGACGGTTCAATCACCGAGACAACGGTGGAGTGCGAAGATCCGGATTATGAGCCGGACACCGCGCCGATTCCGGATCCGTATCCGTTTCCGGAAATGCGATGACTGCCGAGCTGCAGCATTTGTTGCGGGGACCGCAGGACGAAAAACCCCCGCTTCGGCGGGGGAGTGTTGTAATCCGACAACGATGAAAATCATTCTTGCGATATTCGCCCTTTTCGTACTTTCCGCCTGCGGGGGTGGCGGTGGCGGCGGGGGTGGCGCGCCGTCTCTTACACCGCCGCCGTCTTCCGGGGATTCGGCGTTTCTGACCGAAGCCCAGCAGGTGGAGGCGCGGCAAGCGGCGGCGGATTTGCGGCGCGAGGTTGAAGCCCTTGCGGACTCGCCGGAAAAAGACGAAATTTTGCGGGCGATTGACGCGCTGCGGTCCGACATTGAAGATGCCCGTCGCATCATAGAAAGTTTGACGGAGGAAATACAGAATTTACGGACGCAACTTGCGAATTTAACACCGTCGCCCGCCCCCGACCCGCCGCCGGATCCGCAACCGGAGCTGCCGGTGGCGGGATGCACCGATTTTCGCGTCCGGAATGCGGCGGGCGATTGCACTTATGATACGCGGGAATATCTCTTAAGCAGCGGCTTGAGAGGAATTAATGCTTTGTACGCCTACGAGCAAGGGTATCACGGACAGGGCGTCACCGTAGTCAATGCGGAGCGTGTGCTTGCTTCGCACGAGGAGTTGCGCGAGAATGTGTTGACGATTGACATCGGCTTGGATTGCAGCAATTTATTTGATGGCAGAGCCGATAGAGATGAATCTCGGGAGTTTGTTATGAAGTATAACTGCGACAGATTCGCGGTAAACGCCAGTGCGGCATTGGTGTCAATGTACGATGTACCGCCCGCCTCGCTTGAGTTGTACGGCATTGAATATTATCACGGCACAGCCAGCGGGGCGGTTATTGTCGCCGAACGCAATGGAGAGATACCACATGGCGTTGCTCCGCACTCTAAATTAGTTCCGGTGCCGTATCCGAGTTCGTTTCGTCTTGCAGGCGATACCTCCGATTTGGAGTGGATTATTGACAACGAAATTCCGCTTGTTAGTCATAGCATTTTTCTTGCGCGCTTTACTCCTTTTTCGGTTATCAGAGAGCATTATCGGATGTTTGAGGATACCGATACGGTTCTTGTTTGGGCAGGCGGCAACACCGGGACGGCGTGGGCCACAACGCAAATGAATCAAGTGACAGTTCCGGTGTATGAACCGAAGTTGGAGGATAATTGGTTGGTTGTCGCCGCCGTAGGTGGTCCGCCTTCGGCACTGACAGTAAGTACAATTCCTTGCGGAGAGATAATGCGGTGGTGCATCACCGCTCCGGGTTTCTTTCAGCGTATTCCCGTCGGACCGAATAATGACGATTACTTTTACGCTATTAAAGGATCATCGGCGGCGACCCCGCAAGTGGCCGGTGCGTTGGCGGTATTGAAATCGGCGGCGAATAAATTTGATCCCGATTTTCCGATGACGATGGTGCGCGCGATTTTGTTGACGACGGCGACCGATTTGTGTGCGACTGGCGGAGATTGCAAAGACGGCGTTGACGAAGTATACGGCTGGGGATTGGTGAATATCTCGGCGGGGATTGTGCATATAGAGAATATGGAGACGGCGGGCGGAATTCTTTTGCGGGATTTGCGGGGGCGATTGCCGGCGGAGTTTTCGCATTTGCGTGGGCGGATGGATTCGGTGTCGGTCGCCGTAAAAATTACCGAAGATTCTTTTTACAATCTCGCCTTGGGGAGTTTGATAACGCCCGGCGATTCAGAATCGTCTTCGGCGAAAATCGGCGGTGCGGCGAAAGGGATTATGGCGGATTCCGCCTTGCGGTATCGGGGCGCGCGCGCGTTCGGCGATTCCGAAAACGGTTTCGGGTTTCGCTATGGCGGCGGCGATGATTCGTTTTTTTATACGGCGGAGTTTTCGCGCGGTGCGAGGCGTGAAGGATTCGCCGGTTCGGATTTCGGCGCGCTGGGATCGGTGTCGTCGCGGACGCACGGCGGCAAAG
>JBPCXA010000220.1:0-5319 GCA_051008975.1 Gammaproteobacteria bacterium
GGCACATTATTCAAGTTGGCGTTGGACGGGTTCTGCAGATCCACGCTTCCGCTGGACGGGGCGAAAACCGCCATCGTCGCCTCCTGCGCGTTCGCCGCCGAATTCAGTCCCAAAGCCGCCGCAAACACAACGCCGACGGCGGCGAGACGGGCGGTTATCCGCCGCCGAACATCTCCGTGCGACGGGCGATCAAACATCGCCCCCCCCCCCCCCTTGAACCGGCGTGAAAATGGCGTTCAGCGCGCCATACACCGCCCATAACGGGCGGGAAAGAGAAAAAATGAAGTTTTTCATAAAAAAGTCCTTTCTGTCGTAAAAAACGCCGTACACGCCAATCTCCCAGATCGCCGCCCCAACGCCCTCCGATGAGAAGTATACCACGAGAATTCCAAAAAAGTGCAACTTTTTTTCGCCGAATGCAAAAAAAAATTTCGTCCGCCGTGATTTTTTTTTCGTCCGCCTTCGGCGAATGAGATTCCCGCGTTTGCGGGAATGGGATTAAAGAGATTCCGGTCCCCGCGTTCGCGAGGATAAACTTTCGCCGGAATGGCGGTACTTTTTGTCTTTGCGGACAATACCGAATTCGGCGGTATCCGAAAATATAAAAATACCGCCATTCCGGCGAAAGCCGGAATCTCTTTCGCCGAAGGCGAATCCGCAATTCCCGCCTCTCCCACAATCCCACTTTCCCCTCCCCCGTCCCATTCCTGCGAAGGCAGGAATCTCCGCCGCCGCGAAGCGGCGGGTAATTGTACGTTTGTACGCCTTCGGCGACAGTTTGCGCCTACGGCGCGGAGATTCCTGCCTTCGCAGGAATGGGACGGTCTCTTTAATCCCATTCCCGCGAACGCGGGAATCTCATTCGCCGAAGGCGAATCCGTTTGCGCTTACGCGCAAGGAGATTCCGGCTTTCGCCGGAATGGCGGGTACTTTTTGTTTTTGCGGACAATACCGAATTTGGCGGTACCCGAAAATATAAAAATACCGCCATTCCGGCGAAAGCCGGAATCTCTTTAATTCCATTCCTGCGAAGGCAGGAATCTATACGCCGAAGGCGGTAATTGTACAATTACCCGCCGCTTTGCGGCGGCGGAAATTCCTGCCTTCGCAGGAATGGGACGAGGGGTGGGAATGGGACGGGGGGTGGAAGCGGCGGAAATGGCGGCGGCGGGGCGGGGACGGCGGCGATTTAATGTGCGGCGGACTGCGGGAATTCTTTTTTGTGCAAATGCGCGAAACCGGAGGCGGTGAGGTGTATGTCGCCAGCGTGGCGGCGCGCGACCGCGGCGGAATCCAAATCGCGGGCGGCGGTCCGATACCATTCCTCCAAATGCGCGCGAAACTGCGGATAAAAATCGCCGCCTTTTTCGGCGATTTCGCGCGCCGCCGATTCCCACCCGTCCAGCGCGGCGATTTGCCGGTCCGCCAAAGACGGCGAATATGGCGCGACATCAAAATGCGAAAGCGCGACATGTCCGGCGTCCAATTCGCGCAATCGCCGCAATGTGCGCCGCGCTTCCTCCGGATGAAACTGGGTCGGCGGCATCACCGGGGCGATCAATAATTCGCCGCCGCAATTGACATCGGGAAACGAAACGCCGAAGGCGTCTCCGGCGAAAAAAACGCCGCCCGCCGCATCGGAAACGCTCAAATGGTGCCAGGCGTGGCCGGGGGTGTGCAAAATTTTCAATTCCCGCCCGCCGAAAGCGACGATTTCGCCGTCCGCGAGAATGCGGGCGCGCGATTCGCCCGCCGCGACGACTCCCTCGTAGTGGGCGGCGAAAAACTTTTCGCCGTATAAACCGCGCACCGCCGGCAAAAGTTTGGCGTCCGGATTTGTCAAATGTTTGATCGCGGAGGGATGCCCGCCCAATGTCGCGCGCGGAAAATGCCGCAACAACTCCCCGGCGGCGCCGGCGTGATCGAGATGCGCGTGCGTTACGATGATTTGGCGGATTTCTTCGCGCCGCAAACCGGCGGCGGAGACGGCGTCCAAAATCGCGCGGACGCCGTTTTTCGCGCCGCAGTCAATCAGCGCGCCTTCGCCTTTTTCGGCGAGCAAATAGCAGCAGGTTTGTCCGGCGGCGGGATGGAGAACGTCCACGCGCCAAACGCCGGGCAATGATTCGCGGTGCGAAGTCAAGTTTTCGCCGCTCCTACTGCCCGCCGCAAGGCGCACCGTCTGGCGACACCAAAATGCGCCCGTTAAAATCGCCGCCCAGCACTTTTTCGCCCGCCGCGGCGATTCCGTCCAAATCCGCGACTTCGTTTTCCGCCGCCGCATAATCGCCGTCTTCCAGCGTATCGGCGAGCAGCGACCACGCGCGGGCGCGCAGCGAATCGGGAATCATCACCGAATCAATTCCGTCCAGCCGGACGCCGCGCAAAATAAACGGCATCACGGTGGTGTGCAATTTGACATCCGCGGCGAGACCGCAGGCGGCGACGACTCCGCCGTAATTCGTTTCGGCGAGAAAGCGCGCGAGAATGTCGCCGCCGACGGTATCCACCGCGCCGTCCCACCGCGATTTTTCCAGCGGACGGGCGGGGGCGGACATTTCCTCGCGCGAAAGGACTTCGGCGGCGCCGGTTTTTTTGAGATATTCGGCGGCGGCGGGGCGGCTGACGGCGAAAACTTCATAGCCGAGACGCGCCAGCAATCGCACGCTAAAACTTCCGACGCCGCCGGACGCGCCGCTGACCGCGATTTTGCCGCCGTCTTTCACATGCCCGCCGTCCCGCAACGCCAATATGCAAAGCGCGGCGGTGATTCCGGCGGTGCCGCAGGTCATCGCCCGCCGCGCGTCCATTCCGGCGGGGAGTTTCGTCAGCCACGCGGCGGGGGCGCGGGCGAATTGCGCGAATCCGCCGCTATGTTTTTCACCGACTCCGCGCCCGGTCAGCGCGACCAAATCGCCCGCCCGCAACGCGCCGGCGTCCGCCGTCAATTCCCCGGCGTAATCCACGCCGGGAATCATCGGCGAGGCGCGCAAAATCTTGCCTTTGCCGGTGACCGCCAGCGCGTCCTTGTAGTTGACGCCCGACCAGCGGACGCGCACCAGCGCATCGCCGTCCGCGAGCAGGGAGGAATCGGCGTCTTCCACGGCGACCGAGAGCAGTTTGCCCTTGTCGTCCGAGTGCGCGACCAACGCCCGGAAATTATCCGGGGAGGGATTGGAGTTTGTTTTCGTCATAATTCGCGCAGTATAGCACGAAAAAGCACCCAAAATCCCACTCCTGTTCCTGCAAAACCCCATTCCCGCCCCTCAATTCCATTCCTGCGAAGGCAGGAATCTCCACGCCGAAAGGCGCAAATTGTCGCCGCTTTGCGGCGAATCGGTGAAAGAGATTCCGGCTTTCGCCGGAATGGCGGTTTTTTTACATTTTCGGATACCGCCAAATTCGGTATTGTCCACAAAAACAAAAAGAACACGCCATTCCGGCGAAAGCCGGAATCTCTTTGTTCACTTTGATTTTTCGCTTTAACCACCCGTTCCATTCCTGCGAAGGCAGGAATCTCCTCGCCGAAGGCGCAAACTGTCGCCGAAGGCGGTACAATTACCCGCCGCTTTGCGGCTGCGGAGATTCCTGCCTTCGCAGGAATGGGACGGGGAGAGGGGCGGAAATTGCGGGGCGGACGAAATTCGGCGGCGGGCGAAAATCCAAAGTACACAGATACGCCATTCCGGCGAAAGCCGGAATCTCCGCGCCGAAGGCGCAAAATTCGCCCCGAAAAAAAAATCGCAAAAAATTGAAAAAAATCGGCTTTTTTTACCCCGTTCTCTGATAAAATCCAATTTTTACTGCACTCATAAAGGAGTATTCCACGATGAAAACTGCTGCCCCCCCCCCCCCCTCGTGACTCGTTAATTTTACGGGTTTTTCGCGTTCTCGCCGTGTTTTTGGCGGCGGCGTTTGGAGCGACTTCGGCGGCGAACGCGCAGGAAGCCGAGGCGCAGGTGTATTCCGTGCCGAGCCAAACTTTTGTCGCCTTCACGAGGACGATTGATCTGGGCGCGCCGCTGACGACGATTATGTCCGTTTTCGCCGACGGGGCTTCTTCCTTTGGCGGTTTCGCCTTATATTTTTTCAGGGAAACTTCCGGATCTCTCAGAGAGGCGGAGGACGATTTGGACAGTCGCGGCTTGCCGACTTTTGACACCCCGGTAGCGGTGGGCGATCGTATCGCGGTAGACGATCTATTTGACAGCAACCCTCTTCCGTTTATCACTCTCCGCGTGTATCGGAATGCGGACGGGGATTTTGCGTTGGCGGACGGCGACGAACCGCCGGGCAGAATCGCCGCCGCCTCCGATTTGGCGTCGACGGACGAATTCTTTCTTACGGGCGATTGGCGACATAGCCCGGTCGCCGTACGCGGTGCGCAGGGCTATGCCGGAGAACCGACTTGCGACGACGCTACGCCGGTATTATCCCCCGACGGTTCGGTTTGCCAAACCGAAGAAGCCGCCGCCGCCGCCGAAAGCGCTCCCGATTCCGTTCCCGCCCCCGGCGACGGCAACGCCCGGGATTTGGCGGTTGTCGGCTTGGGCGTAGGCGTTGTCGGATTTATGGCGGCGTACCTTTCGGGCGGCGACTTTTCGCTGTTCAATTTCGCCCCCGATTACGGATATTCCGCTACCGAAAGCGACTACGCTGTGAACGCGGGCGGTCGTCTGAATTTCCGCAAAGACGGCTGGCATTTGTACTACGCCGCCGGGCAGGAAAACGCGAACGGCGAATTCGGCGATTTCCGCTACGAAAGCGGCGGCGAATACTCCGCCGATTTGTGGACCGCCGCGTTCTCCGAAACCGTCCAAGGCGAGACGGCGGACTACGATTTTTCGCTGTCGGCGGATTACCACGGCGGAATTTGGCGGTTGTCGCCGACGTACCGTTTGCACACCCGTCTGGAAGACGACGAAACCGAAACGGCGAATTCGCTGAATCTGGAAGGAATTCTCCGCTACAATCGCTGGACGATTTCGCCGTCCGCCGGATTCCGCTGGGAATCGGCGAACGAGTTCGGCGACAACGTCCGCTTCAATTTGTCGGCGGTGCGGCGGTTTTAGGATTCCTGCTACGCAGGAAAGAGATTCCGGTCCCCGCGTTCGCGAGGATAAACTTTCGCCGGAATGGTGGTTTTTTTATATTTTCGGATACCGCCAAATTCGGTATTGTCCGCAAAGACAAAAAGTACCGCCATTCCGGCGAAAGCCGGAATCTCTTTGTTCACTTGTATTTTTCGCATTAACCCCCCGTCCCCTTCCTTCTACGGCAGGAATATCCTCCGCCGCAAAACGGCGGGAAATTGTCCTC
>JBPCXA010000221.1:0-3367 GCA_051008975.1 Gammaproteobacteria bacterium
GTTTGATTCCGCCGGCAAAAGCGACGCCGGGCTTTTGTCCGCCGTCGCCGACGGGCGGGCGGAAGGATTGAAAACGATTCTTGCGAAAGACGAAAACGCCCGCTTCGCCGATTTGTTCGCCAAAAACAAACTCGCCGTGGACGCCGCCGTTTCGGTGTCGTGTTTCGGTCCGGACAGCCCGGCGGGCGAAGAGGCGGCGTTTACCGCCGCCGCCGATGCGATGGTCGTCGTCGCCGCACCGGGCGAAGAGATGCGCGCGGATTCGCAAAATCCGCCGACTTCGCTGCTGGTGTTTATAGAACGCGCCGATGTTTCCGCCGCCGCCAATCGCCCGCCGATGTTGCCGGAGCCGCTGGGCGACGCCGCCTCGGATTTTCGTATTGCGCGCGCCACCGCCGCGGCTTACGCGGTAAAAAAAGGCGAGTGGATACAAATTATTGACGTGGAGGGGCGGCAGTGCAGCGATTTTCAGGCGTTTTCGGCGGCGGCGTTGGAGCGGGGAAAGGAGCGGTGCTTGGACGCCACCGCCAGCCGGACTTTGATGCGGCGGGCGTATCCCGCGCCGGGTTTGCATTCCAAGTATTACGACTACAATTTTGAACCGCTGGTGGAAATTGTGCAGGACACCTGCGGGCGGCACGACGCGTTCGGGCTGGCGTGCAGCGCGAAGTATTACGAAGACGCGGGGTATCCCGGGCATAGCAATTGCTCGGATAATTTTAACGGCGCGCTGTCGCCCTACGGCGTGGAGGCGCGGCGGGGGTGGATGGCGATGAATTTCTTTTTCAATACCGCCGTCGCCGACTGCGGCGCGCTGACTTCGGACGAGCCGTGGTCGCGTCCCGGCGATTATGTATTGCTGCGCGCGCTGACCGATTTGGTGTGCGTTTCTTCGGCGTGTCCGGACGACATTGATTCGGCGAACGGGTGGAATCCCACCGACATTCATGTGCGCACTTATCCGAAATCTTTCAAGGCGCGCCGCGCCGTATTGTTTCGCAAACGCGCCGACTCGGAGGGGGAGATGACAAAAGAAACCGGCTTTCATCCGCGCACTTCCGCGCTTACGCGCGAATTCGCGGAATACAACGGCTATTGGCTGCCGAACGGCTTCGCCGCATCCGGCGCGCTGGACGAATATTGGGCGTGCCGCGAAAAGGCGGCGGCGATCGATCTGTCCGCGCTGCGCAAGTTTGAAATCACCGGCGCCGACGCGGAGGTGCTTTTGCAATATTGCCTTACGCGCGATGTGCGCCGTCTTTCCGAAGGGGGGATCGTATATTCCGCGATGTGTTATGAAAACGGCGGAATGATTGACGACGGGACGCTTTTTCGTCTGGGCGAAAACAACTTCCGCTGGGTCGGCGGCTGCGACTACGGCGGCGAATGGCTGCGGCGGCGGGCGGCGGATTTGCATCTGGACGCGAAAGTAAAAACTTCCACGGAACAACTGCATAACTTGTCGGTGCAGGGGCCGGAAAGCCGCGATATTCTCGCGGAGATTATTTGGACGCCCCCGCATCGGCCGTCTTTGCGGGAGATTAAATGGTTCCGCTTCGCCGTCGGACGGCTGGGCGGCGAAGGCGGCGCGCCGATTGTCGTGTCGCGCACGGGCTACACGGGCGAACTCGGCTATGAAATTTTTTGCCATCCGAAAGACGCGCCCGCGGTGTGGGACGGAGTGATGAAGGCCGGCGCGGCGCGCGGCATTTTGCCGATGGGACTCGCCGTCTTGGATATTTTGCGCGTGGAGGCCGGGCTTGTTTTCGCCGGTCATGAGTTTGACGATCAAACGGATCCGTTCGAGGCGGGCGTCGGTTTCGTCGTCGCCAAAACCAAGGACGAAGATTTTGTCGGGCGCGCCGCCCTGGCGCGCCGCCGCGAAAATCCGCGGCATATTTTGGTCGGACTGGAATTGGCGGGAGAGGAGACGGCGGCGCACGGAGACGACGTTTATGCCGGACGGCAACGGGTCGGCGTGATTACCAGCGCGATTCGTTCCCCCGTCCTAAAAAAGAACGTGGCGCTGTGCCGGATGACGGCGGAGCATTCGGCGCACGGCGCGCGGGCGGAGGTCGGAAAGTTGGACGGGCATCAAAAAAGAATTCCGGCGACGGTGGTACCCTTCCCCTTTTATGATCCGGAAAAGAAACGCCCGCGTTCATAACTTTCCCGCGCCGCCGCCCTTTGCGACGGAGACGCCGCGCCGCCGCAGTGAACGCCTGCGGGACATCGCGCCGCCCGCGTAAAAAAAAACAGCATTGCCCGTTTTTTTCGCTTCAATTGGCAAAAAACGCCTTTTTTGTGGTAAAGTTCAATCAAGTTTACTTTTATCAACAGGAGAGAGAGAAGCCATGGGAAAACACGAATCAGAGAGGAAGCGGGAGGTCGTTGAAGGACGGCGAAACTTTTTGACCGCCACGGGTGCGGCGGTCGGAGGTATTTTGGCGGCCGGCGGTGCGTTGTTGACGAAACAGGCGAAGGCGCATTCCGTCTCTTGGGAACAGGCGGGCAACAATAATCATGTGCTTGCCTTGCAGGAAGGAAAGGCGGCGGCGTCCGGTGGGGTGACTCTGGATTATTACGGGCATTGCGCTTTTAAGTTGACTTCGCCCGCCGGAGTGACGGTGATGTTTGATCCGTGGCGCAACGACCCTTCCGGTGCGTGGGGACTTTGGTATCCCAAAGAGTTTCCGAAAACTGTCGTGGACATCGGCATGTCTACGCATTCGCATTTTGACCACGACGCCCTTGAGCGGGTGGATGCGACGATGATTCTCGACAGAATGGTCGGCAGTTGGGAGTTTTCCGATGTCAAGATTCACGGCATTGCGGACAAGCACGCCTGCATGGCTCCGGGCTGGTATAAGTGGACGGATGTTCTCGCCGAATTCGGGGCGGAGGCGTGTCCGCCCAATAATCCCGGACATTTGGACAATGTCATGTATGTCGTGGAGACCGGCGGTATGCGGATTGTAATGTGGGGCGACAATCGTCATAATCCGTCTGGCCACGCCCTGCGACAACTTGGCAACATTGATGTGTTGACGCTTCCGGTAGACGGTTCGCAGCATATTTTGAGTTATGGCCAAGGCGATGACATTGTCGCTCAACTGCGTCCCAAGATGGTGATTCCCACGCATTACCTTTGCGAGGGGCTTTCGCTCACGCTCACGACTCTGCAAACCGCCGACGAATGGGTGGAGAAACAAAAGAATCGCACCAATCTGGGAAAATCTTCTTTGGCTTTGGATGCGGGCGAAGTCAAAAAGATGGACAGGGAGTTTATGTATTTCGGCAGCAACGCCGTCAAACCCGCATAAACTTCTCATCCTCCAAAAAAGGGCGGCGAGAGTCGCCCTTTTTT
>JBPCXA010000222.1:0-3822 GCA_051008975.1 Gammaproteobacteria bacterium
GCCTTGGCGGAGTGCGATCTTTGCACATTGGCGAAAAACAACGACTGGGCGGCGGCGGAGACGCTTTTGGACAATTCGCCTCCCGTAAATTCCGGTTCCGACGCCGTCGCCGTTGATGTTAACGGGAAGGACAAAAACGGGCGCACCGCCCTTTTTATCGCGGTAAGAAGGGATTATGCCGAGTTTGCGATGAATCTCATGGCGCACGGGGCGTATGCGGTGGACGTGACTATTCCAAACAGGCACGGGCGTACTCCGCTGATGTGGGCGGCGCAAAACGGCGATTTTGCGCTTGTTCTTGACCTGCTGAAAAATGGCGCGAATATCCACGCGCAACGCGACGGCAATGACAGGACCGCGCTGGATTTTGCCTTGGACAATGGCAATTCCGAAGTCGCCGAGCATTTGGTGGCGTAGGGGGCGGAACTGCAATGCGGCGTTGACGAGGAGTTCAATGCGGAAACAATCGCTTGTGAACCGATTGAGCCGGATTGTGGCGACAACCAAGTAGCCGAGGGTGGCGAATGCGTTTGCAATTCCGGTCATCAAATGGTCGGCAACATCTGCATTCCGACAATCGCGTACTGCAACGAGATGGACAAAATCCTCAACGACGAGTACGAATGCGAATCGTGCGAGTTCTACGAAGAGCGCGTTGAGAACGAATGTCTGATTCGGTGCGATGATGACACTCAAATGCGGGATCCGGACGACAAGAATTCGTGCATCTGCGTCGACGACTTTGTCGACGACGGTCACGGCAATTGCATTCCGATCCCGGATTGCGGCGTCAACGAGCGGCTGGAAAACAATTCGTGCGTCTGCGTTGACGGCTATGTTGACGAAGGCGGCGTCTGCGTTTTGCAGTGCGGCGACAACGAGGAGCGACAGGACAACGGCGCATGCGATTGCGTCAGTGACTACGAGCGGTATGACGGCATCTGCGTTCCGGAATGCGCCGTCGACAAGGAGCGCATAAACGGCGTCTGCGTTTCGCAATGCGGCGACAACGAGGCGCGGCAGGTCAACGGCGAATGCGGTTGCGTCAGCGATTACGAGCGGTATGGCGGCGTCTGCGTTCCGGAATGCGCCGTCGACAAGGAGCGCATAAACGGCGTCTGCGTTTCGCAATGCGGCGACAACGAGGCGCGGCAGGTCAACGGCGAATGCGGTTGCGCCGATGGCTACGAGCATTTTGACGGCGCCTGCGCGGAAGAATGTTCCGATGGTGAGATGCGGGATTTGTCTGACGGCACGTGCTTTGATCTTATGGAGAGAGAGTGTGAACTGGACGGGCAACACCATTGGATGCCGCAGAGCGAGGTGTGCGTGGACATCCCGCCGTTGGATTTGGTTGCCAGCATGCCGCTGTCGTTTTTGCAGGAGTATCACGATAGCGAGGGCAATATGGACGCCCGGCATTCGTCCGAAAAAAACAATCTTTTCATCACGCGGTTCGCCGTCAAGGCGTCTCGACACAACGTGGACGATTGGGAGAGCAAGTTCCTCTATCTGGCGGACAATACGGACGACATTGGTCATGAGGGCGCGAACAATTTTAATGTTCTGCACGGTCTTCTGATTAGCGGGAAGAACTTGTCCGCCGGTGTCAGTCATATTGTGGAGAATTATCCGCAAGTCGGGATTGATTCGGTTTGGAGTTCTTTGCGTACGCCGCTGATGATGGCGGTGGACGGCCACAGCGGCAACTCGTTTTTGGAGGAAGTGGAAGCGTTGTTTGGCAATCCGGGAAATATGCCGGATGTAAATTGGACCAGCAGCCGGGGAACCGCGCTTTATCAGGCGGCGATACGCGGGCATGAAGGGAGAGTGGAATTTCTATTGAGCGACGGCGACGCGGATTGCCACAAGCCGCGTACGAACTCCCCGGATACGCCATGGAAATGGGCGGTGCGCGAAGAAAACGACGAGATGTTGTCGTTGATGCAAATGCATTGTTCTCCGCCGCCGGCCGGCGGGGCGTCAGGCGCGTTGGGTGCGCTGGGCGCGTCCGGGGCGTCGGGCGCCGGGGCGGAGTATTTCCCGGATGTCGCGCCGGATTCAGGGGTTATTCCCGACGAAGTGATCGAGGAGTTGATGAGGTAATCGCGGATGCGGTGGAAACTGATTGCTTCCGCTGTTTTGTCGACAACGGCATTAATGCTTTCCGCCTGCGGCGGCGGCGGCGGCGGTTCTCCGCCGTCTACGGATAGTTCGCAGATGTTTAACGACATTCTTATTACTCCCGCCCAGCAGGCGGCGGCGCGGGCGGAGTTGGCGCTTTTGCGGGAGGAGGTTGCGAATTCGGCGATTTTGGATTTGAATAGGACCGATCTTTTGCAAGAGATAGAAGATCTCGCAGCCGAAATTGAGAACGTTCGCCGACGGTTCGCGGAGTTGGAAGCGGAAATCGCAAGATTGTGGGCGTCTCTCATCGCGGCATCGCCGCCGCCGCCCGACCCCGAACCGCCGACTACGCCGAATTGCGAGGCGAATGAACGGGCGGAGGGGCAAGATTGCGTTTGCGTTGACGGATTCGTGCGAAATGCGGGCGGAATGTGCGTGTTGCGGCCCCCGCCGCCGGTGGCGGAATGCACCGATTTTCGCGTTCGCGGTACAGACGGCGAATGCACTTATGATACGCCCGAATATCGGAGAAACGCCCCCACCGCCGCCATCGCGAGCCGCATCAATGTGCTGTATGCCTATGAGCGGGGCTATCACGGGCAGAGTGTTACCGTGGCGGTTGGCGAACAAGTTTCGCGGACTCATGAAAATTTGCGGGCTAATGTGTTGACGATGGACATTGGGCTGAATTGTCGTAATCATGTTTATACCGGGAAGGTGTCCGCGGAGCGCGCCGCGAATTTCACTGAACGTAATCGTCTGTATAACTGCGACCGATTTAATGAGGCGAATGCTACTGTGCTGGCGTCCATTTTTGGAACCGAGCCCGAGAGGTATTACGAAAATTTTTGGTTTCATGGTAATGGGGCGGCGGGGCTTATTGCCGCGCCGCGCAACGGCATTGTGATGCACGGCGTTGCGCCGCGCAGTAAAATGATTCCGATTCCGGACACCACCGGTTTTCGGTGGAACAATGACACTTCCGATTTGGAATATATTATTGACAATCAGATTCCGATTGTCAGTTACAGTATTTTTCCGCAAGCAAGCTTTGCGGAGATGCGGCGGGATTATCTGCTGTTTGCGGACACCGATACGGTGCTCGTGTGGGCAAGCGGCAACAACGGCGATTCGTGGCGGCAAACGGAAAACCATATATTCCTTCCGGCTTTTGAAAAAAGTTTGGAGGACAATTGGCTGGTTGTGGCGGAAACGTTTACGCGGGCAGACAGAACTGTTGCTCTTCCTATTCGTTGCGGCGAGGCCATGATGTGGTGCATAAATGCGGGGCACGGAGGAACTGCGCCCGCGGGGCCTGAAGATAATTATTTTATCGGCAATTATGGTGCTACATCGGGGGCGACTCCGCAAGTAGCGGGGGCGTTGGCGTTGTTGAAATCGGCGGCGAATAAATTGATCTCGCCCGATTTTCCGATGACGATGATTCGCGCGATTCTTTTGACGACTGCAACAGACCTCGGCGACCCCGGAATAGATGCAGAATTTGGCTGGGGATTTGTGAATATCTCGGCGGGAATTCGGCATATAGAAGAGATAGAGACGGCGGACGGAACTCTTTTGCGGGATTTGCGGGGGCGATTGCCTGCGGAGTTTTCGCATTTGCGGGGGCGGATGGATTCGGTGTCGGTCGCGGTAAAAATTACCGAAGATTCTTTTTACAATCTCGCCTTGGGG
>JBPCXA010000223.1:0-4671 GCA_051008975.1 Gammaproteobacteria bacterium
AACATCACGCCCGGACGCAAATCGCGGTCGTCCAAAAGCGTGTCCGCGCCCGCCGCGCGCAAAGAATCGTATAACTTTTCCGCCGCGCGCATGATTTTTTCGTCCCGTCCGCCGCCGACCACCGCGACCGCCGCCGAAAACGGCGCGATGGAATCGGGAAAAATAATGCCGCGCGAATCGTGTCCCTGCTCTATCGCCGCCGCGACGATGCGGGTGATTCCGATGCCGTAGCAGCCCATCATAATCGGGCGCGCGCCGCCTTCGGGGGCGTCCGCCAAAGCCGACATCGCCTTGGAATATTTGTCGCCGAGTTGGAATATATGCCCCACTTCTATGCCCCGCCGCTCGCGCAAAACGCCCGCCCCGTCCGGCGACGGATCTCCGGCGGCGGCTTCGCGCATGTCGGCGAAACGCGGCTCCGCGCAGTCGCGTCCGAAATTCGCGCCAGTATAATGATAATCGTCCTCGTTCGCGCCGCAGACAAAATCCGCCGCCGCCCGCAGTCCGTGGTCGGCGACCGTCGGCAGCGGCATATTAATCGGTCCCAGCGAACCGAATCCCGCGCCGATTAATTCGCGCGCCTCTTCCGGCGGAATTAACGCCGCGCCGCCGCCGATTTCCGGTTGCGCCGCCGCCTTGATTAAATTCAGAGTGTGTCCGCCCTGCAGCAAAACCGCCGCCGCGCCGCGCGCGCCCTTTACGATCATCGTCTTTATATTGCGCGACGGCGGCGGCGCGTCCTTCCCCAAAAATTCGCGCAGCGCGTCTATCGTCTTAATTCCCGGCGTATGGATCTTCCGCAATTCCCGCGACGGCGACGGGCGCGTTTCCTCCGTCGGCGGGCAGGCGGCGCGCTCCAAACTGGCGGCGTAGCCGCTTTCTTCGCAGTACAAAATTATCTCCTCGCCGGAATCGGCGAGTACCATAAATTCGTGCGACACGCTGCCGCCGATCGCGCCGGAGTCCGCCTCCACCATCCGATAGCGCAGTCCGATGCGGTCAAAAATCCGGCAATACGCGCGCCGCATTTTTTCATAACTGCGCCGCATTCCCTCGGCGTCCGCGTCGAAGGAATAGGCGTCCTTCATTAAAAATTCGCGCGCCCGCATCACGCCGAAACGCGGGCGGATTTCGTCGCGGAACTTCGTCTGAATTTGATATAAATTGAACGGCAGACGGCGGTAGGACGAAACATTCGCGCGGACGATGTCGGTGACGACTTCTTCGTGCGTCGGCGCGAGACAAAAATCGCGCCCGTGGCGGTCGGCGAATCGCAGCAACTCCGCGCCGTATTCGCGCCACCGACCGGATTCCTCCCACAAATTCGCCGGATGCACGGACGGCATGCATATTTCCGCGCAGCCGGCGGCGTCCATTTCTTCGCGGACAATCGCGGCGACTTTGCACGCCGACCGCCAGCCCGCCGGCAGCCACGAATAAATTCCGCCCGCGTGTCTGCGAATCAGCCCGGCGCGCAACATCAGCCGGTGGCTGGCGAGCTCGGCCTCGGCCGGCGTCTCCTTTCCGGAATGAATGAAAAATAAACTCGCGCGCATCGCGGCGGAATTGTATCGTATTTCGCAAGGGCGTTTTAATTTCCGGGATTCGCGGGATTCCATTCTTTCCCGGTTTTTATTTCCCGGAAATTTTCATCCGCGCGGTTTTATTCTCCGGCGTTTTCCAGACGCGCCTTCACCGCCGCAAGTTTGGCGGCGTCTCCGCCCAGCACGAATTCGTCGCCGATGCGCGCGGGGCGGCGGACGTCCGTCGCGTCCATCGCGTCGCCCTCGCGGATCCACGAAATTACGCGGCAGCCGTCCAGTTCCGCGTCCAAAAACGGAATTTCCCGCCGCGCGATGCAGCCGGCGAATCGTTCGGCGGACGGGACGTCGTCGTCTTCGCCGCCGCCGAATTCGCCGGTAAAAAACGGATTTTCCCGCGTCCGCGCGCGTGTGATCGCGCGGGCGACCGCGCCGCCGTCCGCGCCGTATCCCTTCTCGGCGAGCAGTTTCGCCGCCGAAAATCCGAGCTCGTGCGCGTCCACATACACGTCGTCGGCGCCCGCGGCGAGCAATTCGTCGGCGAACTGCGCGGTGTCGGCCCTGGCGACAATCAGCAAATGCGGATTCGTTTTTCGCGCCCGCCGCACGGTGCCCGCCGAATCCACCGAATCTATGTACGAAACAATCAGCACCCGCGCCCGCGTAATGTTGGCGCCGACGAGTCCGTCCGCGCCGGACGCCTCGGCGTAGATGACATTGTCCGCGCCGCCGACCGTCTGCAAAATTTGATAATTTTCCTCCAACGCGACATACGGCAGCGACAACTCGCGCAAAATTCCGGAGATCGCCTGCCCGGTGCGCCCGAAACCGCAGATGACGACATGCCCGCTCAAATTCGCCGTCTGCGAAAGATTGTCGGTGATTTTTTTCGCCTCCGTCAGCCACTCGCTACCCGCCAGCAAGCGCGTAAACCATTCCCGCTTGCGCCACAAAAACGGCACGACAATCAGCGCGATTAAATTCGCCGACAGCAAAAGTTGAAACAAGGAATCCTCGATAATCCCGGAAGTGCGCGACAAGGTCAGCAGCACAAATCCGAATTCGCCGGCGCCGCACAGCAGCAGCGAGGCGTAAATCGCCGTCTTGGCGTGCGTCCCCAGCATCCGCGCGCACATATACACCAGCGGCGCCTTGACGGCGACGATGACCGCCGCCGCCGCCAGCACCGGCGCCCAGTTTTCCGCCAGATATTGCGGGTTGACCAGCACCCCCAGCGACATAAAGAAGAAACCGAGAAAAATATGGCGGAACGGCTCCACAATCCGCGACACGCGGTGGCGATGCAGCGTCTCCGACATTAAAATGCCGGCGACGAACGCGCCCAGCGCGTACGACAATCCGGACAAGGCGGACAGCCCCGACAACAGCCCGATCAGCATGACTAAATTGAGCATATACAATTCCTTGCCGCCGTAGCCGGCGACGAAGTTCAGCCAGCGCGACATCAGCGGCGCCCCGGCGAACAGCACGATCGCCATAATGCACGCCACCTTCACCGCCACCGCCGCCGTCGTATGCAGCACCGACGCCCCGCCGTCGCCCGCCGAAAAAATGACGATCAGCGGAATCACCGCCAAATCCTGAAACAACAGTACGCCCATCGCGCGGTTGCCGGCCGGCGACGTGAGAATATTGTCGTCAATTAAAATCTGGCTGACCACCGCGGTGGAGGACATCGCGGCGATCGAGCCGACGAGCAGCGCGATCGTCGGGTCGCCGGTCAAAAACCACGCCGGCGCGCCGAACAACAGCGCCGTCAAAGTCGTCTGCGCGCCGCCGAGCCAGAAGACATAGCGGCGAATCGTGCGCAGCGCGCCCAAACTGAACTTCAATCCGATCGTAAACAGCAAAAAAATGACGCCCAACTCGGCGATAAAATGCGCCGTGTCGTTGTTGTGCAAAACGCCCGCGACGCTGGGGCCGGTCACCACGCCGGCGATAAAATAGGCGGGAATCGTCGGCCAGCGCAAAACGGTGAGCAGCATCACCATTACAAAGGCGGCCGCCGCAACCGACATAAGTACGACGATCGGCGGGAAATCCATCAGTTCATCAGTTGTCCGGAATCGCGGTTATAATTCGCCGATTGTACTGCAAACGGAGCGCGTAAACAAATGGCGAAAATTCCGGCGACCGAAGTCCGCGGCGGCGTATTGATTGAAATGGAGGGGCGGCTGTGGCGCGTCGTCAAGGCGCGGCACGTGCACGTCGGCGGGCGCGGCGGCGCCTATATGCAGGTGGAGGCGAAAGATCTCGCCGCCGGGGCCAAAAATAGTTTCCGCCTGCGCACCGACGAAAAAGTGGAACGCCCGTTCGTCGAACAGCGCAAAATGCGGTTTTTGTACCGCGAGGACGAAGAATTCGTGCTGATGGACGAGACCACATTCGAACAGACGACATTGTCCGCCGATTTTTTCGAGGGGCGCGCGGGCTATATGACGCCGGATATGGCGGTGGAGGTCAATTTCCACGGCGACCGCCCCATCGGCGTCGTGCTGCCGCCTTCGGTGTCGCTGCGCATCACCGAAACCGAGCCGCAGGCGAAGGGCGCGACCGCCGCCTCCTCCTACAAACCGGCGACGATGGAGACCGGCATCACGGTGATGGTGCCGCCGTTCGTCTGCGACGGCGAAGTCGTCCGCGTCAGCACCGACGACGGCGAATATCTGGAAAGAGTGTCCGAATAGGGCGGAACGCGGCGGCGGCGGATTTTTTTTTGCGCCGCCCCGAAAAAAAATCGTTTTTTCGGCGAAAAAGTTGCAAATTCGCGCGCGGCGTGCTATAATGACACAGTCGCATCGGCGGCGAATGACAACAACAAAGAGAGAAAGACATGGCAAACGAAGTGACCGGTACGGTCAAGTGGTTCAATGACGACAAAGGTTTCGGCTTTATCGCGCGCGACAGCGGCGAGCGGGATGTGTTCGTTCATTTTAATTCCATCAACGGCAGCGGGCGCAAAACCCTGCGCGAGGGGCAAAAAGTGACGATGGAAGTCACCGACGGCGCCAAAGGCCCGCTCGCCACAAACGTCACCCCCTTATAACCGCGTTTTCCGGTTTTTTCCGCCCGTCCGCCTCCGCGGCGGGCGGCGCGGAGACGCGCAAAA
>JBPCXA010000224.1:0-10351 GCA_051008975.1 Gammaproteobacteria bacterium
CGGTTCAGCATCGCGCCCTACAACGACGAGAAAGATATTCACGCCGCGCTCGCCGCCGCCGCCCGCGCGCTTAAAATATTGCGATGAATGATTCTTTGTATCACGAGAAATTGCTCGCGCTGGCGAAAACGCGGCAAGACGACGCGCCGCTTTCCGGCGCGACAATCCGCATCCGCCGCGACAATCCGCTGTGCGGCGATTCGGTGGAATTGTCGGCGCAAACGGCGGCGGGACAAATCCGGCGGCTCGCGCAGCGGACTCGCGGCTGCGTTCTTTGCGAGGCGGCGACCGCGCAAATGATGCGACTCGCCGCAAACGCCGATACCGCGCATTTGCGCGCGCTGTGCGAAAACGCCGAAAAAATGTTCGCCGATGACGCGCCCGCGCCGGAGTTTGCGATGTTCGCGCCGGTCGCCGCGCATCCCGCCCGCCACGAATGCGTACTTTTGCCTTTCCACGCGCTGGCGGAAATTCTCGCCGAACTATAAACCTCCGCCCGCCGAATGAGATTCCGGCTTGGCGCGCTTTGCTGTCGCTTCGCTCGATGCGCCGGAATGGCGGTTTTTTACATTTTCGGATACCGCCGAATTCGGTATTGTCCGCAAAGACAAAAAGAACCACCATTCCGGCGAAAGCAGGAATCTCTTTGCGCAACGGCGCAAACGAGGGATTCGCATTGCGGCGGAAATCTGGTATAATTCCGCCAATCGCACATTTTTGCGGGCTGAAAAGGAGAAATTCGATGAAAACGAAAATCAACTTCGCTTTGTTTGCGTTTTTTGTCGCCGTGTTGTCGGCGGGATGCAGTACGAATGTCGTCCCGAAAATTGATGCGGATGCTTTGGCGTACAAGGGGCAAGCCGATAAAGTGCCTGGTCGGTTCGCTTTGTATGTTAGTGTGGACGCGGTGGAGGACGTTATGACGCTCGACTCGCACGGATGTTCTCACCATATAGAATTGTCAGGTACGACACGGCAATTCATGGTTTCTACGCAACAAACCATTGATAACATTTTTGAAGATGTGGAATTTGTGAATGCGCCTCTTGGGCGCAGTGCCCTGCTTCGGGAGCAGTATGACGGAATGATCGCTGTGGAAGTGCGGTCATTGGAGATAGAGATGGACATTGGAGGCGGGGGTTTTACGCCGTGGTTCGAATCAGAGGTAGAAATTGCCGTTGACGCTTCCGTTGATAGTATCACTGGCCGTTTGTTTAAAGTCGACGTTGAAGGTGATGCCGACGCCAGAGAAGAAATCGACGGATTTTGCGGACAAGGCATTGCTGTCATCGAAGAATCCATCAGCGAGGCAATGAAGGAGGCGTTGCACAATTTGGCGGAAAAGATTGTATACTCTGTGCAGTTGCGCGGAGTAAAAGGGGCGGCGGCGCGGTAATACCGCCGTTTACGACGGGCGAGGAGTGCCGGTTTTTATCAACAACAAAGGAGAACATTATGTACAAAAAAGAAAACAAATGGGAAGCCCTGACAGGTGGCATGAAGTTGGACTGTTATTGCGTCAACAAAAAGCGGCAAGAAGGGGGAGAGCATGAAGTTCATAATCTTTCAGGCAATCCGTCCTGTCTGCCGAATGGCGAAAACAGGAAATCTTTGGGTCCTCATCCAAATTGTCATTCTGCGCTTGACGAAGCAAGGAATCATTATGGCCATGTCGACGGCTGTCGTCATTGTTGTAAAGAGTGCCACAGTCGGTAGTAGAGCAAGAAAAGGGCGGCTGCCGGTCGCCCTTTTTTTGTGGCAGGGTTCCCCTCCGTCCCCTTCCTGCGCAAGCAGGAATCTGCGCAGCCGCAAAGCGGCGGGTAATTGTACCTTTTTACAATTTGCGCCTTCGGCGCGGAGATTCCTGCCTTCGCAGGAATGGGACTGCGGGGGAAGCGGGAATCGTGGAAATGGCGAAATTCGGCGGCGGAGAATTACGCGGTTTTTTGCGGGAAGTTTTGCAGCCACAGCAGGCCGATGATCGTTTTCGCGTCGGTAATTTCGCCGTCCGAAAGCATTTGCATCGCGCGCGAAATCGGCGTTTTTTCCGCCGCCACGAATTCGCCCTCCTCGCCCGGATGCCCCTCGTATTCCAAATCGCGCGCCAGATAAATGAACGCCCGCTCGTCGCAAAAACCGGGACTGGTCTCCGCCGTCAAAATGTGCGACCAGCGGCGCGCCCGATAGCCGGTTTCTTCCAGCAATTCGCGTGCCGCCGCCCGCCGCGGATCTTCGCCGGAATTCAGTTTTCCCGCCGGAAATTCCAGCAAATGCCGCCCCAGCGGATAGCGATACTGCCACGCCAGCACGACCGTCTCCGAATCCGCGAGCGGCACAATCACCGCCGCCCCCGGATGCCGCACCGCCTCGCGCGTCGCCGTCCCGCCGTCCGGCAAAACGACTTCGTCCGAATCCACGCGCACGATTCGCCCGCAAAACACCGTTTCGCCGGACACCCGCCGCTCGCTGAAATCGGGGCGGCTCACGACGAAACCGCGATCTTCGCCGCCGCCTCGCACGCCGACAACAACGCGCCCGGAAACACCCCCAAACCCAAAATTAAGACGCCGACCAGCGCGACCAGCCCCGACGCCGCCGGCGACAATCGCATCGCCGCCGCATCTTCGTCCGGCGGATCAAAAAACATCAGTTTAATTACGCGCAAATAATAAAACGCCCCGACCGCCGAAAACAACACCGCCACCGCCGCCAGCCACACCAGCCCCGCCCCGGCGACCGCCTGCAATACCGTCAGTTTGGCGGCGAAACCGACGACCGGCGGCACCCCCGCCATCGACAACATCAACGCCGCCAGTACGCCGGCGACGAGACCGTTGCGGGATGCCAACCCCTTCAACGAATCCAGCGCGCCGTTTTCGCGCCCGTCCGGCGCCATTAACACGACGATGCCGAAGCCGCCGACCGTCATCAGCGCATAGGCGACGACATAAAACACCGCCGCCGCCAGCCCGTCGACGCCGCCCGCCAGCACTCCCAGCAGCATAAAACCGCTGTGCGCGATCGCCGAATAGGCGAGCATCCGCTTGATGTCGGTCTGCGCGATGGCGGTGATATTGCCCACCGCCAAAGACGCCAGCGACAGCAAAATCAGCATGTCGCGCCACTCCGAATGCATCGACGGAAGCGCGTCCGCCAGCACCCGCAACATCATCGCCATCGCCGCAACTTTCGGCGCGGCGGCGACAAACAAAGTCATCGGCGCCGGCGCGCCCTCATACACATCGGGAAGCCACATGTGAAACGGCGCCGCGCCGAGTTTGAACGCCAACCCGGCCAGCGCGAACACCAGCCCCAAAGACAACGCCGCGCCCGACGCCGCCCCGCCCGAAGCCGCGACCGCCGCCACTTCGGAAAAATACAATCCGCCGCCGGTCGCACCGTAAATCACCGACACGCCGTACAAAAACAATCCGGACGCCAGCGCGCCCAGCACGAAATATTTTATCGCCGCCTCCGCCGCCCGCGCGTCCCCGCGCCGCATCGCAATCATCGCATACAAGGACAAAGACATCAATTCCAACCCCAGATACAAGGACAAAAAATGCCCCGCCGAAATCATCACCAGCATCCCCAGCGCGGCGAACAACGCCAGCGCGTGAAACTCGCCGCGCAACATTCCCCCGGAATGCAAATACCCCCGCGAAAACGCCAGCGAACCGGCGACCGCCAGCAGCGTCGTCGTCTTAAGAATCGCCGCCAGCGGACCGGAAACAAAAAATCCGCGCAACGCCGACACCGGCGCGTCGGCGAAAGTCCCCGCCGTCGCCGCCGCCGCGACCAGCAGCGCGGCGATCACCGACCAGTGCAGTTGCGCGCGATACTCCTTCGGCAGAAACAAATCCGCGCACAACACCGCGCACCCGGCGACGAAGATAAAAATCTCCACGCCCGCGGCGGAAATCATCAAATCGGCGGCGGTCATCGCGGCGAATTATCCTTTAATGCGGCGAGATTCCGCAATTTCCCCGCCACATCTTCAATATGTACGGCGAAACTCAACGGCGGCGTCCGGCGCGTCGCGCCCTCCAATTCGCGCATTTTTTCCGCGGTGTAATACGCGCCGTCGCAAATTGCAAAACACGCCGCGCGCGGTTCGCCGTGCTTTCGGAAGTTTTCCAAAAACCGTTTTTGATCGCGAAATTGATGATCCTGCGCACCGCCCGATTCCTTCGTATACTTGTGGCTGGCATAGCAAAAAAATCCCGCGGTTTCCCAATAAAAATCCAGCGACTTGGAATCCTGCGCGCTGGTTCCGGATTTGTCGCCGCGCTTCCGCAACGCGCCGCGCGCGTCAATAAACAACGCGTCCTTTCCGCCTTTCGGCAGAATTTTGAAATTTTTAACAAGCGCGATTTTTTGCAAATAATCGGCGGCGATTCTTTCGTGAACACCCTGCCGACCCGGGGCTTTCGCAAAATGCGCGGCGAACATTTCATCGCCCGAAATTTTGGCGACGACCCGCCGCGTTTCATAACCGAATCGCGCGCAATATGTTCCAATTTTTTTCATCATCCCGGCATCGCGCGCGCGCGCCTCGCCCGGCACGGCGGCGGCGTTTTCGCGCCACATATCCCGCATGGCTTCGCCCTCCCAATCGGGCGGCGTTTTAGAATCCGACATGGCCGACAATGTCGCGCGCCAGCGCGTAATCCAAACGGCGGCGATAAAAACCGTCTTTACGCAGACCGCGGTACGCGGTCAAAAACACGTCCCCCGTTTTGTCGCGGAACGCGTTCAGAAACCGGTTGTATTCGCCGATTTTCGGGCGTCCCGGTACGCGAATCTTGGTGATCGCGCGGCAACTGTGGCGGACTTCGTAACCGTCCAGTTCCGCGGGATCGCAAAAACGGATGCTCGCCCGAAAATGATTGTCCAGCGCGATCAATCCGAGATTTCCGTCCGGCGCGTTAAAGACGATCTTTTTGTCGGACGACTTCGGCGGACGGTGTTCGCGCAGCGCGGACAGCGCGCAGAGTTTGCGCGCGCCGCCGTAGATGACTGCCGAAGATTCGGGGCGCGGCGCGAAAAGCGCGAGACCGACCGGATGTTCGGTGTCGGCGAACATCGCGCTGTTGAGCGAAACAAACGCGGAAAGACGGGAGAGAAAAAGCCCGCTGCGAATGAACGATTCCGGCGCCAGCGCCGCCACATAACCGCAGCGGCGCAGACAAAGCGCGAGACAATGCTTGTACAAATCGTCGTATCGCGTTTGCGGAAACGGCAGCCCGCGCCGCGTCGCCGAATTGCGCGCCAGCCACGGCGGATTCGTGACGCATACACGGAAATTCTCCGGAAAATCGGAAAGCGTATCCCGCCGCGCCACCGATTCGTCGCCGGGCATGATGTCAAACGCCGCGAACGATTCGCATAAATTGACCGCGCGCAACATCCGGATTAAATTATTCGCGCCGGCGAACGGTTCCAATACGGGCGTTTGCGGCAGCCCGGCGCGCGCCGCCCAAATACGAAACGCCGCGTGCACGAACGGATTCCCCCGCGTATAAAAACGCCCGTCCGCCCGCTTGCGTACGGCGGGGGCGGCGTCCGGCGCGCGCGCCGCGCCCGGATGCGAAGGCGCGAACGCGGGAAACGGAACGGCGGCGGCGGCGTTCACAACTTCCCCTCTCGTACATGCGACAGTAGATTTTCGGCGGCGGCGTCCAGCACTTCCAAAAACGGGAAAGGCCACAGCCCCATCAGCATTATCGGCGCGGCGAAAAGCGCCATAATCGCCAATTCGCGGCGTCCCGCGTCCTTCAACGCGCGCACCGCGTCGTTCGCTATCTCGCCGAAAAACACGCGCCGATACATCCACAAAGTATACGCCGCCCCGGTAATCAGCGTCGTCGCGCACAGCAGGCCGATCCAAAAGTTGACGCCGACCGCCGCCAGAATCACCATAAACTCGCCGACAAATCCGCTGGTGCCGGGCAGTCCGGCGTTCGCCATCGCGAACAACATCATAAACGCGGCGTATTTCGGCATCGTATTCGCCGCGCCGCCGTAGTCCGCAATTTTGCGCGTATGCGTCCGCTCGTAGACGACGCCCGCGCCGAAAAACAGCGCGCCGGAAACGAAGCCGTGCGACACCATTTGCGCGACGCCGCCCTTCATTCCGAGTTCGTCAAAAAGAAAAAAGCCGAGCGTGACAAATCCCATGTGCGCGACCGAGGAATAGGCGACGAGTTTTTTGATGTCTTCCTGCACCAGCGCGACGAGTCCGATATAGACAATCGCCGCCAGCGACAGGGCGATCATCAGCCACGCGAATTCCTGGCTCGCGTCCGGCGCGACCGGCAGCGAAAAGCGCAAAAATCCGTACGCGCCGAGTTTCAGCATCACCGCCGCCAGCACGATGGAGCCGCCGGTCGGCGCCTCCACATGCGCGTCCGGCAGCCAGGTATGCACCGGCGTCATCGGCACCTTCACCGCGAACGCCGCCAAAAACGCGAAAAACAAAAACGTCTGCTCCGTCATGGACAGCGGCGCGTCGCGGAATCCGGCGATGGAAAAACCGCCGGTCTCGCCGTACAAATACAAAAACGCGACCAGCATCAGCAGCGAGCCGAGCAGCGTATACAAAAAGAATTTAATCGCCGCATACACCCGCCGCTCGCCGCCCCACACGCCGATGACGACAAACAGCGGAATCAAGGTCGCCTCCCAAAACACATAAAACAACGCCGCGTCGGTCGCCGCAAAAACGCCGTTGGTCAGCCCGGACATCGTCAAAAACGCCGCCACATAGCCGCCGACCCGTTTTTGCACCGCCCGCCAGCACGCCGCCAGCACCAGCACGGTCGTAAAAGTATTCAACAAAATCATCAGCACCGAAAACCCGTCCGCGCCCAGCCCGTAGCGGATGTTGAAGCGGTCGATCCACGGCGCGTCCTCCGCGAACTGCATCGCCGCGGAGGACGAATCGAACATAAAAAACAGCGGCAAAGACAGCGCGAACGCGACGACCGAAACGACAATCCCGAACGCCTTCAGGCGGTACGGACACACGCCCGCCGCCCCGCCCGCCAGCGCCGCCGCCCCCCCCGCAATCGGGAACCAGATAAGAATGGAAAGCAGGTGGTCAAGCATCGGATTATCGGTATTTTAATATAGAACGCGCCAATTTAACGCCCGCGCGCTTGTCGCCGCTAAATCACAACCGCCTTAATCGGCAGCGAAAACGGTCCGCGCCCCGCCGTGTTTTCGTACGCAATCCGCAAATACACATTCATTCCGACATCCGCGGCGACAAAAGAAACCGAAAACCGACTCCGCGCGACCGTATCTATCGCGCGAAAATCGCCCTCCGCCGCCGCCGTCCCCTGCGGCAAAATCGCAATCGCGCGCGCGATTCGCCAACCTCGCGGCAAAACAAACCGCCGCTTGCCGTCCGCCGTCTCGTCAATCGCCTCAAATGTCAAAACCAACTCCGCCGAATGCACCAAAATCGCCGCCGGCACATCCGCCGGACGCTTCGCGCGAGTCCGAATTTTCTTGTCCTCGTGAATTCCCAAATTCGCATAATCCTCCGCCGTCAACGCCGCCAAACCTTTTTTCAACCGCTGCCGCATCGGCAAAACCGCCGCGAACGCCCGCAAATCCGCCGCCCGCATCGCGGCAACGGCAATGGCGTTATGCGAATCCGGACTGCGATACGCCGCAAACGCCGCATCAAACGCCGCCCGCAAATCCCGCAAATCGCCGACTTCCGTCTGCGAGACGCCCAAACGCAAAGCGGCGGGCGTTAGCATTCCGTCGCCGTCCGCCAAATAACCGAGAATCGCCGCCAACTCCGCCGAATGCGCGGCGTATTTTTTGTTTAATTTCATCGTTCCGCCCCTTTCTTCTCCGTCCTGCGAGTAAAAATCAATGCAATTAAAACATAATTTAACGCTGTCTTTCCTTAATTTAACGCAATGCAATGAAAATTCTACGCTATTTTTTCTTTGCATAGCGCAAATTTTTCTAAATACTGCGTAATCTTAATAAAAATTTACGCTATTTTTTCTTAATTTAGCGTAATTTTTTACAAGAACAACGCAATGCAAAGAAAATTCTGCACTGTTTTTCCCTCCGCAAACACCCGCAAACGCCGTAAATATGCTGTTTCTCGCACTCCAAAGACAATCCGGGCGGATTCGCAGACGACAATCTCCGCCCGCCGTCTTTCCGCCCACCCCGCATTCCATTCCGGCGAAAGCAGGAATCATCGCCGTTCTCTCGTTGGTCATTCCGGCGAAAGCCGGAATCTAGTGTCTTTCCATTTGCGGGAAAAAGACGCTGGATTCTGGCTTTCGCCAGAATGACAAAAATCACCATTCCGGCGAAAGCCGGAATCTCCTTCGGCGAAAAATAAAAGACGTACCATTCCTGCGAAAGCAGGAATCCTCGCCGTTAAAAAACTTCCGAGATTCCTGCTTTACGCAGGAATGGAACTTTCTTTTTCGGACGAAAATCCGGTATAATTCCGCCAACGCCCTATTTTTCGGCGACAGACGAGGAGAAAGACGATGGATCAACTGATTACAGTCGTCATTAACGAAGATTTGGACGAGGTCAAACGTCTACTCGCGGCGGGCGCGAATCCGAATGCCGCGCAAGATGACGGCGCGACGGCTCTGATGGCAGCGGCACAGTCCGGACGTGCCGAAATTGTTAAGTTGCTGTTGTCGGGAGGGGCGAATCCGAATGCAACGCTGAAGAACGGCGCGACGGCTTTGATAGGGGCGGCGTGGAGAGGACATGCTGAAGTTGTCAAAGCGCTGTTGTTGGCGGGCGCGAATCCGAACTTGTCGGCAGGTTCGAATCCAAACTTGGCGGACGACGGCACGACAGCTTTGACGGCGGCGGTAGACCAGGGACATGTCGAAATCGTCAAGGTGCTGTTGTCGGCGGACGCCGACCCGAATACGGCGTATCATAATGGTTCCACGGTTCTGATGTTAGCGGCGGTGCAGTCCGAACATGCTGAAGTTCTCAAATTGTTATTGTCGGCGGGCGCGAATCCGAATGCGGTGGCTGATGACGGAATGACGGCTTTGATGCATGCGGTAGTCCAGGGACATGTCGAAATCGTCAAGGTGCTGTTGTCGGCGGACGCCGACCCGAATACGGCGCGTAATGGTTGTACGGTTCTGATGATAGCGGTGCATTCCGAACATGCTGAAGTTGTCAAGCTGTTGTTGTCGGCGGGTGCGAATCCGAATGCGGTGCGGAACGGCGCAACGGCTCTGGCTTTGGCACAGGAAAATAAGAATTTGCCCATTTGCAGAATGCTGTTGGCGGCGGGCGGACTTGCATATCTGACGAGCGGCCGCAGCACAGAAGATGAAGCGCAGGATGGGGAAGGTGGAGATGAAGCGTTTGACGATGAGGGCATGGATATTGATTTTTAGAATCGCCTTGCTGGGTATCGGGATACTCTCCGCCCGTTGAGATGCAAGGCGGAATAAAAAGGGCGGCGAAATGTCGCCCTTTTTTATGACGCCGCCTCCCGCGCCCGTTCGCGCAAATGATTTAACGAAACTTGTTCGCCGCCGGTTTTAGCGTACCAAAAATTCCAGCCGTTGCAGGACGGGACGCCCGCGGCTTTCGCGCCCATCCGATGAATGGAACCTTCGGCGTTCGTCGCGCCGTTGATTTTTATGTCGCCGTTTTTTAAGACGCGCGCCTTTGTCGCGCCGTCGCGCGAATGCAAAACCGCGCCGGGTTTGATGAATTCGCGTTCCAGCAATTCCGAAAACGGTACGCGGCGCGGCGCGGGCGCCGATTCTTCGCGCGAAAGTTCTTCGGGAACGACCGCCGCGATTCGTTTTGCGGAAGCGGCGATATAGCGCGTTTCGCGTTCCAGTCCGATTCCGATTCTGCCGAGTTTGCGCGCCGCCGCCAAAGTCGTGCCGCTGCCCGAAAACGGATCCAAAACGACGTCGCCCGGGCGGCTGGTCGCGAGAATGATTCGCCGCAGCAACGCCTCCGGTTTTTGCGTGGAATGCAGTTTTTTGCCGTCCGAATCGCGCAATCGCTCCGCGCCGCCGCACAGCGGAAACCGCCAGACATTCGTCATTTGTTTGCCGCCGTTTTCCGCCTTCATCGTTTTATGATTGAAAACCGCGCGTCCTTTTTCGCTTTTTTTCGCCCAAAGCAAGGTTTCGGTCGCGTTGGTAAAACGGACGCCGCGAAAGTTCGGCATCGGATTCGTCTTGTGCCAGACGACGTCGTTTTGCATCCAAAAGCCGATGTCCTGCATCAGGCGCGACAGCCGCCCGATATTGTGATAGGTGCCGATGACCCAGATCGCGCCGTCGTCCGCCAGTACGCGGCGGCACTCGCG
>JBPCXA010000225.1:0-13664 GCA_051008975.1 Gammaproteobacteria bacterium
GATGCTGCATCAGGGGAGAATCGCCCTGGATGTCGGCGGCGAAACCCGCCGCGGAATGCGTCCCGCCGACCTCCTCCGCCTCTTCGCCCAAAACGCCGGCGAAGAAGCGGACGACGACCGGCTGTTGTTGGGATAAAAAAATTCGCGCCTATTCGGGTTTGCTGGGAAATCACCCTTGAAATTCTGGAAAATCGCCCCCAATTGATTGTTAATGCCTAAACAATTGGAGGATATTATGGGAATTTTGACGGAATCGGCGCAGGGGACGGAGAAAGTCAAACTGTTGCTGAACAAGGAACTGCCGAGTTATCGGCAGGCGTATAGCGACAGAACCGCGTGGCTGATGGCGTGCCTGTCCGAACTGGCGTATGTCAAATTTAATCCGTTAATGAAAGACGCCAAGCATAAGGATTATATTTTGGACGCCGTCAAAAAAATGGTGGACAAAAAACGGCTGGCGGGGCTGGTTGGATTAATCAACGCCCTCGGCTACGACCACGAAAAGAATCTCCTTTCGCTGAAAGCGGAGTTGGAGCATGTCCGGTTGCGCCTGATTGACACTTTTGACTGCGAGGGGACGCAGGCCATTCTCGTGGGCGGCGAGAAATTTGTCGCCCTTGCGTTCCGGGGAACCGAGGCCGAAAGTATCAGGGACATTAAGGCGGACTGCAACGCGTTGACCGTCGCATGCGAAAGCGGCGGCAAAATTCATTCGGGCTTTAACGAAGCATACAACTGCGTCGCGTCTGAAATTCAGAACGCGCTGGACCGGGATGAACATAAGGATTTGCCGCTGTTCATTACCGGACACAGTTTGGGCGGCGCGTTGGCGACAATCGCGGCGAAGAAACTGTCGCACAAAGGCGGCATTGCCGCGTGCTACACTTTCGGCGCGCCCAGAGTGGGAGACGAACATTGGACGGAACGGAAAACGCCTGTTTACCGAATCGTCAACTCGGCGGATTGCGTTACTATGTTGCCGCCCGGGGACGAATTAGTATCCGTCATCGGATGGGTCGTCAAGCGGTTATCGTCTTCCGCCAGTTCATGGTTGGTGGACAATTGCGGCGGTTATTATCACGGCGGCGACATGCGCTATCTGACCAACTGCAAACAAGGCAAGTATGGCGGCGTAAAAATGCTTTACGCCGTCAGTTTTGTGCGCAGAATAAGGGGCTGGCTGGCGAAAGGCGCGCCGTGGAAATCTTTTCTCGCCGACCACAGCATCTCCGTATACAGGAAGAAATTGCGGGTCATCGCCGAACGGAGAAATCAACCGGCGGCTTCGTCTGCGCGGAAATGATACAATCCGCGCATGACGAAGTACAACACGAAATGGGGGCGGGCGGAAACTTTGGCGGCGTTTAATTTGTATTGCCGGATGCCGTTCGGCAGGGTTCATAGCCGTAATCCGACGATTGTCGCGCTCGCGAAAAAAATAGGGCGGACGCCCGCCTCGCTGTCAATGAAGATGGGAAATTTGGCGTGGCACGACCCGAAGAATCCCAGCAGTTTGAAGCCCGGCTCGAAACTGGACGCGGCGATATGGGAGGAATTTTTCGCGCGTCCGGAACAATTGATTTATGAAAGCGAACGGGCGTTCGCCGTATTTGACGGACAAACCGCGGAGGCGCGGGCGGAAGTGCCGCCCGAAATCGTCAATATGCCGGACGGAAAAGAGCGCGAGAGTTTGGTGCGCACCCGCGTCAATCAGTCGTTTTTTCGCCGCGCGGTGCTATCGGCGTATCGCGAGCGGTGCTGCATCACGGGATTGGGCGCGCCCGAATTGTTGAACGCGAGTCATATCGTTCCCTGGCATAAAAACCGCGGGCGGCTCGACCCCAGCAACGGGCTTTGTTTGAACGCGCTGCACGACCGCGCGTTTGACCGGGGATTGATTACCGTGCAAACGGACGGCGCGGTGATAGTGTCCGGCTATTTGCGCGAAAAGGCGAAAACCTGCCGCGAAGCCGCGTTCGTAATCGGATGCGACGGACATACAATTGACGCGCCGGACAAATTCAAGCCGGGGGCGGATTTTTTGGAATATCATAACAAACATATATTTCGCGGAAACCGCCGTGGCCGACGTATTTGACAAAGAGAAGCGTTCGTGGCTGATGGGGCGGGTGAAGTCGCGGGGGAACCGGTCTACGGAACGCGCGTTTGCGGCGATATTGCGGCGCCGCCGCATCGCCGGCTGGCGGCGCGGCTGGCCGCTTTTGGGAAGCCCCGATTTTGTCTTTCCCGCCGCGCGCGCCGCGGTGTTTGTGGACGGATGTTTCTGGCACGGCTGTCCGATTCACGGGACGACGCCGAAAACCAATCGCCGGTTTTGGCGCGAGAAAATCGCCCGCAACATCGCGCGCGACAAAAAAGTGTCGCGATGCCTGCGGCGGGACGGCTGGCATGTGTTTCGCTTTTGGGAGCATGATCTCAAGAAAAAAATCGTCCTGCGCAAACTGGGGCGGCTGCGCCGCATCGTGCGGGATTGACATTCGCGTCCGCCTTTGTTAATCGCGCGCCGCGCGGAACGGGTATAATGGCGGAATGGCGGAGTTTTTGTTGGCGAATATTTTTTGGGCGTGTCTGGCGGCGACGGCGGCGGCGGGGCTGGCGTTCACAATCGTCCGCGACGGCGCGAAACTCGTGGATCATTCCGACGCGGTGCTGCTGGTCAGGCGCGAAAAGGGCGTGTTCGTGGATTTGCGCGGCGCCGCCGATTTCGCGCGCGGACGGATCGCGCAGGCGCGCCATATTCCCGCCGACGAAGTCAAACAACGCGCCGCCGAAATTGAACGATACCGCGAAAAACCGGTCGTGCTGGTGTGCGAAAACGGAATGCAGTCCAAGCGGCGGACGCGCGAACTCGCCGAACTCGGTTTTAAGAAAGTGCGCGCGCTGCGCGGCGGAATGGTCGCGTGGGTCGACGCGCAACTTCCGGTTCTTAAAAAATAAACGAAAGGAAAATCCGATGAGCGACGACAATCCCGAACAAAAAACCGCGACAGGCAACGGCGGCGAAACTCCCAAAACCGAAGCGACGGCGGGCGGCAAACCCGCGCCGATTTTCCGGCTGGAAAACATTTTGATCAAAAATCTCTCGCTGGAAACGCCGGCCAAGGCGGTGGCGCCGGCGCTCGGAAAAAATCCGACGATGAAAATGGAGATGCGCAGCGCGGCGCGCCGTCTTTCGCGCGAGAATTATTACGAAGTGACGCTGGACGCGACCTGCCGCCTGCTCGCCGGCGAGGAGACATGTCTGCTGGTGGAGGCGTCCCAGGCCGGAGTCGTCTGCGTGGAAAACGCCGACCCGCCGCTGCGCGACCGCATTCTCAATATTCACGCGCCGGAAATGATTTATCCGTACGTCTGCCAACTCGCCGGCGATTTGCTGATGCGCGCCGGCGCGCCGCGATTGTTTTTGCCGCCGTTTAATTTTCGCGCGCTGTACGAACAAAAACGCGCCGCGATGGAAAAGAAACTCGCCGAAGACGCCGCCGTCCAAAACAAAACCTCCTGACGATGATGCGAAAAACGCGCCTTTTTGTAATGTTGCTGTGCGCCTTTGCGGCGGCGCCGGCGTCCGCCGCCGGCGCGGTGTTGCGGGAGCCGGCGGTGTTGTACGATTCGCATTCGGAACGGGCGACGCCGCTGTTTATTCTCGCCGCCGGACATCCGCTGCGGGAGGTCAGCCGCGTGGACGGCTGGCGCAAAGTTTCGCTGTTTACCGGCGAATCCGGCTGGGTGCGCGAGCGTTTCGTGCGCGCCGCGCGGGCGGCGGCGGTGTCGGCGGAAATGACCGCGGCGCGGTCGTCCCCCTCTTTTTCCGCCCCCGAAGTGTTTTACGCCCGCCGCGGCGTGGTGCTGGAAGTATTGCGGACGGAAGGCGCGTGGCTGGAAGTGCTGCATTCGGACGGCGAAACCGGCTACGCCCCCGCCGCCGAGTTGTGGACGAATTATTGAATGGGGCGTTTTTTCGCCGGATTGGCGCGCACCCGCAAACAAATGCCGTCCGCGGTCGCCGCCGAATACGACCGCGCGTTTGCGATGCTGCGGGACGATTTAATTATGGCCGACGTCGGCGTCCGCACCGCCGAAGATATTATTCAAGCCGCGCGTTTGCGGGACGGCGATATTCTTCCCGCCCGTCGGCTGGCGGCGGAAATTTCCGCGCGTCTTATGCGGGTGGAGGCGTCCCTTTCCGTCGCGGGATTTAAGCCGTTCGTCGTGATGGTGATGGGCGTGAACGGTTGCGGCAAAACGACGACGATTGCCAAGTTATGCCGCCGTTTAATCCGCGACGGCAAAAAAGTATTGCTGGCGGCGGGCGATACTTTTCGCGCCGCCGCCCGCGAACAATTGCAAGAATGGGGGGAGAAAACCGGCGCGGCGGAATTCGTTTCCGCCGCCGATCCCGGCGCGGCGGCGTTTGACGGAATTCGCGCCGGGATTGCGCGCGACTGCGATGTTGTGATCATGGACACCGCCGGGCGTCTGCCGACGCAAAAACATTTAATGGCGGAATTGGGAAAAATCCGCCGCGCCGCCGCCAAGGCGCTTCCCGGCGCGCCGCACGAACTTTTGCTGGTGGCGGACGCGACTTTGGGGCGGAATGTGTTGCGGCAAGTGGAGGCGTTTTCCGCGGCGGCGGGCGTGACCGGACTGGCGCTCGCCAAACTGGACGGTTCGGCGAAAGGCGGATTCTTGCTGGAACTGGCGGCGCAAATCCCGCGTCCGGTGCGATTCGTCGGACTCGGCGAAGGCGCGGACGACCTGGCGGTTTTTGACGCCGACGAATACGCGCGCGCCCTGTCGGGATTGGAGGAATAACTTTCCTCGCCGCCGAATGTTCACAAAAAAGCGGCGGACGAAACATCGGAGTTCCGCCCGCCGCCCGTGATATTCTGCAAATGCAAAATACCACTAATCCCCGTGTCTGTCATGACCTTCGTCGACAAGAAACGAGAACTGAAAACATGCACCGCCGATTACCGCTCACCCGCTTTCAGCAGAAAATGCTCATTTACGACATACTCCGCCGCCAGAACCACACCATCAATCGGATACTTATCGCAATACTCACGGATAAGATGCATAATAACGTCTATATCCTCCGCAAAATCAAACGTCTGTTGCGTGTCGTTATACCGCCAAGCCGCCGACATAAAGCCCGTCATAAAGCCGCCGACCCAAACCTCATAAGCGATTTTGCCAATCTCGCTTTCTTTTTCTTTCCGCAAGAATTCGGGGCAAGAATCACCCCCGAGACCAAAGGTGCTATCTCCCCTCTCCGCATCGAAAGCCATGGCGACACCGCCCGACAACGCAAACACGGCGGCGGCGATTGTCAAAAAGAGAGTTTTCAGTTTCATTTTTGTTCCTTTCGGATTCCGTCCGCAAAATGGACTGTGGGACATTATACACGTAGCGGCGATGGAATATGCATACGATATGCATACGCATAGATTATAACTTTGCCCGCAAAGGGGCGATGGCGGCATTCTATACAAAAAAGGGGCGGCGGGATTTGCGAGAAAAGAGAATTCCATTCCTGCGAAAGCAGGAATCTCCGCCGTTTTTGCGGAGACGGAGAACGGCGAGGATTCCGGCTTTCCGCGAACTATTTCACCCTCCTCCGCTTGCGGAGGGGGGTGCGATTTCGCGTTAGCGGAATCGCGGGGGGCGGTGTCGGCGGATTTCCACCCCCCCAAAATTCGCTTTGCGAATTTTGACCCCCCGCCAAAGGCGGAGGGTGAAAAGGCGAGGCGAAAGCCGGAATCTCTTTTGCGCGAAGCGCAAACGGCGGATTCGCCTTGCGGCGAATGGAGATTCCGGCTTTCGCCGGAATGGCGGCGTGGGTGTACTTTGGGCGGCGGCGGCGAAAGCGGGCGGATTCGCTGGGCGATAAAAAAATTCCGCCGGTTTGGGATTTTTGGCGGAAATGGTGTTTAATTGTCGGCAAATGAAAGTAGCGGATTTGCAAATTTGGGGCGCGGGCGGCGGAATCGCCCTTTTTGCCGCGTTCGGCGCCGCATTCGGCGGCGGTGCGGCGGCGATGTCGTTCGCGGCGGCGGCGGCGGCGGTGTGGCTGCCGCAGGCGGCGATGTTGTTTTTCGCGCGCGATTGTCCGCCGCAAAACGCGTTTTCGCTGTGGGCGGGAAAGTTTTCGACGACGATTTTGCTGCTCGCCGGCGGCGCGCGTTTTTTGCATTCCGGCGGAATGTTTGCGGCGGAATACTTCGTCGCCGGGGTCGTCGCGGCGGCGGCGTGGGGGGCGTTTCGCGCCGCGCGGACGGCGTATTAACATGGCGGGCGCGACGCCGTGGCCGGACAATCTTTCCGATTATATCGGCGGGCATTTGTCCAATTTTACGGTCGGCGAGAGCGGCGACGGTCCGGTGACCTGGGCGCTGCATTTGGACACGGTGGTGATTTCGTGGGCGACCGCGCTTTTGGGATTGTGGCTGCTGCGGCGCGGAACGGCGCGCGCGGCGGTGCGTTCGCCGTCCAAGGGGCAGGTGTTTTGCGAGATGTTGTTCGGCTTTTTTGACCGGCAGGTGCGGGAGTTGTTTCCGAACGCGCCGCCGATTGTCGGTCCGCTGGCGGTGACGATTTTTGTGTGGGTGTTTCTGATGAACTGCATGGATTTGGTGCCGGTGGATTTGGTCGCTTCGGGCGGCTATTTGCTGACCGGTTCGGTGCCGCATTTCAAGTTGCTGCCGACGGCGGATTTGAGTTTGACGGCGGCGATGGCGCTGTCGATTTTTGCGATGACGTTGTATTACAATTTCAAGACGAAGGGTGTCGGCGGTTTCGCGCATGAAATTGCGACCGCGCCGTTCGGAATTTGGATGGCGCCGGTGAATATTTTGCTGCGGGCGGTGGAGGAGGTCGCCCGTCCGCTGTCGCTTTCCATGCGGTTGTTCGGCAATTTATTCGCGGCGGAGATGATTTTTTTGCTCATCGGCGGCGGGATGTCGTATATTGCGGCGGGCGTCTTCGGTTCGTGGATGGGGCAGTGGATTTTCGGCGGGCCGTGGGCGATTTATCACATTTTGGTGGTGCCGCTGCAGGCGTATATTTTCGCCGTGCTGACGGTGGTGTATCTCGCCATGGCGCACGAAAAACATTAAGGTTCACTTATCACAGGAGACAGGCATGAAACTCAAAAACGCGGTGGTTCTTTTTTTGGCGGCGTTGCCGGCGACGGCGTTCGCGCAGGAGGCGGGGGACGCGATCGGCAAGGGGCTGGCGACGGTCGGGGCGGGACTGGCCGGACTGGGCGCGGCGATCGGCATCGGCATTCTCGCCGGGCGGCTGTTGGAGGCGATTTCGCGCCAGCCCGAATTGGAGGGCAAACTGATGGGACGATTCTTTCTGACCGTGGGTCTGACCGACGCGGTGCCGATTATCGCCATCGCGCTGTCGCTGGTGGTGCTGTTCGGATAATCGGGCGGAGCGCGGTTATGAAGCACTATCGTACTTTCGCGGTCGCGGCGGTTGCGGCGGCGGCGGTTCAGCCGGCGGCGGCGGAGGGGTTGAAACTGCTCAGTTTCACCACGCTGCTGGGCGAAATCGTCACGTTCGCCATTTTGGTGTGGGTGGTGATGAAGTTCGTCTGGCCGCCGCTGATGAACGCCGTGGAAACGCGGCAGAAGGAGATCGCCGACGGTCTCGCCGCCGCCGCGCAGGGCAAGGAGGATCTCGCCGCCGCCGAGGCGCGCAAGAACGAATTGCTCGCCGACGCCCGCGCCCGCGCCGGGCAGCTGCTCGCCGAAGGCGAAAAGCGCAAGGGTGAAATCGTGGAATCCGCCCGCGGCGAAGCCGAGAGCGAAAACGCGCATATTTTGGCGCGGGGACGCCGCGATTTGGAGTTGGAGCGCGCCGCGATGTGCCGCGAATTGCAGCAGCGGGTCGGCGAACTCGCGCTCGCCGGCGCGTCTCAAATTCTCGCGCGCGAAGTGGACGCGAAGGCGCACGACGACATCGTGGAATCGCTCAAGAGCAAATTATCCTCGTGAACGCCGCCGCGCCCTACGCCGCCGCCGCCTTTTCCTACGCCCGGGGCGCGGGCGAAGACGTCGCGCGCAAATGGATGCGTTTGTTTAACGCGCTGGCGGAATCCGAGGACGCCGTTTTTCGCGCGGCGCGGGCGATGCGCGGCGGACAGGAGCCGCTTGCCGAAACGCTGGCGGCGGCGACGGAGGCGGACGACGCGTTTCGCAACTTTTTGCGGATTGTCGCGGCCGCCGGGCGGATGGAGGTTTTGGGCGCGATCGCCCGCCGCTACGCCGAGTTGCACGCCGCGGCCGGCGGCGTTTTGGACATCCGGGTGGAGACCGCGCGGCCGATGGATTTGGCGGCGCGCAGCGAGTTTGACCGCGCCCTCGCCAAATGGAGCGGCAAAAAAGTGCGCGCGCTGTATTCGGAAAATTCCGAACTGCTGGGCGGCGTCCGCGTGCATATTAAAGACAATGTGCTGGACGCCAGCATACGCGGCCGGATTGACCGCCTTGCGGCGGCGATACACTGAACAGGAGAATCCCATGAAACAACTGAGCCCGTCTGAAATCAGCGAAGTTATCAGACAAAAAATCGGCGATCTGAATCTGGACGCCGAAATGCGCAACGAAGGCGTGGTGCTGTCGGTCAACGACGGCATCGTCCGCATCCACGGATTGTCCGAGGCGCGGCAGGGGGAGATGCTGTCGTTCGGCGAAAACGGCGGCTTCGGTCTCGCGCTCAATTTGGAGGAGGATTCGGTCGGCGCGGTGGTGCTGGGCGAATACGGGCATATTTCGGAGGGGCATCGCGTCGCCTGCACCGGGCGGGTGCTGGAAGTGCCGGTCGGCGACAATTTGATCGGGCGGGTGGTGAATCCGCTGGGCGAGCCGATTGACGGCGCCGGCGCGATAGACGCGGAAAAACGCGAGCCGGTCGAAAAAATCGCGCCGGGGGTGATTTGGCGGAAGGGCGTGTCGCAGCCGCTGCAGACCGGATTGAAGGCGATTGACACGATGGTGCCGATCGGGCGCGGGCAGCGCGAATTAATCATCGGCGACCGCCAGACCGGCAAGACTGCGATCGCGGTGGACGCGATTATCAACCAGAAGGGGCAGGACTGCATTTGCGTGTATGTCGCGATCGGACAAAAGGCGTCTTCGGTGGCGGCGGTGGTGCGCAAATTGGAGGAACACGACGCGATGGCGCATACGATTGTCGTTTCGGCGACCGCCTCGGACGCCGCGCCGCTGCAATATGTCGCGCCGTACGCCGGCTGCACGATGGCGGAATATTTCCGCGACAACGGACGGGACGCGCTGATCATTTACGACGATCTGACCAAGCAGGCGTGGGCGTATCGGCAAATTTCTTTGCTGTTGCGGCGTCCGCCGGGGCGCGAGGCGTATCCGGGCGACGTGTTTTATCTGCATTCGCGGCTGCTGGAACGCGCCGCGCGCGTCAATTCGGACTATGTGGAGCGGCACACCGGCGGCAAGGTGAAGAACAAAACCGGCTCCCTGACCGCGCTGCCGATTATTGAAACGCAGGCCGGCGACGTCACCGCGTTCGTGCCGACGAATGTGATTTCCATCACCGACGGGCAGATTTTTTTGGAGACCGACTTGTTTAACGCGGGCGTCCGGCCGGCGATGAACGCGGGGCTTTCGGTGTCGCGGGTGGGCGGCGCGGCGCAGACGAAAATCATCAAAAAACTCGGCGGCGGCGTCCGTCTCGCGCTGGCGCAATATCGCGAATTGGCGGCGTTCGCGCAGTTCGCGAGCGATCTGGACGACGCGACCCGCGCGCAGCTGGAAAAGGGGCGCGTCGTCACCGAACTGATGAAGCAGAAGCAATATACGCCGTTTTCGGTGTCGGAGCTGGCGGTGACGCTGTATGCGATTGAAAACGGATTCTTCGACAAAATCGGCGTGGACAAGGCGCTGCAGACGGAGGAGACGTTGCAGCGCGAAATGAAATCGCGCCACGGCGATCTGACCGCGAAAATCGACGAGACGCCCGAATTGACGGACGAAATTGACGCCGCGCTGAAAGCGGCGATGACGGAGTTTTTTGAGAATCTGGCGGATTGATGGGAATCGTTCGCGCCCAAGTTGACATTAAGAATCCGCGTCTGCCGGACGCGCCTTTTCGCGCGGTCAATATGCTGGTAGACAGCGGGTCGCATCATCTTTGCATTCCCGAATCGTTGCGGGAAGAGTTGGATTTGGAAATTGCCGAACATAAAGCCGTCGTGCTGGCGGACGGGCGCGCCGTCAGAGCGCCGTACGCCGGCCCGATACAACTCCGATTCAAAAACCGAATCGGATATGCCGGCGCGCTGGTGATGGGCGACGAGCCGCTGCTCGGCGTGATTCCTATGGAGGACATGGATTTGGTGGTGTTGCCGAAAGAAGAACGGCTGGATGTCAACCCCGAACACCCCGACATCGCCGGCGCCCTCGCCAAAGGCGGCGGCGGGATTTAGATATAAAAAAAGGGCGACATTCCGCCGCCCTTTTCTTACTCCGCCTTGGAATTGACGAAATCTTCCCTTCCTTTCAGAAAATTAACGGCGGCGACCTTCTCGTTTTCGTCATACTCAACGGTCAGACGGATTTCATCGCCGCTAAACTCCGCTTCCAACGGATTTCCGATGAGATTCCAAGCACCGAAAGTAATGACGGAACCGACGCTGTGCAACGCCGCCCGTGTGTTTCTTTCACCGGTATCAATGCCGTGAATGAACTTGAATAAATCGGTTTTCCGTCCGTCCTTCTCTTCCGTGTGAACGGGGGCGCCAAGTTCGGCGATAACGACTTGTCGGTCAGTGCCGGCTTGCAGAACGCTCGCATCTTTCGCTTTCGGATGATTCAGAGCTCTGTCGGCGGCACACCCCGAAACCGCAAAAGCGGCGGCGGCGATTGTCAAAAGAACAGCGGTTATTTTCATGGGTTCTCTCCTTTTCGGAAATAATAACAAACGCCATTTTAACCAAAAACGGACGGCAGCGGGCGTATTTTTTGCGATTTTCGTTCTTTTTTTCCATTCCCGCGAAAGCGGGAATCTCCATTCGCCGAAGGCGAATCGTTGTTTGTGCTTTCGCGCAAAGGTGATTCCCGCTTTCGCGGGAATGGAACGGGGGGCAGGAATGGAACGGGGTGGTGCGGGAATGGGATTGTGGTTAAAAGGCGAATTTCCGCCCGAATCGTCCGAATTTTGGTTTTTTTGCGGGAACGGGGCGGTATTTTGGCGAGGCGGGAAAAGAAAAGGGCGGCGCGAGTCGCCCTTTTTTTTCTTAAACCGGAGCAAGCGAAAGGCGGTGCATGCAAGTTCTGCGGAGATTCGGTTGTAAAATATCTTTATGAAAGACACAGCGGCGACATTGTTTAAGATGGCAGATGCGGCGTTGCCGGGCGGGGGGCTGGGCGGGTATGCGCTGACGGACGACATTCGTTTTATTTTCTCGCGCGGCGCGGGCGCGAAGTTTTGGGACGCGGACGGGCGCGAGTTTATAGATTACGCCGCTGGCGCGGGCGCGCTGATTCTCGGACACTCCCCCGCCGCCGTGGTCGCCGCGGCGAACAAACAAACCGGACGCGGGATGCACATGTTCGGCGCGTTGTCGGATGTCGCCGTGCGGCTGGCGGCGCGGCTGGCGCGCGACATTCCGTGCGCCGAAAAAATCGCCTTCGCCACGACCGGTTCGGAGGCGACCGCCTATTGCATCCGATTGGCGCGGGCGTTCACCGGACGCGAAAAGATTCTTAAATTTGAAGGCGCGTATCACGGCAACCACGACTACGCGCTGGTTTCCGCATTTTCGTCCTCCGCCGACTATCCCGCCGCCGTCGCCGACACCGCCGGCATGCCGGGGGGCGCGCGCGATTCCGTTCTCGTCGCGCCGTATAACGATTTGGCGGCGGCGACCGAAATCGCCGAGGCGCACGCAGCGGATTTGGCGGCGATTATCGCGGAGCCGGTGCAAAGAATTATTCCCGGCGATGAAGAGTTTTTGCGCGGCTTGCGGACTCTCGCCTCCCGTTTGGATTCCGTTTTAATTTTTGACGAGGTTGTGACCGGTTTTCGCGTCGCGTACGGGGGCGCGCATTCGGCTTTGGGAATCCGTCCCGATTTGGCGAGTTTCGGAAAAATTATCGGCGCGGGCGGGCCGCTGTCGGTCGTCGCCGGACGCGCGGAAATTATTGATTTGGCGAATCCGGCGCGGCGCGGCGATTCGTCGTACGCGTATTTTAATGGCACGCTGCACGGCAATCCGGTCGCGGCGGCGGCGACTTCGGCGTTGCTGGACGAACTGCGAACGCCGGGTTTTTATGATTCGTTAAACGCGAATACGGAATCGTTTTGCGGCGAGGCGGAAAAGATATTAACACGCCGCAAGATGCCGGCGATTGTCGCGCGCGCGGGTTCGCTGTGGCAGTTTTTGTTTTGCGAAAAGCCGCCGCGGAATTACGCGGACATCGTCAAAAGCGACATGGCGGCGGCGCGGCGTCTGGATTCGGAAATGCTGCGGCGCGGACAATATATGCTGCCCGGCGTCCGCCGTTTTGTTTCCGCCGCGCATTCCGCCGAAGAATTCGAGACGACTTTGCGCGCGCTGGACGAAAGTTGCCGGGCGGTCGCGCGATGAAAATCGTCCGCGTTTCGCTCTGGCGCGTCGCCCTAAAAAGCCATTCGGCGTATTACATGGCCGGCGGCAAAACATGCGATTCGGTGGATACGATAGTTTTGCGCGCCGACACGGACGCGGATATTCGCGGCTGGGGCGAGGTTTGCTGCATTCCGCGGTATTTGCCCGCATATTCCGGCGGAGTCGCGCCCGCGCTGGCGGAGTTGTCGCCGCTGTTTTTGGGCGCGAATCCGCTCGCGCCGGAGGCGTTGATGGACGCGATGGATCGCCGTCTGCCCGGACACGGTTATGCGAAGTCGCCGCTGGACATCGCGCTTTGGGACATTACCGCGCGGGCGGCGGGAGTGCCGCTGCATTCGCTGCTGGGCGGCTTGCGGGCGGAAAATCTGCCGCTGTATCATTCCATCACCTGCGTCGCGCCGGAAGAAATGGCGAAAATCGCCGCCGAAGAAAAACGGAAAGGCGTAATGCAGTTTCAAGTAAAACTCGGCGCGGACGACGAGGCGGACATTGCGCGGCTGCGTCTGGTGCGGGAGGCGGTCGGCGACGGGCCTTTGGTATATGGCGATTGGAATTGCGGCGCGTCCCGCCTGTCCGCGACGCGGGTCGGAAAGGCGGTCGCGGATTCGGATATTATGCTGGAACAGCCGTGCAATTCTTTGGAAGAATGCGCGGCGGTGCGCGCCGCGACCGGTCTGCCGATGAAAATTGACGAAAACGCGCACGACACCGCGAGTTTATTAAAGGCGTATTCGCTGGGATGCATGGACGCCGTGGCGTTGAAGATTTCCAAATTCGGCGGGCTGGGCGCGTTGCGGCGCGCGCGCGATTTGTGCCTGCATTTGGGCGCGCAAATGTGCATGGAAGATTGCTGGGGCGGCGACATTGCGACGGCGGCGGCTTTGCATTTGGCGGCGGCGACTCCGCCGCGGGCGGTGATGAATGTCTGCGATTTGTCGGGTTATGTTTCGCCGCGTTTGGATTCGTCCGCGCCGTCCCGCGAAAACGG
>JBPCXA010000226.1:0-10266 GCA_051008975.1 Gammaproteobacteria bacterium
TGGAGGCGGCGGGAATTGAACCCGCGTTCTTCCGGATGCAAACCAGATGCTCTGCCACTGAGCTACGCCCCCGCCGTGATTTTAACGCATTCCCGCGGACGGGCGGCGGCGGTTTGCCGCGCCGCCTTCGCTACAACAAAGTCCGTTGCGCGTCCGGCGGCGGGCGGAATAGGTCGCTGCGCAGCGGAATTTGTCGCGGCGCGTCCAGTTCGTGGCGGCGGCGGGCGGCGGCGAATCGTCGCGCGATTAGATCCGCCAGCACTCCGCGTCCGCGGTGGCGCGCGAAAAATTCGGGATTGTAGTCGCGTCCGCCGTGTAAATCGCGCACTTGCGACATTACTTTTTGCGCCCTTTGCGGCATGTGCGTTTCCAGCCACTCGCGGAAAACTTCCTTCAATTCGTGCGGCAGACGCAGGACGACATAGCCGGCGGCGGCGGCGCCGGCTTCGGCGGCGGCGGCGAGCAGCGATTCTATTTCGCCGTCGTTCACCGCCGGAATTATCGGCGCGAGCAGGACCGAAGTCGGCACGCCGGCGGCGGCGAGATTGCGGATTGTTTTCAGACGCCGCATCGGCGCGGCGGCGCGCGGTTCCAGTTTGCGCGTCAATTCCGGATTTAACGAAGTCAGCGACACCGCCGCCTCCGCGAGACCGTCCTTCGCCATCGGCGCGAGAATATCCAGGTCGCGTTCTATCAGCGCGGATTTCGTCACCAGCGAAACCGGATGGCGGCATTCGGCGAGAACTTCCAGCATTCGCCGCGTGATTTTCAGTTTTCGTTCCAGCGGCTGATAGGCGTCGGTGTTGATTCCGAGCGACAGCGGGCGCGGACGATAGCGCGGGCGCGACAACTCTCGCCGCAGCAGTTCCGCGGCGTCTTGTTTGGCGAAAATTTTCGTCTCGAAATCCAGCCCCGGCGACAATCCCAAAAAGGCGTGCGACGGGCGGGCGAAACAATATACGCAGCCATGCTCGCAGCCGCGATAGGGATTGGCGGACAATTGATGCGGAATGTCCGGCGAATCATTTTCGCTCAAAATGGTCTTCGCCAAATCCCAGCGAACTATCGTGTCGGGCGGCGGCGGAATTGAATCGTCGCGCGGCCAGCCGTCGTCAAACGCCTCGCGCGTCGTTTCGTCAAACCGCCCCGCCGGCGCGCCGGTCGCGCCGCGCCCCTTTATCGCCGCCGCCGCATATTCGTCCCGTTTGTTTCGCATCGCTTGAAAAGTATAACGCGAATCGCGCCGCGTTCGCGTCCGCGGAGTTAAAAAAATTTAAGAATAATTTTAAGGATAAATTAATTCCGGAAATTTTGTTATGACCGTCGTTTTTGGGTACGATTTCTTTTGCGTTTTTGTTTTTATGAAGGGGGGGGGGGGGGGTATTAATCCGCGTCTCTGCCGTCCAATTGTTCCACGCGCCGCACCGCGGCTTGAAGCGTGCCGTCCTTGATCGCCAGCCGCAAAGTTTTCATCAGACGGCGGTAGTGCGCGAGATTGTGAATCGTCATATACCGCGCCGCCGACATTTCGCCCGCCGCGAGCAGATGATGCAGAAAGGCGCGCGAAAAAGTGCGGCATGTGATGCAGTCGCAGGCGGGGTCGGGCGGCGCGGTATCTTTGCGGTGGCGGGCGTTTTTCATTCGCAGTACGCCGCCGCTTGTAAACAAATGTCCGTTGCGGGCGTTGCGCGCCGGCAGGACGCAGTCGGTCATATCCACGCCGCGCGCCACCGCGCCGGCGATGTCGGACGGCGTGCCGATTCCCATCAGATAGCGCGGCTTGTCGGACGGCAGCATTTCCGCCGTCGCGGCGACAATATCTTCGCGCGCGGATTTTTCCTCGCCCACCGCCAGTCCGCCGACGGCGAATCCGTCGAAGGAAATTTCGCGCAGCGCGTCCGCCGATTCGGCGCGCAAATCTTTATAGACCCCCCCCTGTATAATTCCGAACAGCGCGGCGGGATTGTCGCCGTGCGCGATTTTGCATCGCCGCGCCCAGCGGATCGAAAGACGCATGGAATCGCGGATTTCTTCCTTCGCGTTTTGCGGCGGCGGACAGTCGTCCAATACCATCGCGATGTCGCTTTTTAATTCCCGCTGAATTTGCATACAAAGTTCCGGCGTCAGCAGACGTTTTTCGCCGCTGTGCGGCGCGGAAAAATGCGCGCCTTCTTCGCAAACTTCGCGCCGCGCCCGCAGACTGAACATCTGATACCCGCCCGAATCGGTGAGAATCGGACGCCGCCAGCCGCAGAATCCGTGCAGTCCGCCGTGCGCGGCGATGATTTTTTCGCCCGGCCGCATCCACAAATGAAAGGCGTTGGCGAGCATCACGTCAAATCCCAGCGCGGCGAGTTCGGACGGCGGCACGCCCTTCACCGCGCCGAGAGTGCCGACCGGCATGAACGCCGGCGTTTTAATGTCGCCGCGCGCGGTGCGAATTCGTCCGGCGCGCGCCGCCCCGCAGGTCGCGGATATTCGGAACTCCATTTCCGAATTGTAAGGGCGGACGCCCGCAAACCGCCCGCATCGCCGCCCGCCCCGGCGCCGTTTTAATTCGCGGCGGAAATTATTCCGCGGCGTATTCCGCTATTTCGTCATTGCGCGCGCGACAGCAGCATCGCGTCTCCGTAGGAATAAAAACGGAATCCGTTTCGCACGGCGGCGCGGTAGACGCGCAAAACTTTTTCCCGCCCCCCGAAAGCGCATGCCAGCACCAAAAGCGAGGAGCGCGGCAGATGAAAATTCGTCAGCAATACATCCGCGACGCGAAACGGAAAGCCGGGTTTGACGAACAAATCGGTCTCCGCCTCGGCGGGGGACAGCGCGCCGTTTTCGTCCGCCGCCGATTCCAGCGCGCGCAGAGTCGTCGTGCCGACCGCGAGAATGCGCCCGCCGCGTTTTTTCGCGGCGTTGATTTTCGCGGCGGCGGACGGCGAAATCCGATATTTTTCGGAATGCAGCGCGTCCGCCGACAATCCGCGGCGCGGCGGCGAAAACGTGCCCGCCCCGACGTGCAGTGTGATTTTCGCCAATCCGATTCCGCGCGCCGCCATCGCCGCCAGCACCGCCGGGGTGAAATGCAGTCCCGCCGTCGGCGCGGCGACGGAACCGGGGCGGCGGGCGAACACGGTCTGATAGCGGCGTTTGTCGTCCGCGTCCGGCGGGCGGCGGATATAGGGCGGCAGCGGCGTCTCCCCGCGCCGGAGAAAACGCGGGCGGGCGGCGACCGCTTCGCCTTTGCGGTTTTCCGCCCGCAGACGATAAAACCCGTCCGCGGTTTTTTCCCGCACCGCGAAAACGCCGCCGGCGAATAGTCGCGCGCCGACCGCCGGCGGTTTGGAGGCGCGCACCTGCGCCAGCACTTCGCCGTCCGGCAGAAATCGTTCGGCGAAAATTTCCGCCCGTCCGCCGCTTTCCTTGACGGCTTTGAGACGCGCCGGGATTACCTTGGAATCGTTCACGACCGCCAAGTCGCCTTTTTGCAGCAGCGACGGCAGACGCGAAAACTTCGTAATTTCCGGCTGTGAATGTCGCGCGTCCAAAAGTTTGGAATCGTCGCGCCGCCGCGCCGGGCGAAAGGCGATTTGCGCCGGCGGCAGGGCGTAGTCAAAGGCGTCCAAATCGTGCGAAGGCGGCATTTCGGCGGGGCGGGGCGGGGTAAAAAAACGCGGTGCTGTTGAGAGGATTCGAACCTCCGACCTACTGATTACGAATCAGTTGCTCTGCCAACTGAGCTACAACAGCGCGATTTCAATTATACGGGAGAAACGCGCGGGCGCGGGATTCGGCGGGCGTCCGCGGAAATCACGCGTTCATTTCCGCCTTTTGCGGAGGTTCTCCCGGAAGCGGGTACGGGGGGGGGGGGGGAGTAATGCGGATGCCGCGCCGCATTTCCGGCAGCACGCACAAAAACACCGCCGCATAACACGCCAGCACGACCCACGCCAAAATATGATAGCCGGTCGCCATTCCGGCGTATTCGGCGGCGCCGCCCAGCGTGCCGCCGAGCAAATTCCAGCCGAAGTATTTTTCCGCGTCGCCGCGCCCGCGAAACAGCACGGCGAAGACCAGATTGGCGAAATAAATCGGCACGAACACCAGCAAAGACGCCGCGACCGCGCGCGCCGCCGCCGATTCCCACGACACCAAATTCGCCAGCGGATACGCCAGCACCGCCAGACACGAAAGCCCCAAAAGCGCGAACGCCGCCGGCGCCAGACGCGGCGACGGAATTAATCGCGCCGTCCAGTTCGCCGCCAGCACCAGCGACAGCGCGCCGAAAAATACGATCGCGGCGGTAAACCAGGTTGTGCCGAACAACAGCGAGAATTGAATGACGCTTTTCGTTTCCAGCAGCAAAAACGCGGCGCCCATCGCCATAAACGCCAGCCGCAGACGCGGCACTCCTTCGCCGCCGCGCCGCGAATCCCCGCCCGCCGGCGCGAAGTAAAACACCGCGGTAATGCACAAAACTAAAATCGCAATCGCCGCGACATAATGTTTCGGCACGCCGCGCCCATTCAAATATAAAAAGGGCCAGTCGTCGGTCGGAATTTCCAGCGCCGCCGGCGCGGGCGGGGGCGCGATTTTTTCGCCGGTTTTTGTCGCGTAAATTATCGTAAAATTGCCGTACTGTTCGCCGCGCGGCGTCGTTTCTCCGGCTTTCGCGACCATCGCCAGCAGTTTTTGCACCAGCCAGTCTTGGCGGTAAAAATTGTACAACATCAGCGTGCCGCCGTCTTGCAATTGCGACCACGCGCGCCGCATCGCCTCCTCGGTGAACAAATAATTTTCCAAACGCAGCTGCGAGACCGGACTCGCCTTGACCAGCGAATCGGTCAGCGCGAAAATGATCAGGTCGTATTTCGCGTCCTCGGCGAACAGCACGTGTCGCCCGTCGTCAATCGTCGCCGAGACGCGCGGCGAGGCATACGGCGAAAGCGGATGATGCTCCGCGCCGAGGCGCATGATCACCGGATCAATTTCCACCGCATGCACGAATTCCGCGCCGTGAATCAGCGCGGCGGCGACGTCGTTGCCGTTGCCCGCCCCGACGACCATCACGCGTTCATAGGGCGGCAGCCCGGAATCTTCGCGCAGCGCGTAGATATACGAATAAAACGATTTGCGGACGACCTCTTCGGAATGCATCTGCTGGTGGTTGATGTTGTTCACGTACACGATGCGGACGTCGTTTTGCGGCCCCGGCTGATAGGTCACCTTTTGATACGGCGACCACTCCGCCCCGCCCCGCAGCACCGGATCGAAATTGTCGCGTTCGAGAATGACCGCCGCCGAAACGACGAAACATGCCAGCCCGCCGATTAATGCCGCCGGGCGTCCGCCGCCGCCCGCGAAAAACGCCCCCGCCCACAAAATTCCGGCGAAGACGAACCACCACGCCGCCGGAATATGCAAAAAACTGACGATCATAAACGCGCCCGCGCCCGCCAGAGAGCCGCCGATGTCCAGCGAATACGCGGTCAGCGGCTCGAACAGGCGGAACGCCTTCGCGGTAAATTGCGCGATCAGCGCGAACACCGCCGCCGTAATCAAAAACCACAGCACGAACAGCCCCCAAAACGCGTTCGTCTTTTTGTTGCCGACGGTCCAAAACAATTCGGTGTCCAAAATCCCGCTGCCGGCGTCAAATCCCGGCACGCCCGGACGCAGGGCATACACCCCGGCGACCAGCGCGAACACCAAAATCGGCGCGCCGAGAAACCAGAGATGCGTCCGAATACACCGTCCGTGCGCGAGAAATCCCGCGCCCAGCCCCACAAACGCCGCCAGCAGCACCAGATTCGGAAAATAACCGAGATTCCATATATTCCCGGAAAGAAAGCGAATTAACGCGAGTTCCAAAAACAGAATGAGAAATCCGCACAAAAACAGCCGCACCCCCGCCCCGGACGCCGCCGCAGCGTACGCGGGCGGCGGCGTACGCGCACTTTGGTCGGGATATGCCGCGGCCGCCATAACCGCGAATTATAACGCATTCGGCGTACGCCGCCGATAATTTGCCGCCGCCGCCCGTCCGTTTTATCCGAACCGCCCGCACACGTCTCCCGCGCATTTGCAGGAGGCGGAGCGGCGGCGGCGGCGGGAAAAATGCAAAAAATGCGAAATTCGCGCGAAAATTGCACAAAAAAACAACAAATCCGCCATAAACGTACGATAAAAATGTAAAAAAAGAATAAAACACCCTTGACTTATTCTTTTTTGGGTGCTATAATGTCATCAAGCCGTTTGGCATTTTATTGAAAAGGAGACCGCAATGAGCATACGACTGGGCGACATCGCCCCCGATTTTACGCAGGACAGCACCGCCGGCGAGATTCAGTTTCACGACTGGCTGGGCGATTCGTGGGGCGTTCTGTTTTCGCACCCCAAGACCTTCACGCCGGTCTGCACGACCGAGCTCGGCGAGGTGGCGCGTTTGAAGCCCGAATTTGACAAGCGCGGGGTGAAAGTGCTGGCGCTTTCGGTGGACGTCGCCGCCGACCAGAAAAAATGGGAGGGCGACATTTTGGAGACGCAGGGGCAGCGGGTGAATTTTCCGATGATCGCCGACGGCGATTCCAAGGTTTCCAATTTGTACGGGATGATTCATCCGAACGCCAGCAACACGCTGACCGTGCGCACGGTGTTCATCATCGATCCCGCCAAAAAAGTACGCCTGACGCTGACCTATCCGGCCAGCACCGGGCGCAATTTTGAAGAAGTGCTGCGGGTGATTGACAGCATCCAGCTGACCGAAAACCACAAGGTGGCGACGCCGGTCAATTGGAAGGACGGGGAGGATGTGATTATCGTGCCGGCGGTTTCCGACGAGGACGCCAAGGCGCGATTTCCCGACGGCTGGGAGGCGAAAAAGCCGTATTTGCGGATCGTCCCCCAGCCCCGCTGACCGCCGGCCGTCCGGTTTTTTACGGTCTCTCCAGCGCGCCCGTTCCAGGGCGCGCTACTTTTTCAGGCATCGAACGGACGCGCCGCGAAAAGCGTCCGAAGTCCGGAACGTCCGGCGCGGGCGTTTTCGGGTAAAATTTGAGAATGTCCGGCGAAAATCGCGAGTATCTTTCGGCGTCCGAGGTCGCCGCCCACACCGGCCTGTCGGCGCACGAAATTTATCGTCTCGTCCGGGCGGGCAAAATGCCGGCGTTCAAATCGGCGGGCGGGCAGTATCGTTTTCGTCTGCGCGAAATCGCCCCCTTCCGCAAGAAGAAAAAAAGCGCGGCCGCGCCGCCGCCGCGGACCGTCGTCCGTCCGCGCGGCACGACGCAGACTATTTTTTGCGGCGACGCCCGCGAATTGCGCGGCGTGGCGGACGACGGCGTGCATTTGGCGATCACCTCGCCGCCCTATTTCAACGCGAAAATGTACGCCGAAAAACAACGCGGCGATCTCGGCGATATGCACGACTGGCGCGAGTGGCTTGCTGAAATGAAAAAGGCGTGGGCGGAGGTGTTCCGCGTTCTGCGCCCCGGGCGCAAGTTTTTTCTGAACATCATGAATTTGCCGGTGCGCGAAAACAAGTCGTTTCGCGCGCTTAATCTGGCGGGCAAAAACATTGAATTGTGCGAGGAGGCGGGCTTTGTCTTCAAGCGCGACATCGTCTGGCACAAGACCAACGGCGTGCGCGCGCATTTCGGCACCTATCCGAATCCGGGCGGCATTTTGATCAACAATATGCACGAATTCATTCTGGAGTTCGAAAAGCCGGGAAAACAGGACGGCAAGAAATACGCGCACGTCAATTCGCGGCAGCGCGCGGAATCCAAACTGGACCGGGAGTTTTGGCTGTCCGTAAAAAACAGCGACGTATGGCTGATCAAACCCGAAAAAAGCGGCGGACGCGAACACGCCGCGCCGTTTCCGTCCGAACTTCCGGAGCGTTTAATCCGCGCATTCAGTTATGTCGGCGAGACGGTACTGGATCCTTTCGCCGGTTCCGGGACGACTTTGGCGGCGGCGGCGCAATGGAAACGAAACGGAATCGGCGTAGAAATCAATCCCGCATTCTGCAAAATGGCGGCGCGGCGACTCGCGGAAATGCAAGAATCATTTACATAAACGAAACCGCCATTTACACGAATCGCGACACCATTTACATAAATGCCGCCGCAATTCACGCGAATCACACCACCATTTACATAAATCGCGACACCATTTACATAAACGGTGCGGGCATTTACACGAATCACGCCGCCATTTACATAAATCACGCCGCCATTTACATAAACGGTGCGGGCATTTACACGAATCACGCCGCAATTCACGCCCGAATTCGCCAAATTCGGCATTTCGGGGGCGAATTCGGGCAGAATTAGTGTAAAATATCGGTTTTTATCGCCCCCGAGGAGCAAACTCGTGAACAAAATCAAATCCGCCACTTTCGCCTTCGCCGCCGCCGTTTTGTTGACGGTGTTGCCCGCCGATTTTGCTATGGCGGCAGACGAGACGAAACTTCGGCGGTATTTGCAGAATCGGGCGGTGATGTTCGGGCGTGTTGGCGCGGATTCGGACGAGGTATCGAAAGTGGTGGTGAAGGGTAAGCGAACCGCGGATGGTCGGATAGAAGGCGGTCAGTCATTTGACATTTTTGAATTACAGGACGCGGAGACGGGCGAGAAGGTGTCGGCGTCGCGGTTGTCTTCTGGTGGAATAAAGCGGCTTATCGCGCGTACGCGCGGGGGCGCGATAGCGTTTAATTTGCATTCTGATGGTTCGTATGTGGCGGAAGGTGAGGCGACTGCCGGGACGCAGTTATACCGCGGTGCGGAGGATCTTGTAAGGGGAATGTATCGTGGTTATCAAGGTGCGTTGCCGGTGGTTTGGGGCGGTAAGTCAGACGAGGAGTTGGCGGCGTTGGACGCGGAGGATGATCGTGAGCGTCGTATGTCCCGCCAGAGTCCGGATTTTGATTTTACAAATCCGCATACGTATTTGCCGGTGGCCATTTATGTTTTGCTTCTTATGGCGGCGAAAGAAGGTGTTTTGTGGTATTTCCGTAGAAAGAGGTAGGCAGAGTAAGGTCGGCGTTTTTATTCATTCTCAAAAACAGAGGAGAACAACGATGGCAGAGTTCATTATTTATCACCACCCGGTGCGGGGGCATCAGGCGGTCAAGGTCGGGTTTTGTTGGCCGGCTTTTTTCTTTGATCTGATTTGGCTTTTGTTCTGCGGGATGTGGGGTTGGGCCTTGCTCGGATTGGGGGGATTTTTTCTCATCGGCGTTTGGGTTGATTCAACTGCATCCAGTATGCAGCGGGCGGATGATATGTACACTGCCGCAACCGTGATTTTGGGATTTCCGCTGAAACTGATTTTGGGTTTTCAGGGAAATGATATACGCCGTAGAAAGCTTTTGGGAAGAGGTTTTTCGAAAGTCGGCAAGGTGCGGGAAAGCAGCAAGGCATACGCCATTAAACTCCATCTGCACGAGAAAAACAAAGCGGACGAGAAATAGGCGGCGGAGTAAAAAGGGCGGCGGAGATGTCGCCCTTTTTTTATTTCATCGCGGCGCAAATTAAGAACGCCGCGTCCGATTAGTTTTCGGCGTTTATCGGTTCGCCTCGCGGTTTAGAATTTTCGCGGCAATGAACGGAATCGCGTTTAAGTCCAGACCGATTTCGCCGCCGTTTTGCGCCAGTTCGTCGGCGGCGGCGGAATGCAAAAACACCGCGGCGCGGGCGGCGAATTTCGCGTCTCCGGTTTGCGCGACGAGGGCGGCGAGCATTCCGAGCAAAGTGTCGCCCGCGCCCGCCTGCGCCAGTCCCGGATTTCCGGCGGCGCAAACCGCCCATTCGCCGCCGGGTTCGGCGACGACGGCGCCCGCGCCTTTCAGCACGGCGACGGCGTCGTATTTTTGCGCCAGCGTTTTCGCCGCGCCGATGCGGTCGGCATGTATTTCGCGCGCGGAAATGTTCAGCAATCGCGCCGCCTCGCCCGGATGCGGCGTGATGAGGGACGCGCCTTTTCGCCGCGCAAACCGCGCCGCCAGTTCCGCGTCCGCCGCGAGAATATTTAGCGCGTCCGCATCGGCAATCAGCGGCGCGGGGCAGTCCGCCGCCGTCCGCATCGCGGCGATGTTTTCGGTACCGAGTCCGGGGCCTATGGCGATGCAGGATGCGGAGAGAAATTGCGGCAACTCCGCAATCCCGCGCCACATCGTTTCCGGGCATCCGAAATCGCACGGCGGCGGCGCGGCGGCGGACAGCGCGAATACTTTGCCGGCGCCGAGACGGACGGCGGCGCGGGACG
>JBPCXA010000227.1:0-7769 GCA_051008975.1 Gammaproteobacteria bacterium
ACGGCGGCGCATTTCGCCGAAATCACGGCGAAACTCCGCGCCCGCCCGAACACCGGCTATTTTGATTCGCTGCTGGAAGAAATCGTTTTCGGCGGCGCCGAGACGCTGCAACTGGACGCCGCCGACCGCTTTTTAATCGGCGGACATTTGCGGACGGACGCCGCGATTGAGCGCGACGCGCGTCTGTTTCATCTGCCCGATTCCATCCGGATATGGGGCGAAGAACGCTGGAAACAGCGGCACGCGCTGATGACCGCGCGCCTGCAGGACGAGGAATTCTCCGCGACATGGCGGGATCTGCGTCTTTGAGCGGGCATACCGCCGTGCTGGCCGCCCCGGCCGCCGAGGCGCTGCTGTCGCCCGGCGGCGGCTGCTACATAGACGCGACTTTCGGCGGCGGCGGCCACAGCCGGATGCTGCTGCAAAAAATGCCCGCCGCCGCACGGCTGCTCGCGCTGGACTGCGACGAATATGCCGCGGCGCGCGCCGCCGACGTGGCGGATTCGCGGTTTTGTTTTTTGCGCCGCAACTTCGCGGAACTCGCCGCCGCCGCCGCGGAAGCCGGAATTGCCGCCGGCGAAGTGCGCGGCGTACTGTTTGATTTGGGGGTGTCGTCGATGCAATTGGAATCCGCCGGGCGCGGAATGTCGTTTTCGCGGCGCGGACCTTTGGATATGCGCCTCGACCGCCGCGCCCCGACGACCTTGAAATCGCTGCTGGAATCCTGCGACGAACGCGAACTTGTGCGCATTCTCAGAAATTACGGCGAAGAGCCGGAGGCGCGGCGGGTGGGGCGCGCGATTTACGCCCGCCGCCGCGACATCGCCGATACGGCGGAGTTGGCGCAAATCATCGCCGACGGCAAGCGGGCGCGTCCGCCCGGACGGCATCCGGCGACGCTGGTATTTCAGGCGCTGCGGATCGCCGTCAACCGCGAATTGGACGCGCTGCGGCGCGGATTGGAGGCGGCGTGCGCGCTGCTTTCGCGCGGCGGGCGGCTGGCGGTCATCGCGTTTCATTCTCTGGAAGACCGCGTCGTCAAAAGAACCCTGTCCGCCCCGGCGTTTCCCGGCGTCGGCAGAGTGGGCGGCTTGGGAATGCGCCCGCTCGGCAAGGCGACGACTCCGTCGGCGGCGGAGACGAAAAACAATCCGCGCGCCCGCAGCGCCCGCATGCGCGTGTTTGTCAAGGCGGCGATATGAACAAAATTCCGCCGACCGCGCGCCGTTTGCGCCCGGCGCTGGCGCTGTTTTTGGCGTGCGGCTTTTTTGCGTGGGCGCTGCAATACACGATGGAGCAGCGTCATCAGGTGCGCAAACTCACCCGCCAAGTTGACCGGATGCAGATTGCGACCCGCGCGCTGAAAGATGAACGGCGCAGTTTGGCGCTGGAATATCTTACTTTCACCGACTACGAAAAGTTGCGCGCCGCCGCCGCGGATTTGGGAATGCGCGAACCCGACACCGGCGACGGGTCGCTGGTATTCATCGCGGAACGCGGCGGGGAACGTTCATGACGCCGCGCAACTTTTTTCCGTCGCCGCCGCATCTGGCGCCCTGGCGCAAGAATTTATTTTTCGCCGCCCTCGCCGCGATGTTCTTGATCTTGACGGCGGGCGCGCCGCTGCGCATCCAGCATTTTTCCGCGGCGGCGGAAAAAGAGGCGGCGTTGCGGCACGGGTATCGGCGGCAATTGTTCGCCCACCGCGGCGAAATCGTCGACGCCGCCGGCGCGCCGCTGGCGCTCAGCGCCGACGTGTACGAAATTCGCGCCGATATGCAAATGCTGGCGCCGGACGCGCAAAAACGCGCGCGTCTGCATACATTAATTCCGCAACTCGCCGCCGTTCTCGGCGTTTCGCCGGACGCGTTGCGCGACAAACTTTCCGGCGGCGGTCGCGCCGTTTTGCTGGCGAAAAAACTGCCGCCGGCGGCGGCGTTCCGATTGCGCGAATTCCGCGAAAAACACGGACTGCGCGGACTGCGTCTGGATTACAAAAGCGAACGCTATTATCCGCAGCGCGAATATGCCGCGTCGGTCGTCGGCTACACCGATTATCTTGATGTCGGACGCGCCGGCGTGGAATTCGTCCACCACAGCCGTTTGCGGCAGGAGGACGGCGAAAAACGCGGCGTCCGCGGACGCGCCGGGGGGCGGATTGACGGCACATTGTCGCGGCCGCCGCGGGACGGCGGGGCGATTACGCTGTCCATAGATTCGCGTCTGCAATTTTACGCCTACGACGCGCTGCAAAAGGCGGCGGCGCGCCACGACGCCCGCGCCGGGGCGGCCGCGGTGATGGACGCGCGTAGCGGCGAAATTGTCGCGCTGGCGAGTTATCCCGGCTTCAATCCGAACAACATCCGTGCTGGCGTCAACGAAAAAAATCACGCGCTTTCGGACGCGGTGGAACCGGGTTCTCTGGCGAAACCGTTCATTGTCGCGCTGGCGCTCAAAAACGGCGTTGTCGATGCGGACGAAATGTTTCCCGCCGACGCGCCGCGGCGGGTGGGCGGCGTACTTCTCGACGACAAGCATATTCGCGAACCGGTTTCTTTGGCGGGGGTGCTGCAAAAATCCAGCAATATCGGCGCCGCGATGCTGGCGATGCGCATAGGCGCGCGTCCGATTTGGGAATTGTACCGCCGCCTCGGATTCGGGCGCAAAACGCTGCGGATGCCCGGCGAGGCGTCCGGAAAATTGCGCGACTACCGCAATTGGCGGACTTCGGAATTGGTGACGCATTCCTACGGCTACGGATTTTCGACGACGCTGCTGCAGATGCTGGCGGGCTATTCGGTTTTTGCGACCGACGGTTTGCGGGTGTCGCCGCGTTTGGAAAAAAGCGCGCTGCCGCCGTTCCGCGAACGGGTGCTGGACGCCGCTATTGCGCGGCGGGTGCGGCAAATGCTGGAAGGCGCGACCGGCGCGGACGGCACGGCGGCGGCGGCGGCGATTGACGGCTATCGCGTCGCCGGTAAGACCGGCACCGCGCTAAAATTCGCGCCGGGCGGCGGCTACGGAAGCGACTATCGGGCGTTTTTTGTCGGCATCGCGCCGGCCTCCCGTCCGCGCTATATCGCGGCGGTGATGATCGACGAACCGAAAAAGAACGGCGTCGGCGGCGGCGCGGCGGCGGCGCCGGTGTTCCGTGAAATTATGCGGCGGGCGTTGCGACTGAACGCCGTCGCCCCGGATTTGCCGCCGAATGTTCCGGCGGACGCGCGCGCCGATGTTTGACGCCGCCGCCGTTTTGCGGCAATTCGCCGCGCCGGTGCGCGAGTTGTCCGGCGACAGCCGGCGGATGCCGCGGGGCGGCGTTTTCGTCGCCTATCCCGGACTGCGCGGCGACGGGCGGCGGCATATCGGGGACGCGCTGGCGGCGGGCGCGGCGGGCGTACTTTGGGAACCGGAGGGATTTTCGTGGCCGCGCGATTTGACCGCGCCGAACGCGCCGGTGCCGCGTCTCGCCGAACGCGCCGGATTGCTCGCCGATGTTGTATATGGCGCGCCGAGCCGCCGCATGTTTACCGCCGCGATTACCGGCACCAACGGCAAGACGACGACGGCGTTTTTCGCCGCGCAACTATTGTCGCAGGGCGGATTGGCGGCGGGCGTCATCGGCACTTTGGGCGCGGGCATCTGGGGCGAAACGATGCGCCCGCTGCCGAACACCACTCCGGAGGCGATTTCGCTGCATCGTCTTTTGCGCGATTTCGCCGACGGCGGGGCGCGGGCGGCGGTGATGGAGGCGTCCTCGCACGGCATCGCGCAGCGGCGTCTGGCGGGAGTCCGTCCGGCGGCGGCGGCGCTGCTCAATATTCAACGCGATCATTTGGAATATCACGGCGATTTGGAATCCTACCGGCGCGTCAAAACGGAACTTTTGCAAAGCGAAGGATTGCGCACCGCGATTATTAACGCCGACGATTCCGCCGCCGCCGCCGCGATTTCGCATCCTCGCGCCGCCGAAACGCGGACTTTCGGCGCGCGCGGAGACGCGCTGCGTTTGTGCGGGACGGAAGCGGCGGAGGACGGGCAGACGCTGATTTTGGACGGCGCGGAGGGAAGGCGGCGGTGTTTTTTGCCGATGCGCGGACGGCATAACGCATACAACTTTATGGCGGCGGCGTTGCTCGCGCGCGCGGCCGGCGTGTCGTGGGAGGAAATGCGTCCCGCCGAACTTTCGCCGCCGCGCGGACGGCTGCAGCGCGTCAATCCCGGCGGCGCGCCGGCGGTGTATGTGGATTACGCGCATACGCCGGACGCGCTGTCGGCGGCGTTGTCGTCGTTCGCCGAAAGACGCGGGCGGCTGTGGCTGATATTCGGCTGCGGCGGCGCGCGCGACGCCGGAAAACGGCGGCAAATGGGGCAGACCGCCGCGTCCCTGGCCGATGTCGCAATTATCACCGACGACAATCCGCGCGACGAAGATCCGCAAATAATTCGCGCCGAAATCGCCTCCGGCGGCGTCCGGATGCGCGAAATCGCCGAACGCGGCGCGGCGATCGCCGCCGCCATAGCCGCCGCCGAAGACGAAGATACGATATTAATCGCCGGCAAAGGCCACGAGGAATATCAGGAAATCGGCGGCGATTTCCGCCCGTTTTCGGACGCGGAGACCGCGCGCGCGCTGTTGTTTTCGCGCGCGCAGGGCGGGGCGGGACGATGCTGAGCACGGCGACGCGGGTGGCGGAATGGTGCGGCGGACGGCGATGCGGCGGCGATCCGATTTTGTCCGGCGTGTGCATTGATTCGCGGCGGGCGCGATGCGGCGATTTGTTCGTCGCGCTGCCCGGCGCGCGCGTCGACGGCCACGAATTTGTCGCCGCCGCCGCCGAAGCCGGCGCCGCCGCGTCTTTGGTCGCCGTGCCGTCGCGGACGGCGCGCGCGCAAATCGTCGCCGGCGACTGCGAAATCGCGCTTTCGCGGCTGGCGGCGGGCTGGCGGCGTACATTTTCCGCCGCACGCGTCGTCGCCGTTTCCGGCAGCAACGGCAAAACGACGGTCAAGGAAATGCTGGCGGCAATTTGCCGCGCCGCGGCCGGCGAACGACGGGTGTTGTGCAGCCGCGGCAATATGAACAACCGTCTCGGATTGTCGCTCGCCGTGTCGGAAATGCGCCCGCATCACCGCTTCGCCGTGCTGGAGGCGGGAATGGACGCGCCCGGCGAATTGCGCGAACTCGGCGAAATTTGCCGCCCGCATGTCGCCGTACTGAACAACGCCCAGCGCGCGCATTTGGGGCGTTTCTCGTCCGTCGCCGCGATCGCCCGCGCCAAGGGCGAACTGGTGGAAACGCTGCCCGCGGACGGCGTCGCGGTGTTAAACGCCGACGATCCCCATCTGTCTTTGTGGCGTGAGTTGGCCGGCGGGCGGCGGATTTTTACTTTCGGATTCGGGGGCGACGCCGAATATCGCGGCGCGATGCGCGACGGCGGTTTAGCTCTGCCCGGCCGTTCGGCGCCGATAAAATTGCGCGTCGCCGGCGTACATAACGCGCGCAACGCGCTGGCGGCGGCGGCGGCGGCGGCGGTTTTGCAACTGCCGCCGGAATCGGCGGCGGCGGGATTGGAATCTTTTCCCGGCGCGCCCGGACGGCTGCAATTCAAAAAAACGGCGGGCGGCGCGTTGCTGATTGACGATTCCTACAACGCGAATCCCGATTCGCTTTCCGTCGCGTTTTCCGTCCTGTCCGAATGCGAAGGCGAAAAATTCGCGGCTTTGGGCGATATGCTGGCGCTGGGAAATTCGGCGGCGGCGGCGCACAAGGCGGCGGTCGCCGAGGCGGCGGCATTAAAAATTCATCTGCTGACGACGGGCGAAAATATGAAGGAAGCCGGCGCGCCGCACTTTTCCGACAAGGAATCCTTGGCGCGGGAACTGCGGAATCAATTGCGGCGGCGTCCGCGCGCGGCGGTGCTGGTAAAAGGATCGCGCGGAACGCGGATGGAGACGGTCGTCCGGTTCTTGGAGGATTCGCCGTGATTTTTTTGCTGTCGCAGCAGTGGGTGGAGCATTTCGGCGCGCTGAATGTTTTCGGCTATGTCACCGTGCGCGCGGTGCTGGCGGCGTTGACCGCCCTGCTCGCCGGGATCGCCTTCGGGCCGGCGTTTATCCGCCGGGCGCGGCGGGCGGGCGGGCAGCCGGTGCGCGACGACGGACCGCGGGCGCATTTGCAAAAACGCGACACCCCCACCTTGGGCGGGCTGCTGATGATCGGATGCGCGCTGGCGGCGTGCGCGCTGTGGGGCGACCCGCGCAGCGGTTATTTGTGGTTGTCGGCGGGCGTGCTGGTGGCGTTCGGAGGCATCGGATTGTGCGACGACCGGCGCAAACTGCGCGCCGGCAATTCGCGCGGATTGTCGGCGCGCGCCAAAATTGCGATGCAGTCGGCGGCGGCGGCGTTGGCGTTGGCGGCGGCGTTCTTTTCCGGAATGCTGGACGGCTACGAGGATATTATCGTCCCGTACACCAAAGACGCGACGCTGCCGCTCGGCGTCGGGGGGATGCTGGTACTCGGTTATTTGGCGATTGTCGGCTCGTCCAACGCGGTGAATTTGACGGACGGTCTGGACGGGCTGGTGGTGATGCCGGTGGTGCTGGTGGCCGGCGGGCTGGCGGTGTATGCCTACGCCTCCGGGCATGCGGTGTTTGCGTCGTATTTGGGCGTGCCGCATTTGCCGGGGGCGCACGAATTGGTGATTTTTTGCGCCGCGCTGGCCGGGGCGGGTCTGGCGTTTTTGTGGTTCAACGCCCATCCGGCGGAAATTTTTATGGGCGACGTCGGCGCGCTGGGAATCGGGGCGGCGCTGGGGCTGGTCGCGGTGCTGGTGCGGCAGGAACTGGTGTATGTATTGATGGGCGGCGTGTTCGTGCTGGAGGCGTTGTCGGTGATTATGCAGGTGTCGTTTTTTAAGATCAGCGGCGGCCGGCGGATTTTTCGGATGGCGCCGCTGCATCATCATTTTGAATTGAAGGGCTGGCGCGAAAACCAGGTGGTCGTCCGCTTTTGGATTGTTTCGCTGATGCTGGTTCTCGTCGGACTCGCCGGATTAAAATTGCGATGAAGACGCTGGTCGTCGGCATGGGAAAGACCGGCTTGTCCATCGCGCGGTTTTTGCCGTGGGAGGGGGCGGGCGTTCTGCGGACCGCGGACGTGGAGGCGGCGGACGACCGCGCCGCGCCGCCGATGGCGGCGGAAATGCGCGCCCTTCTGGGCGCGGAACGCTGCCATGCCGGCGAGGATTGCCGAGAATGGCCGGCGCGCCGGCTGCGCGAATTCGGCCGCGTCTGCATAAGTCCGGGCGCGCCGCGCGACTGCGCGGAAAAATTATGCGGCGGCGGCGCGGAGGCGCTCGGCGAACTGTCCGTATTGCAAAAATCGTTTTTCGGGGGGGGGGGACTGCAAAAATCATTTCAAGGGGGGGGGGCGGTAAACCCCGCGATCGCGGCGGTCACCGGCACCAACGGCAAGAGCACGGTGGCCGCGCTGGCCGCCGCTCTGTGCCGCGCGGCGGGCGTATACGCCCAGGTCGTCGGCAACTTCGGCTTTCCGATTCTGGACGCGTGGCGGGAGTGGGGCGGCGGCGGCGGGCGTTCGTGGGAGAATCTTTCCGTCCATCAAATTTCCCCGCCCGCCGCGGCGGTGATGGAATTGTCCAGTTTCCAGCTGCTATATGCGCCGTCCGCGGCGGACGAAAAAGCGGGCGGCGCGAAAAAAGAGGGGGGGGGGGGGGTTTTTGGAGCGGGGCGGGGGGGTGACGGAA
>JBPCXA010000228.1:0-3173 GCA_051008975.1 Gammaproteobacteria bacterium
ATACCCGAAGCATCCCACGTGCCGGCGTTTTGTCCGGCAACCTCAAAGACAATCGCATCTGCATCCGGCGTCGCCTCAACCCGAACATGGGTATCGCCATCCGCATCACTGAGGGTATCGACAACGGTTTTACGCCAAAACCCGGGCGGGCGATGCCAAAGCACTTGGTCAGCGGTGGCGCCCGGCGGAAGTGCCGGTTCATCGTGATAAGCCCAAGTACCTATGAGAAACCAACCAAAACCCGGTGCAAAGCCATGCGCTGCATTAGGCGGATCAACGAGCACTATTTGCCCTGCTGCTGGCGCCGGGTGTGCCGCTTGCGCTGCCGCCAATGTCGGGTACACAGTGGGATCTGTATTCGGCGCCGGTTGCCATACCCCAGCATTCCATGAATAGCCAGAGGGCACCGGTTTATCTGCCGGCTCGAAATCGCCTGATAACTCGAGCGCATGCCAGGTATAGAGGCGATCAGCGATATTGACTGTTGCGCCATCAATCAGCGTGGCATAACGTCGCGCTTCGACTTCTGCTTGTGTTTCAAGCCCAAGAGAAAGACTCCCAGACGCCCGCTCGACCAGCACGTGATTGGGCGTGTAGGCGAGTTGCGAAGGGCCTTCCAACGTGATGGTCTTGCTCGTACCTGGAACATCGACCTCACTGTATAAACTACCTACATAAGTCGCGACCGTGACCGTGGCCGGATCTTGATTCAGCAAAAAGGTCTGGGTTACGCCGCGCGGAATGATAAAGGTCTGTGAATCCGGTACCGACACGAGATACTGATGGAGGTTTTCCGTGGCGGTGCCATCGACGACACGTACGCCAGAACCCAGCACCTGCAACGCGCCGATGACGGTCCATTGCCCCCACTCGGCCGCATCGAGATCGGCAATGGTATTCGGTCGCCCACCGGCCGGGGCCTGAATAAAGTACTTCTCATTGGCCGTCTCAGCGACACCCGTCGGCGCGGTGCCGATCACCACGTCGTCGGCAGCATAGGAAGTCAGGGATTGCCAATTGGCTTTCGGCGGATCGGCGTCGGAATACTTGAGAACAACGTCCTCCACCGCGCCGACACGATTCAGAGTGCCGGTTCCTCGTTCGTCCGTAAAGATGAATTCGTATTCGTCATTTGTAAACCGCCAATCGACATGGAAATTAAAATCGTATGGCGGATTCGGCCAAGGGCTGCCGGAAAAATTCTTGCTCAGGCGCGTATACGGCGGATTGGCGCTCACCGTCCAACCCGAGCCTGCCGCAGGCGTCGTGAGTTCATCAACAGTAAAACTTTCCCGTGCGCGCCGTGTGGCGTTGTGCCGAGCGCGCCGATCGGTCAGTGTGAAACTGACTCGTTGTAGACGATCGGAGGCAATGAGCGTGAACGCGGTATCACCTCCGACTTTGAGATCGACGCCCGGCGACCAGTGATAATCTCCTGGGCTATTCGGATCCGGTATGCTGGTGTATTCAACCCACTTAATGTCGTCGGGATTAGCCGGATCATAATCCGCCGCCAGAGACTGCACGGTCCCAATACGGAACGTCGCGTTCTCTATCGCAGCAGGGAAAGGACCAACGGTTTCATCAATCCAATACAGATTATCGGTACTGCTAACCGGCGCACCGTTGTCCCCGCGAAACACGGCTTGCCGCTGCCCGTCCGCAAGGCGCACCAAATCGGTAACGGTGGCAGCGCCAGCAGCCGAGGTTGTCGGAAAGTACCAAAGGCCGGGCAACAGGGTCCGCCCATCTATGACTGTTTCTTTTTCAACAGCGATCGCGTCATGCTCAGTCGCTGTCATACCAACCACGGTCGTGAGCTGCGGTACAGAGCGGGCTGTAGCGTCGGCTGCCTCCGTGGCAGCGACTATGTGGAGATCTTGGGCTTGGACGTCTTCTGCCGCCTGCTCCGGCGGATCAACAACCGCCCAATCCGTCGCATTGAGCGCAGCGAGTTTGAACCAGCCATGGTTCGCGACGGCGCTGTCCGCGGCAACCTGGAGATCGTTGCCGTCGGCAATCGTATCGCTTGGCGCACCACGCGCGATCGTCACAATCGCCGTCGACGACTTATCGTAGTAGAATTCGATCTCGTTCGATGCGGGTGTTGGAAGAGTAATTGAAAATGCGAGAGTCCCGGGCCTCAAGTAATAGTTTTTAGTCGTATCGAGCGTGATCCCGTTATCGGCGGCGGTCAGCTCTACCCATTCGTTCGAAACGTTTGCGACATCAGGATCGTCGTGCAGCCAGATCTGGTTCGTTGAAATTGACGTGTAGGCGCGTTTTGAGATACTCGGTACCGTCGTTATCACTGCACCGGCCGTTCCAGCATCCAAATATCTCGTCTCCCCCAGCGGTACACCATGCGTTCCGGTATGCAGGATCCCGCCACTCCAGATCATCAGATCGCTGGAGTTTTTAGCCTTGGCGTAGGCTTGGTGCAAGTTGGCGGTTACATCTGCTTGCGCGGGAACCCACCCGGTGCCAGTGACATATCGTACCGGTGTTGGCAATGTGTCTGCTGGATTGATGCCGTGGCCCGGTTGGTTCACCTCGAGGTGATCTTGCTGGGCGGTAAGCGGCCCCCAGTCCCGCCAGATCCCGTCGTAAAAATGACGACAAAACGCGCCCCAATTGCTCGCCGAACTATTCAAGTCATACAAAACTTGGGACAGAAAGACACCGGTTCGCTCACCTCTAACGACGAGAACAGTTTCAAACCCCGCATGGCCAAATGGCGCGTTGATATTCGGTCCAGTACCTCGAAGAATATAAATTCCTGGCACTACAAACGCGTCGTAATCAATCGGCATTGTGACGCGGAAAACTGCCGCATTTGAAAGCTCTCCCGCACCATACTGCGATACTTTGCTCCCATCCTTTGCGTGTAGAGCCACGACAAAATCTATCAAGTTGTCTGGTGCTGGAGGTTCAGCGAATGTTTCGACACGAGGACTGCTCATCGAAACCACTCCAGGAAACCCCCTTCTTCAGAGAGGGGAGGAATGGAACAAACGACGGACGTTTGGTATAATCCAGACAGATGATGAAACGCACCGTCAGCCTTAAACTGTCTATTTCTAAGGAACATTCGGACGCTCTTCTCCGAACGCAATGCGCCTTCTCGCAAGCGTGTAATCACATCGTTCCTACCGCCATCGCTGAACGCTGCA
>JBPCXA010000229.1:0-42207 GCA_051008975.1 Gammaproteobacteria bacterium
GGCGGACGGATTCCGCGCTTTCGGCGGAAAGCAGATCGTAATAGCGCCACATTAATTCGTCCGAAACCGACATCGTCTTTCCGTAAATTTCCGCCGCCGGTTCGCAGACGCCGATATGGTTGCCGAAACTTTTGGACATTTTGCGGACGCCGTCCGTGCCTTCCAAAAGCGGCATCGTCAAAATGCATTGCCCGTCTTCGCCGCGCTGTTTTTGCAGTTCGCGCCCGACGAGCAAATTGAATTTTTGATCGGTGCCGCCGAGTTCGACGTCGGCGGAGAGCGCGACCGAATCGTATCCCTGCACCAGCGGATATAAAAATTCGTGGACGGCGATGCTTTTGCGGGCGGCGAATCGCTTGGAAAAATCGTCCCGTTCCAGCATCCGCGCGACGGTGTGGCGCGCCGCCAGCCGCACGATGTCGGCGGCGGACATTTTCCCGAACCATTCCGAGTTGCGGCGAATCTCCGTTTTGTTTTTATCCAAAATCTTAAACGCCTGCTCCGCATACGTCTCCGCATTGGCGGCGATTTGCGATTCCGACAGCGGCGGACGGGCGGAATCGCGCCCGCTCGGATCGCCGATCGCGGCGGTAAAATCGCCGATTAAAAAAATGACGGTATGCCCCAATTCCTGAAAGTGGCGCATTTTTTGCATCAGCACGGTGTGTCCCAAATGCAAATCGGGGCTGGTCGGATCAAATCCCGCCTTGATTCGCAGCGGTCGTCCGAGCGCGAGTTTTTGCCGCAACGCGCCTTCGGGAAGCGTCTCTTCCGCGCCGCGCCACAAAATAGAATCGTTGAAATCGTCCGCCATTATCGCCCCGTCATTCGCCTCCGCCGCCGCAATTATAACCGCCCCCCGACAATCCCGCGAAAAAAAGGGCGACATCTCCGCCGCCCCTATTTCCGTCCGCTTTCTTCGAGATTCGTGACTCTTTCGTCAAGCCGCTTGTCATTCCAAAGAAACATGGACATGTTTCTGTCTTCTGCATAACCGTCATGCCCCGCCATAACGCCGGAATACAAAATGTACAAGAGCAGTGCGGCCTCTATGGCGTAAAATTTCGCCGTCAAGTACAAAATTCCAACTCCGACCGCATGGAGAATGATGGTGCTCACGATCTGAAACCACAGCGGCGGCTTCCGCTTCCTGTAATCGGCATCAAACTGCGCATCGCCCGAAAACGGACTCTTACTCGTAAACAAAACAAAGTTTTTCATCGTTGTTCTCCTTTTCGGAATGGATAAAAAAGCGGCGTGTCAATCCAATCAAAAGGATAAAACAATTGACACGCCGTACGGCATTTTACAGGGATTCCACCCGAAAAAGAAAATCCACCATTCCGGCGAAAGCCGGAATCTCTTTTGCGCGAAGCGCGAACGGCGGATTCGCCTTGCGGCGAATGAGATTCCGGCTTTCGCCGGAATGGCGGTACAGAGTCGGCGGATTTCTACCCCCCCCAAAATTCGCTTTGCGAATTTTGACCCCCCGCCAAAGGCGGGGGGTCAAAAGCAAGGCGAACGCGGGAATCTCGGAAGTTTTTTAACGGCGAGGATTCCCGCTTTACGCAGGAATGGTACCGTGGGTGTACTTTGGACGGCGGGCGGGAATGCTTATGCGGCGGTTTCGCCGTCCGCTGTCCGCCAATGATCGCGGCGGCACAGGCGGCGGGAGGGACAATCTTTGCAGGCGGCGGATTTGCGAGCGTACATCGGCGCGCCAGCGGAAATACGGCGGGCGGCGGCGCGCAGTCGTGCGGCGATGCGGCGGGAATCGCCGGCGGTCTCGATCGTTTTGTCGTCGTCCGCCGGATAGCAGACGCGCCAGAGGGCGTGCGTCTCTCCGCACAAAAAGGCGTACAGCGGCAACTGCGGATCTTCGCCGGTTTGCATCGCCTTTTTGTTCGGCCCGCCGCCGCTTTTGTAGTCGGTAAACGCCCAGTCGCCGTTTTCGTTTCGGTCGACGCGGTCAATCCGCCCGCGCAGCGGCACTTCGCCGCCGGACAACGGCAGAGTCGCCGCCACTTTATATTCCAGCATGCGCGGCAGCCAGCCGGCGGCGCGCCGCGCGGCTTCGTTGCGGACGAATAATTCGCCGCGCAAAAGCCAGTGTTGAATCGCCATTTTCGCCCCCGGACGCGCGGCGGGCAGCGCGGAAAATGTCTCCCGCCAGAGCGCGAGAAGTTTGTCGGGATGCGTTTCGTCTCCCGCTTTTTCGGCGAATTGTTTCATCGCGCGATGCAGCAAAATACCGCGCCCGGCGGGGGGGAGAATTTCGTCGCCGTCCTCCTCGCCGAGTTCGAGAATATGTTCCGCGAAAAAACGGTACGGGCATTCGGTCAGACGGGCGGCGGCGGTGACGAAAATTTTGCGCGGCAACTTCCGCATCCGTCCGGCGGCGCGCGGCGGCGGAAGCAACCCGATGGCGATCGATTCGTCGACAATCGGCGCGATTGTTTCCATGGTTTTTCCCGCGTCTTTCATCGCGTCCGTCAGCAAGGTCCAAAACGGGCTCGCCGCCGCCGCCCGCCCGTCCGCCGCGCTGTGCCAGACGGCGGCGATATTGGCGTGCGCCGCCGTCAGACGCGCGAACTGCGCGAGTTGCCGCGCGACAGTTTCGCCGCGTCCGGGCAATTGCAGCGCACGGCGTCCGTTTTCGCCCCAAAACGAATCGGGCGGCGGCGGCAAACTTCCCTCGCGCGCGCCCAGCAATACGACCGAATCAAAACGGCGCGAAGTGGTCGGCGGCGCGAAACACGCGCGGCTGGCGATGTCGCGGTCGCCGCCGGTCTCGCCGCGCATGAACATATTCAGAAACGCGCGAAACTCCGCCGCATTCAACTCTTCGCCGTCCGCCGCCGCCGCCAATTCGGCGCGCAATTCGGCGGCGACCGGATCGTTTTTCCACGCCGCCAGCGGCATCGCCGAATGCGCCAGCAGCCATTTCGTCCAAAGGCGCGGCGATCCCGTACGCGGACGCGCCCGTTCCGCTGCCGCGAGAGTTTCGGCGAACGGCGCGAACGCGGTATCGCCGAAACGCCCGAAATCGCGCAAAGAAAGCGGCAGCGGACCGTCGCCGGCGAGCAGCCGCCGCCACGCGAACGCCGCCGCGCCGCGCCGCGGATTTCCCTTCCAAAACGGCGCGGAAAGTATTTTGCCGAATTGTCCGGGCGCGAACGCGCACACCGTCTCCGTCCATTGCCGCAGCGCGCCGCCGAACGACAGCGTTTCCATCCGCCAGCCGCCGTCGTCTTCCATTCGGACGCCGCAACTTTCGGCGACCGCGCGCAACCGCCGCGCCAGCAGACGGTCGTATACGACCACGCCGACGGTGCCGTCGGCGGCGAAATCGCGCACCGCGGACAAGGCGAGATGCGCCGCCTGATGCAAAGACGCGGCGCAGCCCTCGCGGCACCGCGAAATATGCGCGATTTGCGGATGCCACGCGGCGGCGCCGTTTTTAACAAGTTCTTCGGCGGCGGGCGCGGCGTCCTCTTCCGGCGCGAATATCGTCGCGCCGTGCGCGCATTGCCGCAAAAAATCGTCCAGCCACGGACTGCGCGGTTCTTCGCCGACATACAACATCGGCGGCGCGATGCGGGCGAAATCCGCCAGCGCGCCGCGGGCGGAATGCAGACGCCGATGCAGCATTTCCCACAACAGCGAAACGGCGTCCGCCTCGGCGCGGACGGCGGAATTGTCGCGCGTCATCGCTTCGCACAAACGCGGTAATTCGTCCCGGGAAACGCGCAAAGACGGACGCGAATCCATAAACTCCTCAAAAAATTCGGCGAGCGCGGCGGCGCGCGAAAGCAATTCGGCGGCGGAAGACGGCGGCGAATGTTCGCGCAAACACGCATAAATTTGCATCGCCAATTCGCGGCGGGCGGCGGACGGGGCGGCGGACGACAACCGCGCGGCGACCGCAAGATCTTCGGCGCGAATCGCTTTGCCGGCGGCGACGAGCAAACGCGGCAGGGCGATAATTTGCGGCGAAAGTCCGCATCCGTCCCCGGCGGCGAGGGCGGCGCGCAAAGCGGCGGCGGCGCCGTCGTGCGGAGTCAGGCAAAGCGTATTTTCGCGTCCGCGCAAAAAAACGGCGGCGGCGGCGAACGGACGCGCGTCGCGCGAAACGCGCGGATTATCGTTCAAGATATTTTAATTTGTCCGGCACTTCGGTCCATTTGTCGGCGTCCGGCGGCGGATCTTTGCGCTCGGCGATTACCGGCCATTGCTCGGAAAGTTCGCGGTTGAGTTGCAAAAAATGCTCCTGCCCCTCCGCCAAATCGTCCTCGGAGACGATGGCGTCGACCGGGCATTCCGGCACGCACAGCGAGCAGTCTATGCATTCTTCGGGGTCGATCGCCAGCATGTTCGGCCCCTCGTGGAAGCAGTCCACCGGACACACCTCCACGCAGTCGGTGTATTTGCAGTTGACGCACTTGTCCAAAACGACATAAGTCATCACGACATCCTTTCGCGCTTTTTCGCCCCGCAATTATACGCCGAAAGGAAAATATAAAAAATGCCACCCGCAAATTTCCGCGTCTCCCTCCATCCCATTCCTGCACCCCCCGTCCCATTCCTGCGAAAGCAGGAATCTCCGCCGCCGCGAAGCGGCGGGTAATTGTACACTTTTACAATTTGCGCCTCCGGCGCAGAGATTCCTGCTTTCGCAGGAATGGGACGGTCTCTTTCCCTTGATTTCGCGGGGATGGGACGGCGGGGGCGGCGGAAATGGGATAAAAGGCGGCGGGGTTTATAATGGGGGGATGATTGATTCCGCCGCCGGGCTGCGCCGCATTCTCGACGGGCATCGCGCCGTCGCCGTCGTCGGATTGTCGGCGAAGTGGCACCGCCCCTCGTTTTTCGCCGCCAAGTATTTGCTGGACCACGGCTACGAAATTTTTCCCGTCAATCCGGCGTATTCCGAAGTTTTGGGGCGCGAATGCTATCCGAATCTGGCGGCGGTTCCCGCGGCGGTTGAAGTCGTCAATTGTTTCCGCCGCGCCGAAGAAATGCCCGAATTGGCGCGGCAGGCGGCGGCGGCGGGGGCGCGCGTGTTTTGGATGCAAATCGGCGCGCACAGCGACGAGGCGGCGAAAATCGCCGAAGACGCCGGAATGGAGGCGGTGGGAAACCGCTGCATGAAAATCGAACACGGACGCCTGTTCGGCGGGCTGCATTTCGCCGGAGTCAACACCGGCGTAATTTCGCCGCGTCGCCGCGGGGCGCGCCGGGCGGGCGGCGGCGCGGCGAAATGAAAGACGGCGGCGAACGGAAATTCGGGCTGGAAACCTTGTGCGCCCACGCCGGACAAATTCCGGACGGCGACACCGGCGCGCGCGCCCCGCCGATTTATCAGACCGCCGCCTTCGTTTTTGACAGCGCGGATCATGCGGCGAGTTTGTTTAATTTGCAGACCTTCGGCAACGTATATTCGCGCGTTTCCAATCCGACGAACGCGATGTTTGAGGAGCGAATCGCCGCCGCCGAAAACGGCCGCGCCGCGCTGGCGACGGCGTCCGGAATGGCCGCCTCCGCGACGGCGACGCTCGCGCTGCTGCAGCAGGGGGACGAAGTTGTCGCGGCGAAAACTTTATACGGCGGCACCTATTCGCTGCTGGACGTCAACTTCCGCCGTTTCGGAATTACGACGCATTTTGTGGACGGCGACGACCCCGAAAACTTCGCGCGCGCGATCAACGACCGGACGCACCTGCTTTTCGCCGAGACGGTCGGCAATCCGGCGATGAATGTTTTGGACGTAGAAAAGGTCGCCGCCGTCGCGCGGGCGGCGGGCGTGCCGCTGATTGTGGACAACACCATTCCCACCCCGGCGCTTTGCCGTCCGCTGGAATGGGGCGCGGACATCGTCGTGCATTCGGCGACGAAATATATCGGCGGCCACGGCGCCGCGCTGGGCGGCGTCATCGTGGAATCGGGAAAATTTCCGTGGGACAACGGAAAATTTCCCGCGATGACGGAGCCGTCGGCGGGCTATCACGGCGTCCGTTTTTACGAAACTTTCGGCGATTTCGGATTTACGATGCGCGCGCGCTGCGAATTCTTGCGCACTTTCGGCGCGGTGCTGGCGCCGTTTCATTCGTTTCTGTTTTTGCAGGGAATGGAGACGCTGCCGTTGCGGATGCGGCGGCACAGCGAAAACGCGCTGACGGTCGCCGAATTTTTGACGCGACATCCGCGGGTGGAATGGGTCAATTATCCGGCGCTGGAAAGTTCCCCGCACCGCGAAACGGCGCGAAAGTATTTGCCGGACGGCGCGGGCGGCGTGCTGACTTTCGGCGTCTGCGGCGGCGCGCAAACGGGCGCGCGTCTGATAGAAAATGTCCGCCTCTGCAGCCATCTGGCGAACATCGGCGACACGAAAACGCTGATAATTCATCCCGCCTCCACCACGCACCGGCAGATGAACGAGGAACAGCAGCGCGCCGCCGGAATCGCCCCGGAAATGATCCGCCTGTCCGTCGGTCTGGAAACCGTGGACGATATTATATGGGATTTGGAACAGTCCCTCGCCGCCGCGACAAAATAAAGAGCCGCGTCCGCCGTTGTCGTATTTCGCCCCCCCCCGTTATCGGCGAATAGAGAAAAAGAAACGTCCCATTCCTGCGAAGGCAGGAATCTCCGCGCCGAAGGCGCAAATTGTAAAGAGGTACAATTACCCGCCGCTTTGCGGCGGCGGACATTCCTGCCTTCGCAGGAATGGGACGGGGTGGTGCAAAAATGGAATGTTTGTGTACTTTGTGTTTTTCGCACTATTCGGAATTTTTGATTCCCGATTTCGCGGACATAAAATTACGGCGCGCCGACGCCGTGATAGGCGCGGACCGAATGTTTCGCCTCGGCGAAAAACAGCCACCGCTCGGCGAGCAGTCCGGCGCATAAAAAACACGCGGCGAAAACGGCGCCCCAAGAATCGCCCCGCAGCGCGAACGCCGCGCCGGACGGCGGCGCGAACGCGCACAGCGACACGGAAGCAATTCTTAATGCGCGCAACTTCCGCGCCGAAACGACGAAAATAAATTCGCGCGTAAGAAAAGTTTGCGCGGCGTGGCCGGTCTCCAAAAGTTTCGCCCCCGCGCGCGAAAAACCGGCGGCGCGACCGACGCGGATGTCGGCGGTTTTTCCCAGACGGCGGTAATATAAAATTTTTATCGCGACCGCCGCGGCGGTGAGAATACAAACCGCCGCCGCGATTGTTTCGTCCGCGCCGCCGCCGAAAGATGCGCACGCCGCGAACAACAGCGCGCCGCTTTGCAGCGCGAACGCGAGATAGCCGCAGGCGGTCAGCGGGTGATGCCACGCGGCGATCGTCTTCAGCGACTGATATATCATCGCCGTGCAAAACACCGCGCATACCGCGAAAAACAAAACCGCCGCGCGCAAAAACCGCGGCGATTCGCCGTAATAAAAATGCCAAGCCGCCCACGGCATAAACAGCGCGAAAAACAAAACCGCGCAAACCGCCTCGCGCGACAGCCACGAAGTGCGGACGCGCGAAAACGCCCGCCACGCGTTTTTGGGATTCGCCAAATGAAACACCGACGCGCAAAGCCCGCCGCCGGTCAGCGCGCACGAAAGCACGACGGCGAAGGCGAATTCCCGCGCGGCGACCGAATCGGCGAAAACCGCCAGCACCGCCGCCAGCCCCAGCCCGCCGCCCGACAACACGGTAAAAAATACGATGGAAAGCGCGGGTTTCAAGCAAGCCCGGACTTTTTCAGAATCTCCCGCTGATGTTTTTCCTGGACAGAAAATATCGTAAAGCGCGGTTTCATTCCCTTGCGAAAAGATTCCGACACATCATCATAAGAAACGGGATTGCCGTCCCAGCGCACGGCGTAAAAATGCCACGACTCGCGAATGCCTTGCCCGGACAATTTTTGATACTTGCATTCCCGTTCGGAAATGCGCCCGACCAAATACTCCCGCTTCCGCGGATTGCAGGTGAGGACTCTGTCGCCCCGCGCAAACTCGCCGCAAAAACGAAAAAGCACGCCCGCCTTGTAGCGGATTTGACGGTCGGTAAAACGGGACGAACTCCGCCACCGGCGATAAAGAGATTCTATCTCTTCGCGCGACAACCCGTTGACATCTTTGCCGACGGAAAAATTAATTCCCACTTCCGACTCCGACATAAACCGGGACCAATACTTTCCGCCTTCGCCGGCGCGCACCATCCACATTTTTTTCATAATCTCTCTCCGAATGCGCAGTATAACACGGCGGACAAACCGCGATTCTTATTTTCCGATGAATTTGTTAATCCGCGCCAAAACGCCGTCCGGGCGGGCGGAATTTTCGGCGGGGGCGGGGGCGTCTTTTTCCAGGACGATTTCCACCGCCTTGCGCGGGGGGAGATATTGATTGACCGGCTTGTAGCCGAGTTCGGGCAAAAGTCCGCGCCCGTTTCTTTCGCGCGTCAATTTGGACACCTCCGAATTCGGGTCGTCAAAATCGCCGAACACGCGCGAATTCGTCGGGCAGGTCAAAACGCACGCCGGCTGCCGCTCCGCCTCCGGCAAATTATCGTCGTAAATACGGTCTATGCACAGCGTACATTTTTTCATCGTGCCGTCCGTAGAATCCAATTCGCGCGCGCCGTACGGGCACGCCCACGCGCACAAGTTGCAGCCCATGCATTTTTCTTGATCCACCAGCACAATGCCGTCTTCGGCGCGTTTATAAGACGCGCCGGTCGGACAGACATCCACGCACGCCGCATCTTCGCAATGCATACAGGACATCGGAAAATGCACCGTCCGCCCGCCCGGCGTTTCCGGCGAATCTTCGGTTTCATAGGCGCGTACGCGGTTAAACCATACGCCCTCCGGGTCGCGCCCGTACGGACGTTCGTCGGTCAGCGGACCGGTCGCGCCGGAGGCGTTCCATTGTTTGCAGGCGACGGCGCAGGCATGACAGCCCACGCAAGTGTCCAAATCCACAACGAGTCCGAGTTTCATAACGCAATTGTAGCAATTTTACGGTCGCCCGCCGCCGTCCGCGCCGGAAGAATCGCGCACCGTCGCGCGCGCGCCGCCTTTGGCGAAGGTGAGACGCAACTCGTCGCCGCCGCGCAAAACGCCGCCGTCGGTGACGAGTTTGCCGTCCGCGCCGCGGATAATGGCGTATCCGCGCGCCAGAGTGTTTTGCGGGTCGCAGGCGCGCAACACCGCGGCGGCGCGGCGAATTTGCGAATCTACGGACAAAATTTGCCGTTTCGCCGCGTTGACGAAGCGCGCGGCGACATTCCGCAATTCGGAGGTTTTGGTATGCAAAAGCAGCGACGGACGCGACAACGCCGCCGCCGCGAAATCCAAACGCTGCGTACTGTCGCGAAAGTTGCGGGCGGCGGCGCGGCGGAAATTCGCGGCGGCGGCGCGCCATTGCGCACGCATTTCTCTGCCATCCGGGGACGCCAGCACCGCCGCGCCGGTGGGAGTCGGCGCGCGCGCGTCGGCGGCGAGGTCGGCGAGCGTCTCGTCAATTTCGTGGCCGATTCCGGTGATCACCGGCAGGCGCGATTTTACGATCGCGGCGACCGTCTCTTCTTCGTTGAACGCCCACAAATCCTCCATTCCGCCGCCGCCGCGCACGACGAGCAGCGTTTCGCATTCGCGGCGGCGGTTGGCGATGTTGACGGCGGCGGCGATTTTGGCGGCGGCGTCCGCGCCCTGCGCCGGGGCGGGGTACACGACGACATGGATGGACGGCATCCGCGTTTTCAATGTACGCAGCACGTCGCGCACCGCCGCTCCGGCGGTGGAGCCGACGACGCCGACAGTATGCGGCCAGAACGGCGGCGTTTGTTTGGCGGCGGAATCGAACCAGCCGCGCGCCGCCCATTCCTGTTTGCGCCGCGCGTAGAGTTGATGCCGCCGCCCGTCTCCGGTATGGCGGAGAAATCGCGCGAGCAGTTGAAACCGCCCGCGCGGGGCGTAAATACTCGCCTGCGCCAGCACTTCCACGGCGTCCCCGTCCGCCGGCGGCGCCGGCAGGAGCGCGTTATACTGCCGCAACATCACGCAGTCCGCCTGCGCGTCCGCGTCCCGCAACACAAAATACCAATGCCCGGAGGCGGCGCGGGTGAAATTCGCCACTTCGCCGGCGACCCAGCGGGCGGAAATTTGCGCCTCCACCGTCCGCCGCGCCGCCGCGACAAACGCGCCGACCGATATTGATTGGGTATCCGATTTCGTCAATAAATCCATAAATTCCCGCCATATTCGCCCGTTTCGGCGCGCCGCAAACCGCAAGTATTGCACAATTCGCGCCGAAAAAACATTCGCCGCCGCGCGGCAATTGTCGCCGCGATATATCTTATTGTTTTTACGATGTTTTGTAAAATTGATTAATCCTGCGACAAATGCGCGAAAGGGGCGGAATCAGGCGATGGACGGCATTTTATGGACAGAGTTTTACACAGAAATTGTGCAAAAGAAGACGGACGCCCGCCCGCAAAGGCGCGAAGCCGAATTCGCCCCCAAAAACGCGCCCGTTTGCTGAATGAGATTCCGGCTCCCGCGTTCGCGAGGATAAACTTTCGCCGGAATGGCGTATTTTTATATTTTCGGATACCGCTAAATTCGGTATTGTTCGCAAAGATAAAAAGAACCCGCCATTCCGGCGAAAGCCGGAATCTCTTTGCGCGAAAGCGCAAACGGCGGATTCGCCTTCGGCGAATGAGATTCCTGCTTTCGCAGGAATGGGATTTCTGGGTACTTTGGATTCCCGTCTTTGCGGGAATGACGGCGGCGGAACGGAATTGTCGCGGATTCATATTTGCATCGGGTCCACGTCCATCGTCCAGCGAACTTCGCCGGAGGAGGGCGGGAGTTTTCGCCGCCACGCGCCGAGAAATTGATGCAGCGGCGCGCGCGATTCCGCCTGCGCCAGCAATTGCCAGCGGCGACGGTGCGCGATTTTGGCGACCGGCGACGGGGCGGGATCAAATAATTGCACCTCCGGCGGGCGAATCGATTCCGCCGTCCGCCGCGCTTCGGCGAAAAACTTCGACAATTTTTCCGCCGAAAACGCCGACGCGCGCAAAAGGGCGCAGTGCGCGAACGGCGGCAGTCGCGCCCGCCGCCGCTCCGCGGAAATCCGTTGCCAGCACCGCTCCAAATCGTCCGCCAGCAAATCGCGGTAAAATGGATGCTCCGGATTCGCGGTTTGAATCAGCACCCGGCAGACGCCGCGATTTCTCGTGCCGCGTCCGACGACCTGCCGCAGCAGCATCAGCAGACGCTCCTCGGCGCGGAAATCCGCCGACCACAATCCGGCGTCCGCGTTCAAAACGCCGATAAACGCCAGATGCGGAAAATCGTGTCCCTTTGCGACGATTTGCGTGCCGACCAGCAAACGCGCCTCGCCGGAAGAAATTCGCGCCCGCAGCGCGGCGAAACTGTCGCGCCCGGAAAGCGAATCGCGGTCCAGACGCACCGCCCGAATCGGCGCGAATCGCGCATTTAACGCCTCCTCTATCCGCTGCGTACCGATTCCCGCCGCATGCATTTCGCCGCCGCACGCCCCGCAACGCACCGGCGGCGGCGAAGACGCCCCGCAGCGGTGGCAAACCAAACTTCCGCGCCGCCGGTGCCAGGTCATTCGCGCCTCGCAGGCGCGGCACAGCGCCTTCCACCGGCACCGCCCGCAGACGAGCATCGGCGAATATCCGCGCCGGTTGACAAACACCAGCGCCTGCCGTCCGCCGCGCAGCGTTTCTCCCAGTTCCGCGAGAAACTGCTGCGACATTCCGTGAAACAGCGCGCCGTCCTCCGCCGCCAGCGCCTTGTCCAGACGCCCCTCCCGCGCCCGCGAATTCATCCGCAAAAGATGATAGCGGCCGCGGCGGGCGTTTTCATAACTCTCCAAAGACGGGGTCGCCGAACCGCACACCAGCAGCGTTTTTTCGCGGCGGGCGCGCCACACCGCGACATCGCGCGCCGAAAACAACAATCCCTCCTCCTGTTTGTAGGAATCGTCATGCTCCTCGTCCACCACAATCAGGCGCAGTCCGGGCAGCGGCGTAAACACCGCCAGACGCGTCCCCAGCACCACGTCGGCGTCGCCGCGCAACGCCGCCAGCCACCGTCGCGCCCGCTCCCCGTCGGTCAGCGCGCTATGCAAAACGCACAAATGCCGCCGCGGAAAACGGCGCGCGAACGCCGCCTCCAACTGCGGAGTCAGATGAATTTCGGGCGTTAAAATCAGCGCCCGCCCGCCCGCTTCCATCGCCTTCGTCGCCAGCCGAAGATACACTTCGGTCTTGCCCGCGCCGGTGTCGCCGAACAGCAGATACGGCGCATATCCGCCGTCCGTCCGCACCGCCGCGACCGCCCGTTCCTGGTCGGCGGTCGGCGGCGGCGGCGAATCGGCTTCCGCCTCCGCCTCCGCGCGCGGCGGACGGTAATGTTCCCGCGACAGCGCGCCCGTTCGCGCCAGACGCCGCAACACCGCCGCGTCGGCGCCGGTCGCCGCGCGGATCGCCGCCGCCGTCTCGCATTTGCCGTCCCGCAAAAACTCCCACACCAGCGCCGCCTTCGCGCCGCGCGGCGGCGAATCGCCGCACCGCCGCCAGCCGAAAGCCGGACGCGACACGGTCGCGCGGCGGAAAACGGCGGGCAGAACGGCGGCGGCGGCGACGCCGACCGGGGCGTGATAATAAGAGGCGCAAAAACGGATTAAATCCAGCGTCGCCGGCGGCAGCGACGGCATGTCCGGATAGGTTTCCAGCACCGTCTTAATCTTAATATGCGGCGGCGCGGCGGATTTTTCGCCCTCCGCCATTACCACGCCGGTCGTTTTGCGCCCGCCGAACGCCACGCGCACCCGCCGCCCCAGCAGCGATTCGCCGTCCGGCGCGGCGTAGTCAAAGAGTTGGAACGCCGGCACATTGACGGCGACGGAGACGATCATTTTTGCCGCGCGGATAAAACGCGGATTATATCCCGCCGGACGGCGGCGCGGCGGAATGTCGTATAATCGCGTCATTTACCGCCCCGCCCGCCCGTGTCCGAACCCTCCCCCGCCCTGGAAATTAATAATCTTTCGTTCGCCTACGATTCGCGGCGGAAGATTCTCCGCGATATGTCGCTCACAGTTCCGCGGGGGAAGGTGGTCGCGCTGATCGGCGGCAGCGGCAGCGGCAAGACGACCGTATTGCGCAACATTTCCGGACAAGTGTCGCCCGACGGCGGCGCGATAAAAGTGCTGGGGCGCGATCTGCCGGTCTCCGGGCGGGAGTTGAAGTTGTTGCGGCGGCGGATGGGCATACTGTTTCAATACGGCGGATTGTTTACCGATTTGTCGGTGTTTGACAATGTCGCCTTTCCGCTGCGCGAGCATTGGAATTTGTCGCCCGATACTTTGCGCGATATTGTGATGTTGAAACTGGAATGCGTGGGACTGCGCGGCGCGGCGCGGCTGTTCCCGTCCGAGTTGTCGGGCGGAATGCAGCGGCGGGTGGGGCTGGCGCGCGCCGTGGCGATGGATCCGAAACTGATTTTGTACGACGAGCCGTTCGCCGGGCTGGATCCGATTTCGCTGGCCATCACGGTGCGGTTGATCCGGGATCTCAACGCCGCCCTCGGCGCGACTTCGGTCGTCGTCACGCACGACATCCGCGAAACCTTCAAGATTGTGGAATATGTATATTTAATATGGGACGGCAGGATGGTCGCGCAGGGGACGCCGAATGAAATGCGGAATTCCTCGCTGCCGGAAGTGCGGCAGTTCGTCAACGCCGAGATTGACGGGCCGCTGCCGTTTCATCAAAAGGCGCCGCCGCTGGCGGAGGAGCTGCAATTATGAACGCGCCGCCCGAAGAGCAACACGGCGGCGACAGCCGCGACCGCAGTTTCGCCGGCGTCTTTCGCCGGATGGGATGGCCGGTCGTCGAGGCGCTGTTGAATTTGGGGCGGGCGACGCGGTTCGTCGCCGCCGTATTTTTGCACGGCGGCGCGTCGCTGCGGCGTCCGCGATTAATTTTGCGGCAGATGCGGCTCGTCGGGGTCAATACTTTGCCGATCATTTTAATCGCCGGACTGTTCGTCGGCTTCGTGCTGGGGCTGCAGTTTTATGTGCTGCTCAACCGCTACGGGCAGGTGGAATTCGTCGGCGCCGGGGTCGCCCTGACGATTTTTCGCGAGCTCGGTCCGGTGTGCGCCGGGCTGCTTTTCGTCGGCTGCGCCTGCACTTCCATGACCGCCGCCATCGGACTGAAAAAATCCAGCGAACAGATTTTGGCGATGGAGATGATGGCGGTGGATCCGCTCGCCCGGGAACTCAATCCGCGTTTGTGGGCGGGCGTTCTCTCGCTGCCGCTGCTGACGGTGTATTTTGACGCGGTCGGAATCGCCGGGGCGTATCTCATCGCGGTGCCGCAGATCGGCATAGATTCCGGCGTGTTTTGGTCGGTGATGCAGCAGTGGGCGAAGTTTTACGACGACTTCGTCTTCGGCGTGATGAAGGGCGCGGCGTTCGGTTTCGTCTCCGTGTCGGTCGCCGTGTACGAGGGATACCATTGCGTACCGACCGCGGAGGGCGTGGCGCGCGCGACCACCCGCACGGTGATCAAGGGTTCGCTGGCGGTGCTGGGGCTGAACTTCCTGCTTACCGCGTTTATGGTAAACTGACGGAATGTACGCAACGGAATCGCGGCGGCGGCTGGATTTTATCGTCGGTCTTTTCGTCGCCGGCGCGGCGTTGTGCGCGGTGTTTATCGCCCTGCGCGCCGCCGGCATCGCCGATGTTTCCGGCGGCGGCTATGTCGTCCGCGCCCAGTTCGATCAAATCGGCGCGCTGCCGGCGCGCGCGCCGGTCAAAAGCGCGGGCGTCCGCGTCGGGCGCGTGCGGGAGGTGCAATTCAACGACGAGAATTTCATCGCCGAAGTGACGATGGTGATCGAAAACGAATATCTTTTTCCCGCCGATTCCACTTTTTCCATCGTTTCCAGCAATCTGCTGGGAGGGCAGTATATTTCCATCAACCCCGGCGGCGCGGAGGAAAATTTACAGCCCGGACAAATCGTCGTCGGCAACGACGCGATTGTTCTCGAACATTTAATCGGCAAGTTTTTGTTTGACAAGGCGGGGGAGTGAACGAATGAACCATATTAATCGTTCGAAAAACCGGCGGGCGGATTTTTGCAGACGGGCGGCGGGAGTCGCCGTTGCCGCCGCGATATGCTGCGCCGCCTTCGCCGCGCCGTCGCCGGAAGATGTGGGCGAAGATCTGGCGGCGCGCAACGACGCGATTGTCGGCGAGTTGCGGCGTCTGCGGGCGGACGGCGAATTGTCCCCCGAAGACGCGCTGCGGTTAATTCGCCGCGAGCTTTCGCCGATCATAGATTTCCGCCGCATTTCCGGACAATCCGCGGGCAAATACTGGCGACGCGCCTCGGACGACGAAAAAAACGAAATTACCGCGGCGTTCCAAGATTTATTGGAAGGCGTTTACGCCAAAGTGCTGGCGCGATACTCCGACCAGGAAGTGCGTCTGGTGGAATCCAAACTGCGCGGGGACGGGACGATATTGGCCGGCGTGGAAGTGCGCGACGGCGAAAGAACCGCGCGCATTGAATATGTGTTTTACGAAAAAGACGGCGCGGCGAAAATCACCGACGTGCTGGTGGAGGGCGTCAGTTTGCTGGACACCTATCGGCGGCAGTTCGCGCGCATCGCCAAAAAAGACGGCGTCGCCGGATTGGCCGCGCGTCTGCGGGAAATCGCCGCAAAATGAGCGGCTATCGTCCGGCGGCGTTTTCGTTCGCCGACGCGGAAACGCGCATCGCGGAGGGGCGCGCGCAAATCGCCGCCGCCGAAGACGACATGACGATAGACGCCGGGGCGCTGGAAGACGGCGGCACGCCGGCGGTGTGCGCGCTGCTCGCGTGGCGGCGGTGCGCGGCGGAACGCGAACGCCGCCTACGTTTCGCCGATATTCCGTCGCGTCTGCGCAAACTGATTCAAGTGTATCAGTTGGAAAAAATTCTTTTGGAATCCGAACTGTTTCCGGCGGGCGGCGCGAATTCGTAATGCCGGATCTGGATCAATTTTTTACGCGTCCGGAAATCGCGCGGCGGTGTTGGAAATATCTTCTGCCGGCGCTGCGCGAACTTACCGGCAGGCGCGCGGAAGAATTGTGTTTTATCGAACCCGGCGCGGGGGACGGCGTGTTTTACGATTTATTTCCCGCCGCCGCAAAACGAATCGGTCTGGACATCGCGCCGCGCCGCGATGCGTTTCTTGCGCGCGATTTTTTGGAATGGCGCTATCGCCCGAAAGTTCCCCGCCGAGATGTCGTCGTCGTCGGCAATCCGCCGTTCGGTACGCGCGGCAAAACGGCGGCGGCGTTTTTCAACCGCGCGGCGGAAATGGCGGACACCGTCGCGTTTATCGTGCCGGTAATTTTCCGCAAGTATTTCATTCACAAGCAATTGCATTCCGATTTTCGCTGGATTTATCAGTCCGCCCTGCCGCGCGATTCGTTTCGGACGGACGCGAAAAAAATCTACGCGGTCAACACCGAGTTTCAGGTATGGACGCGCATTCCGACCGCGCGCGAAAACTTGCGCCTGTTTTCGCCGCCGCCGATTTCGCACCGCGATTTTATTATGCATCAATACAACAATACGACGGACGCGCTGCGCGTTTTCGGCGAGCCGTTCGATTTCGCCGTCCCGTCGCAGGGATGGCAGGATTACGCGCGCCGCGAAACCGATCCGGCGAAATGCGAAAAGAACAAACAATGGATGCTGTTCAAGCCGCGCGACCGCCGCGTTTATGAACGTCTGTATCGCGGAATGGACTACGCCGTCCTCGCGCAAAAGAACACCACCAGCATTCCCGGTTTTCGCAAGGGCGACATCGTGCGCGAATACGCGCTCCGCTACGAATCGCGCGCATAAAACCCGGCGGCGTTTCGGCGTTTATGTATTTAATAAAGGCGATCTTAAAAGATCGCGGTTAAAGAATCGCGGCGGAATTAATTCCCCCCCCCCCCCTGTGAATTAATCGGCGACGAAATTGCGCAGCAGTTGCGCGCCGGGGCGGGCGCTTTTTTCGGGATGAAACTGCGCGGCGACGATTCCGCCCTTCGCCGCCGCGGCGGCGAAAGTTTCGCCGTAATATGAGACGGCGATCGCGTCCGCGTCCGGCGGACAATAGTAGGAATGAATGAAATAAAAACGCGCGTCCGCCGCGATGCCGCGAAACGCCGGATGCGGACGCGCCGCCGAAGCCGTATTCCAGCCGATGTGCGGAATTTTTTCCGTCTCCGGAAATTTGCGTACGCGCCCGCGCAAAATTCCGAGTCCGGGCGTATCCGGATCTTCGTCGCTGCCTTCGTACAGCACCTGCATTCCGATGCAGATTCCCAGAAACGGTTTTTGTTCCGCCGCCCGCAAAAGCGGCGCGCGCAGACCGCGGGCGTCAATTTCGCGCATGCACGACGCAAAATGCCCGTCGCCGGGCAGCACGACCTTGTCCGCCGCGTCAATGTCGGCGGCGGCGGAGGTGATTCGCACCGTCGCCCCGGCGCGCCGCAGTCCGGCCTCCGCCGAGTGCAAATTTCCCGCGCCGCAGTCCGCCAGCGCGATGTTCATCGCCGCGATTTCGCGCCGCCGGACGCGGCGGGCGCGGCGGACAAGATCACAAAACGCCCTTGGTGCTGGGCGCGCCGCCGCCGGTTTTCGCCGCCGCCGCCCGCAACGCCAGCCCGAACGCCTTGAATATGCACTCCGCCTGATGATGCGCGTTGACGCCGCGCAGCAGGTCCAAATGCAGCGTGATTTTCGCGTGATTGACGAGCGACTGAAAAAATTCGCGGAATAAATCGGCGTCCATTCCGCCGACTTCCGTCCGCGAAAACCGCGCCCGATACGACAGCGACGGACGCCCCGACAAATCCACGACCGCCCGCGCCAGGGATTCGTCCAGCGGCGCGAAGGCGGAGCCGAAACGGGCGACCCCCGACTTGTCGCCCAGCGCTTTTTCCAGCGCGCCGCCGAAGACGATGCCGCAATCCTCCGCCGTGTGGTGGCCGTCAATATGCAGATCGCCCTTCGCGCGCAGGCGCAAAAACAGCCCGCCATGGCGGGCGGTCTGCGCCAGCATGTGGTCAAAAAACGGCAGGCCGGTGTCCAGTTCGGACGCGCCGTTGCCGTCCAAATTCAGTTCCGCTTCGACTTCGGTTTCGGCGGTTTTGCGCGCCATTCGCGCGCGGCGTTGGGGGTCGTTCATTCGGATTTCCTCTCGGAGAGCTGCAAAAATTCGCGGTGGCGCGCCCGCACCGCCTCGTCCAGCGCGGACAATTCGCCCTCGTTGTCAATCACGGCGTCCGCCCGCGCGATTCTTTCTTCGCGCGACATTTGCGCGGCGACGATCGCCCGCGCCTCGGCGGCGTCCATTCCGCGTCCGACGGCGCGCGCGATTTGCGTCTCCGGCGCGCAATCCACGACGACAATGCTACGGCAGTCCGCCGTAAAAGTTCCGGTTTCCAGCAGCAGCGGAATTACCAATATCACATACGCCCCGGAAACGTCGCGCATCCGCTTTCGCATTTCCTCCGCGATTAACGGATGCAGTACATTTTCCAAACGCCGCCGCGTCCGTGAATCTTTGAACGCCCGCGCCCGCACCGAATCGCGGTCAAATTCGCCGTCCGCCGTAAAAGCCCAGTCGCCCAGCGCGGCGCGCAGCGGCGAAGACGCCCGCCCGCCGCGGACGGTCAGCGCGCGTCCGATTTCGTCCGCGTCCACGACCGCCGCGCCCAGCGAGGCGAATCGCGCCGCCGCCGCGCTTTTGCCGGACGCCAGCCCGCCGGTCAAACCCGCCGTCATCATCGCAAAATAAAACGCCAATAGGCGGCGAGCATTTCGTCCCCCCAGAACAACATCAGCGCGCCGGCGAAAGAAAGCGCGGGACCGAAACAAAACCGGCTCTTAAACACCGTCCGCACCGCCGTCCGTCCCGCCGCGCGGGCGGCGGCGAGACGCGCCGTACGCCGCGCGAAAGCGGACGACAGCGCGTATCCGATTCCGGCGAGGGACGCCAGAAACAGCAGCATCGGCAGCGCCTGCCATCCCAGCCACGCCCCCATCGCCGCCATTAATTTGCAGTCGCCGCCGCCCATCGCGGTCTTGCGAAACACCGCGCCGCCCGCCGCCGCAATCAGGCGCATCGCGACATAGCCCCCCGCCGCCCCGACGACGGCGTCCGGCAAAAGCGCGAAACGCGCGTCCACATTCGCCAGCAATCCGAGCCACAGCAGCGGCAGGGTGAGAATATCCAAAATATAATAGCGACGCATATCCATCACCGCAATCAGCAGCAGCGTCGACAAAAAAATCACCGCCAGCAAGAAATCCGCCCCCCATCCGAAACGCCACGCGGCGGCGGCGGCGACAAGCGCGCCGCCCGCCTCAATCAGCGGATAGCACGCCCCGATCGGTTTGCCGCAACATTTCGCGCGACCGCGCAGCAGCAAAAATCCCGCCAGCGGCACGTTGTAATACGGCGGCACCGGCGTTTGGCAATGCGGACAGTACGATCCCGGCCACGCCAGAAACCAGCCCGATTTTCCGCGCGGGGCAACGCCGGACGCGGCCATTTGCGGCAGCCGATGCGCCGCGACATTCAGAAAACTGCCCAGCAACAGCCCGAACAGTCCGGCGACGACAATAAAAGTCAACGCGGCGGCGGCGAATCAGTCCGCTTCTTCAATCCACGCCATCTGGATCGCCTCCAGAATGCGCTCGTTGGACGCTTGCGGATCGTCGTCAAAATCTTCCAGCGCGCAAATCCACCCGTGCATATCGGTGTAGCGGACGGCGCGCGGGTCGACATCCGGATGCGCCTCGGCGAGGGCGATCGCGATGTCCAAAGAATCCGTCCATTTCATCAGTGATGCTCGCGGGCGTGATTGACCGTATATTTGGGAATTTCCACGACCAAATCGGAATCGCCGACGACGGTCTGGCACGAAAGACGCGATTCGGGTTCCAGCCCCCACGCCTTGTCCAGCATATCCTCCTCGTCGTCGGTCGCCTCGCCGAGCGAATCGTAGCCGCCGCGCACGATGACATGGCAGGTGGTGCAGGCGCACGATTTCTCGCAGGCGTGTTCAATTTCCACCTTTTGCGACAGCAGCGCGTCGCAAATCGTCTCGCCGGAATCGCACGACAAATTCAATCCCTCCGGACACAATTCCTCGTGCGGCAAAACCTTAATGTTGGGCATTGCCGAATTATAACAAAATCCGGCGGACGAAAAAAATTTCCATTTTTTATATTTCCCGTCCCGCCCCCTTTGTCCCATTCTTGCACTACCCGTCCCATTCCTGCGAAGGCAGGAATCTCCGCCGCCGCATAGCGGCGGGTAATTGTACCCTTTTACAATTTGCGCCTTCGGCGCGGAGATTCCTGCCTTCGCAGGAATGGGACGTTTCTTTAATCTTCGCCGAATCTTTTGCGTACGGAATTTCCGCCGATTCGGGCGGCGGGCGTTAAAATCGGAATTATGCAGAAATTTTCGCCCGGCGCGGTCGTTTTTGTCGCGCTGTCGGGCGGGGTGGATTCGGCGTTGGCGGCGCATTTGCTTTTGCGGGCGGGGGCGGAGGTGCGCGCCGTGTTTATGAAAAATTGGCGCGACGGGGACGACGATTCGGGCTGCGGCGACAAGGAGGATTTGTTCGCCGCCGCCGCCGCCGCCGACACGCTGGGGGCGGAGTTGCTGGTCGCCGATTTTGCGGCGGAGTATCGGGAGCGCGTATTCGCGCCGTTTTTGCGCGCGCTGCGGGCGGGGTTGACGCCGAATCCGGATGTGTATTGCAATTCCGAAATTAAGTTTGCGGCGTTTCGCCGTTATGCGCGGGCGCGCGGCGCGGATTTTGTCGCCACCGGGCATTACGCGCGTACGCGGCGGGCGGACGGCGGCGAATGGCGGCTGTTGAAGGGCGAGGATTCGGCGAAGGATCAGAGTTATTTTTTGCATCGGCTGTCGCGGGGGCAGTTGGCGGATTCGCTGTTTCCGCTGGGCGCGATGCACAAGGCCGACGTGCGCGAAGCCGCGCGCGCCGCCGGGCTGCGCAACTGGTCGCGGCGGGAGAGTATGGGGATTTGTTTCATCGGCGCGCGCAAGTTTGATTCGTTTTTGGAGGGATATATTCCGCAAACGCCGGGCGAAATTCGCACTCCGGAGGGGGAGATTGTCGGCGCGCATCGCGGGCTGGCGTTTTATACGATGGGACAGCGGCGCGGCCTGCACATCGGCGGCGCGGGCGATGCGTGGTTTGTGGTCGGAAAACGGCGGCGCGAAAATATACTCGTCGCGGCGCGGGGCGCGAATCATCCGCTGTTGTATTCTTCCCGCGTGCGGTTTGCAAACGCGCGCTGGATCGCCGGAAATCCGCCGCCGGCGCGGCGCGTATACGAGGCGCGGCTGCGTCACCGCCATTCGCCGGCGAGTTGCGTTCTGACCCGCGCGGACGACGAGGGCGGCGAAATCGTCTTCGCCGCGCCGCAAAGGGCGGCGGCGCCCGGCCAATTCGCGGTCGTGTATGACGGAAATGTCTGTTTGGGCGGCGGCGAAATTATCGCGGAAAGCGATGATGCGGCGGAATAACCGCAATGTCGCCGCCGAAAACCGGAGCCGGTTTTCGGGCGAAATTTCGCGGCGCGGCGAATTCGTTTTCAATTCCAAACTCAATTTTGTTTTATGCAAAATATCGGGGGCGTGTAAAATGACGGCGCGGAGAAGGCGATGAATTTTGTTTTGCAAAACTGCCGCATCGTCAACGAAGGCGCGGTGCGGGAGGGCGATTTGCGCGTGCGAAACGGACGCATCGCGCGGGTCGGCGGCGCGATTACGGCGGCGGCGGACGAAACCGCGACGGACGCGGGCGGGCGGCTGCTGTTTCCCGGACTGATAGACGACCAGGTGCATTTTCGCGAACCCGGACTTACGCACAAGGGCGACATCGCCTCCGAAAGCCGCGCCGCGGCGGCGGGCGGAATTACGTCGTTCATGGAAATGCCAAATGTCGTCCCGCCCACTTTGGACATACGGCGGATTGCGGAAAAGCGGGCGATCGCCGCCGCGAATTCGCGCGTCAACTACGCCTTTTATTTGGGCGCGTCGCGCGACAATTTGCGCGACATCGCCGCCGCCGACCCGTCGCTGATCGCCGGGATAAAAATTTTTATGGGATCCTCCACCGGCGGAATGCTGGTGGACGACGAAAAAACGTTGACGGAAATTTTTCGCGCCGCGCCAACTTTGATCGCCGTCCATTGCGAATCGTCGCCGCGCATCCGCGAGAATTTATCCGCCGCGAAAAAACAATACGGCGAAAACATTCCCGCCGCCGCGCACCCGCAAATCCGCGATGCAAAGGCGTGCGCGGAATCCTCGCACTTCGCCCGCCGTCTGGCGGAGGAAACCGGGGCGCGCCTGCATATTTTACACATCAGCACCGCGCGCGAATTGCGTCTTTTTTCGGCGGGGGCGGCGGCGCGAAAGCGAATCACCTGCGAGGCGTGCGCGCATCATCTTTTGTTTGACGATTCCGACTACGCGGCGGCGGGAATGCGCTTGAAGACAAATCCGGCGATCAAGACGCGCGCCGACCGGGACGCCCTGCGGCGGGCGGTCGCGGCGGGAGTGATTGACGTGCTGGCGACCGACCACGCGCCGCATTTGCCGCGGGAAAAGGATCTCCCGTACGAACGGGCGGCGGCGGGAATGCCGCTGGCGGAATATGCGTTGCCGGCGTTTTTGCGGCTGGTCGCGGACGGCGATTTGACTTGTCCGCAGCTCGCCGCGCGCGCCGCGCATTCGGTCGCCGACATTTTTGCGATAAAAGACCGCGGCTATTTGCGCGAGGGATACTGGGCGGATTTAGTTCTGGCGGAGGAAACGCCGGACGGCGCGCCGCCGCGCAAAACCGTTCTGAGCAAATGCGGCTGGACTCCGTTCTCCGCCGGCGCGTTCCGCCATTCCGTCCATTCCACTTTTGTCAACGGCGAATGCGTCTGGCGAAACGGCGAAATCAACGACTCCGTCCGCGGCGCGCCTCTGGAATTTAACCGCCCGCGATGACGGCGTAATTTTTTTCGCGTCCGGTTAAATTAAAATTTAACGCGTTGCGTGAAATCTTTAACCGCGTTCGCGTTAAAAACTAATTCGCAGTTGCGCGGAGAGGGCGCTTTCTTTCGTTCCCGCGTCGTGCTCAAAGCCGAACGCCATCTCACCGTCCGTCAATACCGGAAATGAATAGCCCGCCGTCAATACCAAAGAAGACAACGACGACAACGACACCCGCGCACTTTCCGAAGACAACTCCTGACGGCGTTCCTTATAAATCTCCGGCGCATCCGCCATATCCCCGAACGCCGCCTCGTTAAAACAATCTCCCGCCGTGCCGTCCGAACATACCGCCCGCACATATCCCAACTCCGCAACTCCCTCCCGCAACGACGTCCGACGTCCCGCCGAAATACGAAAACGATCCCCCCCCGACAATACATTCTCCCGCTGCAATCCCGCCTTCCAACCCTCCGCACGCAAACCCGATACGCCCCGCAAAAAATCTCCGTCCGAAACCTCCGCCTTCCCGTGCGCCCGCTCGTAAAACGCAAAACCCGACCAGCCGCCGACCAATCCGCCGCGAAACATCACGCGACCTTGACGCGTCTTCGCGCGCGCCTCCCCCAAAGAACCAAACGAAATCCCCATAAAACTCTCGTCCTCCGAAACCTCCGACAACTCCGCCGAAAACGAAACACGCTCCGTCTCCCTCGTCCAACGCAAACCCAACTGACGATACGGCAATTCATCGCCCCCCCCCGCGTTATCCACCCCGCCGCTAAACGACGCAAACGGACGCAACCCCTCGCCGCGCATCTGCAATATAAACGCGTCCCGGTCCGCCGCAAAAAACGGAGCCGACGCCGCATCGTCCGAAAATGTATTCCATTCCGACCACGACGATTCTTCGCACTCTTCGCAAAAGTTATGCTGAAAACGCCACGCGCCCAACTTCTCCAAATCCAACTCCAATCCCGCATAACGAAAACGACTCTCGTCCGTCGCCGCATACAACATCCCCGCCGCGAAACGATTGTCATGCGAAGGCAAAAACATATCCAACGCCGCACTTCCCAAAGTCGTACGCGCGGACGAAGACACCTCCGCCAACGCCGCCAAAGGCATATTGTAGTGCGCGTTTCCAAACACCGAAACCGCCACCGATATTTCCGCCAACTCCTCCCGCACCGAAGCAAAACCGGACGGCAGACGAATCCGCGCGTCCATCACCCGCGCGCCCGCCGTGCCAGTTCCGCGATTCCCCCCCCCCCCCCGTGAATCATTGTCCAGCACAATTCGCACCGAACCCTGCAGCGTAATCGCCTTCTCCAAATCCACCAAGCCCCAGCCGAATTCGTCGTCTATGCCCGAATCGCCGATATCCTCCGCGGTATGCAAAAGCACCGCCCGCACCGCCGCCATCGGCATCGAAGACAAACGGCTCTTCAACACCGCCAGCGCACCGCTGACATGCGGCGCCGCGAACGAAGTGCCGTTGGCGTCGTCATACGCGTCGTCGCCCGTTCCGGAAGTCGTGGAAACGGTTAAGCCCGGCGCGGCGAGACACCAAAACTTCGCGTCTCCGCAGCCGTTGCTGAAATACGCAAGTTCGTCGTCGTGGTCCGTCGCCACCGCCACCAGCCACTTGTGCGTTAACTCCTCTTCGTCAAACGGCATCCGCCCGTAATATCCGGTTCCGACGGCCGGCGCATTCAATGCTGACAACGCGCCGAGACCGTTTCCGGATGCGATGCGAAAAACGGGTATGACCCGGTTGTTGTCATAAAACAAAGTTATGTTGTACAGGAGTTGTCTGTTATAACTTTCGGAAACGAACCCGTCGATCAGTTGCCGCGGCGTAAGCGAAAGACGATCCGCATCCGGGCAGCGGTGCAAACCGATTAACGCCAGTTCAATATCCGTGCACAGCCCCACCTGGCCGGTGCGGCCGTTCCAGCCGCCGTTGCCCGCCGCCCACACAAAAACCATATCGGCGTCCCGCACCGCGTTGGCGATTTGGGATGCTTCGCTCGCGCTTGCGGACGCGCCGAAATTAAATTCCGGAAAAAACGGAACATTCGCGTAATACCGCTGCCCGTTATACATCCCCACCAAACCGCGGGATGTGCCGAAGGAGTTGTTGACGATATGCACGCCGCTCGTCGCCGCAAAACGAAACGCCGCGAGAATGTTTCCGCGCCCGCTCAGCCCCCCCTGTCGATTGCTGATTTGCAGCGGCATCAGTTTCGCTTCCGGCGCGACGCCGTGCGCGGAGTTTGCGCGATTGTTGCGGGCGGCGGCGACGACTCCGCCGACCGCCGTGCCGTGGCCGCTTGGGTTCAACGAAGTGCGCGGATCGTCAATCACGTCGTTATTGGCGGCGAAGTTGTAGCCCGCCACGATATTGTCGCGCAAATCCAAATGCGTGGTGCGCATTCCGGTGTCGACGATTCCCACCGTCACGCCCCGTCCGAAATAGTCGCGCGAATATGCATATTCCGCGCCGATTTGCGCGAGACCGTAGTTTTGCCCGAACTCCGTCGTGCGATAAAACGCCGGGTCGGTAGTCGCCGGATTCGGCGGCTCCAAACCCAGCGTCAGCGAAGGGCCGGTAAAATCGGCGGGCGAAAGAGGCGCGGCGGGCGTAAATTGACGGGAGAAGGTGAAATCGCCCTGCATCGTCATCGCCGCATCCACATCCAGAAATCCCCAGCCGTATATGTCGTCCACCCCGTTCTCGCCGAGATCTTCCGCGGCGACCAAAATCAACGCGCGCGCGACCCGCATCGGCATTCCCGGCAGGCGGTTTCTTAATAACGCCAGCGCGCCGCTGACATGCGGGGCGGCGAACGACGTGCCCGGGCTTGTGGAGTAGGCGTTGTCGCCGGTGCCGGCGGTGGAATATATGCTCTGGCCCGGCGCGGCGATGCACCAAAATTTCGCGTCGCCGCAGCCGTTGCTTCCGTCCCAAAGAAAACGTCTGTTGTTGTCGTCAGGCCGGGGGGCTTCGGTGGCGACGACCACCAGCCAGCGATCCTCCAGTTCCGGCTGAAATGCCGGAAACAAGTTGTAATAGTCGGCGCCGGATTCCGGAATGCGCAGGGTGACGCCGTTCATCGTCAAACGCATCGTCGCCAAAAGCCCGCAATTCGTCTGCTGCGGACCGGTGCAGGCGATGTTAAATCCGGCGATTAAATCGGAAACGGAAACCGCCCGTTCGGCAAACGGGGAAGGACAATCGCCGTTGCGGTCGCTTAATGCTATGGGACACAAAAAGATTGGCCGGTTGCCGGTCTGCGTCTGCCAGCCCCTGTTGCCCGCCGCCCACACCAGCACGATATCCTCCCCGGCGAAGATGTCCCGGAGTTCCCTTGCGGCACGGATGTCGTTGTCGTTAAAAAGCGGGGCGAAAATCGGAATTTTCGCTATGTAATTCACCCCCTGATACGTTCCCGCCTGCACGCGCGGAATCAGCCCGAACGAATTGTTGAGAATATGCACGCCGCTGCTGACCGCGAAGCGAAACGCGTTCGGTATATTGCCGGTAAAACCGCCGAACCTGTTGCCGACTTGCAGCGGCATCAAAGAAACCGAAGGCGCGATTCCGTGCGCGCCGGTGAAGCCGCCGAATCCGGGGTTGCCGCGGCTCGCGCCGACAATTCCGGCGACAAAAGTGCCGTGGCCGAGCGTGTTGCTGACGGGAACGATATATTCGGTGATGTTCGCGTTGCCGTCCGCAAAATTCCAGCCGGGGACGACCCGGTCGCGCAAATCTATGTGCGAAGTGAGCATTCCCGAATCCACAATTCCCACCGTCACGCCCTGCCCCCAAAACCCCCGCTGATAGGCGGCGTCCGCGTTTGTCTGCCCCAGCCCGTATTGCCGGTTAAATTCCGCGCTCCGGTAATTGTTGCCGTCCGGAGCCACCCCGTCGTCGTCCGGAGCCACCGCCGCCGGCAAAACAGCCGAAAGAGCGGTGTTTCCGCCGCCACCGCCCGGAGGACTCGGATTCGCTACGCAAGCGTTGCCTTGTCTGCTGAATCCCGATTCGCAGACGCAACTTTGCCTGTCCGAAGACAGACGTTCATTTGCACCATCGCAATTCGGCGGAGGCGGAGGAGTTCCGGTGCCCGGAGGGGGCGAAGAACCACAGCCGACGAGGGACGCCAGCAAAAACGCGATTCCCAAAACCGCCCAATGTTTGCCCGTGATGTTCACAAACCTATTATATCCGTTCCCAAGCCCGGCTATTCCAAAACAGCATAAAAAACCGCATTTATATTCTTTTTCCGCGCAAAGTAGACAAATTGTCCACCAAAAATTCCCATTTTTCCCTCGTCCGCCGCCAAATTTCCGCCCGCCCCCACAGTGCCATTCCGGCGAAAGCCGGAATCTCGTTGCGCGACAGCGCAAACGGCGGATTCGCCTTCGGCGAAAGAGATTCCGGCTTTCGCCGGAATGGCGGTATTTTTATATTTTCGGATACCGCCAAATTCGGTATTGTCCGCAAAGACAAAAAGAACCCACCATTCCGGCGAAAGCCGGAATCTCTTTGTTCACTTTGATTTTTCGCATTAACCCCCCGTCCCATTCCTGCGAAGGCAGGAATCTCATCGCCGAAGGCGCAAACTGTCGCCGAAGGCGGTACAATTTCCCGCCGCTTCGCGGCGGTAGAGATTCCCGCGTTCGCGGGAATGGGACGTCGGGGGGCGGGCGGATTTTTTTTACAACAGCGATTTTTCGTCCGACAGCATTTCGGCGACCGTTTCGCGGCGGCGGATGAGACGGGTTTCGCCGCCCGATACCAGCACTTCGCACGGACGCGGACGGGCGTTGTAGCCCGAAAACATCGCCGCGCAATAGGCGCCCGCGTCGCGCACCGCCAGCACGTCGCCCGCCGCCGCCGCCAATTCGCAGTCGCGCGCCAGAATGTCGGCGCTTTCGCACACCGGCCCCGCCACCGCGCCGCGCATCGTCCGCCGTCCGCCGCCGGTTTCCGTTTCTTCCACGATATGCCGCGCCCCGTACAACGCCGGACGCGGGAAGTCGTTCATCCCGGCGTCCGCGATCCAAAATACGGAATCGCCGCTTTGTTTGACATATTCCACGCGCGACAGCAAAACGCCCGCCCGCGCCGCCACCGCGCGTCCGGGTTCCAGCCAGATTTCCGTTTCCGAAAACCGCCGCGCGAGATCCGCGTCATATTCCGCCGCGTTCCAATCCGCGTCCGCGCCGGTTTCGTAATTCACCGCGAATCCGCCGCCCATATCCACATGGCGGACGGCGATTCCGTCCTCGCGCGCGAAACGGATTAGTTCGTCCATTTTCGCGGCGGCGGAAAGATACGCCGAAACTTCGCCGATTTGCGAGCCGATGTGGCAGGCGAAACCGCGAAAATCCAAATGTTGCGAATCCGCCGCCGTCCGCGCCAAAGTCCGCGCCTCGGACGGCGGCACGCCGAATTTTCCGCCGCGTACGCCGGTCGTCAAATGCGGATGCGTCCCGCCGTCTATGTCCGGATTCGCGCGAATCGCCAGCGGCGCGCGGGTTTTTGTCGCCGCCGCGATTTCTTCCAGACGCGCCAGTTCCGCCGCCGATTCCACATTAAAACAGCCGATTCCGGCGTCCAAGGCGGCGCGAATTTCCGCCGCGCTTTTGCCCGCCCCGGAAAATACGATTTGCGCCGCGTCGCCGCCGGACGCCAGCACCCGCGCCAGTTCGCCCGCCGAAACGATGTCAAAACCGCATCCCGCCTCGCGCAACAAACGCAGCAAAGACAGATTTCCGTTCGCCTTCACCGCGTAAAAAATTCGCGGCGCGCTGCGGCGAAACATTTCGCGCAGTCGTGCGACCGAATCGGTCAAAGCCCGCCGCGAATATACATAGCACGGCGTACCGTATCGCGCCGCGATTTCCGACAGCGGCGCGTCCTCCATCCAAAGACCGCCGCCGCGCCGCGAAAAAACGCTCATCCGTCCCGCGCCTCCGCCGGCGGCGGACGCAGCGGCCCTTTGTTGCCGCACCCGCCGGCGGCGAACAGCAGCGCGCAAAATATGCAGACGAGCGTCTTTTTCATCGGCGATTTCGGATTATAATCCGTTTTGATGACCGAAAAAATGATCGACGAAACCGAATATCACGACCTCTGCGACCGCCTTTTCGCGGAAATAGAATCCGTTTTGGACGCCGCCGCCGCGGATTTTGATTCCAACGGACACGTGATTGAGGCGGAACTGGCGGACGGCGGCAAAATGATTATCAACCGCCAAACCCCCGCGCGCGAAGTATGGCTGGCGACGCCCGGCGGCGGGCGGCATTTCCGCCTGCAAAACGGCGAATGGCGCGACACCCGCGACGACCGCGAACTAAAAACCGCCCTCCGCGACCTGCTCGGATCTTCCGGCTGATATTTTAGATTCCCGCCTATTCGGCGGACGCCGTCCGCGGGGCGATAATTTCCCGTTCCAGCAATTCGCGCATGGACGACGCCGGCGCGCCTAATTGTTTCGCGTAATGAAAACGGGCGGCTAATAACGCCTTCACATACAGGCGGGTTTCGCGCAGCGGGATGTTTTCCACCAACGCCAGCGTCTCGGCGATATTGCCGTGCCAGCGCGCCGCCCGCCCCGGACCGGCGTTGTAGGCGGCGGCGACCCGCGCCGGATGCGCGCCGAATCTTTGCGCCAAATCGTGCAAATAAGTCGCGCCGATAATCACGTTCGTATCCACTCGCGTCAGCCGCGACAGGCGGTAGCGTCCGTAGCCGTGCCGTCGCGCCACGATTTTCGCGGTGGACGGCAAAACCTGCATCAGTCCGCGCGCCCGCGCCGAAGACACCGCCTTCGGCATAAACCGGCTTTCGCGGCGAATCAGCGCATACACGAACGCCCTGTCCAGCCCGAATCGCCCGCTGTATTTGTCAATCGTCTCCCGATACGGAGTCGGATGACGCAGCGCGTCCGCCCCCGGAAAGCCCGCCCCCGCCGCGTCGGCGGCGTTAATGGAGGCCAGATACCATTTCGCGTTTTCCGCCGCCCGCGCCCCCGCCAAAATATCTTCCGGCGCGGAATTTTTCACCGCGTGCCGCCAAATCCGCCGCGCGAGATTGTCCTGCCCGGCGCGGCGCGCCGCCAACGCCAGCGCGAAATCGCCGCGCGCTTTCGCCGCCGGTTTTTCCGCCGCGGTTTCTTCCTTTCGCGTCGGAACTATTCCCGCCGCCTCGCGCGCCAGCAGTCCGTAATAATCGTCCGTATCGGCGGCGAGGGCGCGCATTTGTTTTTGCGATTCGTCGCGGTCGCCGGTGCGCGCCAACGCCGTCGCCCGCCAATAACGCCACGCCGACAGCGAAGATTCGGATTCCGGCATATTTTGCACGGTGCGCGCGACATCGGCATATTCCCCGGCGCGCAACGCCGCCCGCACCCGCCACGCCCGCGAATTTTCGTCGTATCCGGAGGAAAAAGACGGCGCCATTCGGTACAATTCCATCGCGTCCGCCCGATGCGCCTTCGCCGCCCGTTCGGCGATTTTCGCCCATGCCTGGTTGTTTTCCGCGTCCCCGAAATACGGCGAGAACGCCCGCCATCGCCGCACCGCCAGCCCGACGTCGTTTTTCGCCGCGGCCATCGCGGCGATCATCACCAAGGCGCGGTCGGCGGGGGAGGACAGCGAATGTTTGCCGCGAATATACCGCCGCGCCCGCAGCACCGTTTTGCGCACCGCGGAATACGACAGTCCGACCGGAAAATGCCGCAAAAATCGCCGCGTCGTCGCGAGCAGTCCGCCGCCCGCCAAACCGCGCAACTTCATCCAAACATCCTCTTCGGTCAAAAGTCCGTCCCGCCGCGCTTTTTGCATCGCGGCGATGCACAGCGCGTCCTGAAATTTTTGTTCCGCGTCCCACAATTTTCGCGCCGCCGCCGCGTCCGCCCGCCCCGAATGCAGCCGCGACAGCAAAGCCGCGCACGGCGAAACATCGGAAACGGCGGCGAATTGCGCGAATTCTTTTTTGCGCAAATAATATTCCGCCAGTCGCCGTTTCGCCCGTTCGCGAACGTAGGGCGATTCCGCGTCCCGCCGCAAAGTTTCCAAATTCTCCGGCCGCCCCCGCCGCAACGCCAAAACCGCCCCCCAATAGTCCAGCAGCGGGCGATACGCGCTGTCGGCGGGAATTTTTTGCGCGTCGCGGGCGAACGATTTCGCGTGATCTTTGACAAAATGCCGCCGCACCTGATTGAAATCGGCGGCGTCATCGGCGAACGCCGCTCCCGTCATCGCCGCCGCCAGCCATAAAAATCGCCCGATCATCAGGTCATTTTAACGGCAAAACCGCGCCGGCGAACAATTTTATCCGCCGCCGCCCGCCGCCGCCGTCCGAATTTTTCGCCCGCCGTTGTTTTTTGTCCACAAATTGCAAATTTTTATCTCACTGAAAAAGCGACATTTTCGTTTTTTTCGGAAATTTATTTTGCACAGCACAAAAAAATCGCGTCAAACCCTTGAAATACTCCCGGAATGTCTTATAATGGCGGTATCGCAGTATACTGCGCATTGCACAAAAAGGAGCAAAAAATGAAGCAAACGACGGAACAACCCATTCAGTCCATTCAAGCCGCGCAAACGGCGGAGTGGTTCAACGAAGCGGCGCTGGCGGCGGCGGATTATTCGTCCAAAGTGGCGGCGCGGCAGCTGGCGTTCGCACGCAAATTTTCCGAACGCGGCGGCGATTTTTCTCCGCAACAACTTCTGTCGCCCGATGCGGCGGAAATGCGGCGTTCGGCGTCCGAATATCTGACCTTCGTCCGCGAGGGGCTGGAAGATTTCGCGCAGGCGTCCGACCGCCATTTCGCGCTTTTGGAGCGCGCGGTGGACGGCGCGGCGGCGGGCGGACGGGCGTTTTTGCCGCCGCAAGCGGAGGCGTTCGGACGGCAGTGGATTGACGGCGTCAAAGCCGCCAACGCGGCGGTCAAGGACGGCGTCCGCGTCTCCTGCCGCGTCGCCGCCGACGGACTGCGCCCGGCGGAAGCCAACGGCGCGGCGGCGACGTCCGCCAAACCCGCCGAGGGCAAGGGCGGGCGGAAGTAAACAATTTCGGGGCGTTTTTCTCCTCTCCTCTCCTTAAACTCCCCGAAGCCGCAAGGCGCAATCTCCGGATTGCGCCTTGTTTTTTTAACCACTCGCAACGACGGCGACGCCCGCAACTCTTCCCTGCAATCACATTTTTAGTGCGGCGAGTACGCGACGAAAATTTTTGGCAACCGGCGGAAAATACATTTTGCGGCGCGTTGCGAAAAGAACGCCGAACGCCCGCGTTTATCCGCGTTTATTTGCCGCGGGGATTTTTGGGAATCACCCACCATATAAACGCCGCCGCGATTAGCAGCGCCAGCCCCGCCTCCAGCAGGATTAACCACATACATCGTCTCCCGTGTTATACTCGCCGAATGTTAACACGAAATCCGATCATGCGGAACGGGGGCGTACTCGCCGCCGCGTTGCTGATGACCGCGCAGGGGGCGTTCGCCGCTTCCGGCGGCAGCGCGACCGCCGCGTCTTTCGGTTCGGCGTTGATCGTTTCCGGTTCCGCCTCCGTCGTCGCCGACGTCGCCGGGGCGGGCGCGTCTTTCGCCGTCAAAACGGTGGAAACCGTCGCCGATATTACGCGAATCGTTCTCGCGCCGGTCGGACAGGCCGCCGCCGATTCGGCGGAAGTCGTCATAGAAGCCGCGCCCGAACTCGCCCGTTCCGTCGCGCTGGCGGCGGGCGATTCGGTGACCGTCACCGCGATTGTCGCCGAAGAAGGTAGCGGCGTTGTCGGACATATTCTGACCGCCGGCGGACAATTTCTTTTGTATGCGGCGTCGCAAAAACCGATGTCGGTATACAGCCGGCGAATTGATGCCTGATTTTTTGCGCCGCGCGGCGGCGGTTTTGGTGCCGGCGATTTTCGCGTCGTTCGCCGCGCCGGCGTTTGCGGAAGGCGAATGCCCGACCGTGCGGATGGGCGCGGAGGGGCATCGCAAGGCGGCGCAATTGGCCGCCAAAGTGCTGGCGCATTTGCAAACAACGGACGCCAAAGTCGTGCTGCTGGGGCGCGCCGGTTCCGACGCGCCGCAAAAACGTTTCGGCGAAAAAATCGGCTTTTGGAACTACACTCACGCCGGACTCGCCTACCGCAATCATCCCGCCGGGGAATGGACGGTCGCGCATCTGCTCAATATCTGCGGCGAAGAATCGGGCGTATTCGAGGAGAGTTTTCTCAAATTTTATCTGGACAATCCGCACGAATATCGCGCCGTCGCCGCCGTCCCGTCCGCGCCGATGCAGGACGCGCTGGAAGATTTAATCGTCCGCCGAAACGCCGCCGCCGGATACCGCAACGGCAGCGTATACAGTTCCATCTCCCATCCGTTTTCTCTGGCGCGGCAGAATTCCAACGAATATATTTTGGACACCTTCGCCGCCGCGCTCGCCCGCGCGGAGGACGCGATAATTCTCTCGCGCGAAGACGCGAAGGAGTATTTTTTGTCGTCCGCGCACCGCGACAAATTCGCGCCCGAAATCATCCGCACAAATTTTTTCGAGGCGCTGGGCGCGTCCCTCGGATTCGGCCCCGGCAACGCGACTTTGGACGACCACACGCCCGCCGAGCGCGCCGCCGGACGGTTTGAATTCGTCTCCGTCGGTTCGCTGATTCAATTTCTGGACGAACTCGGAATGCTGCAGTCGGCGAAGGAGTTCGCGCTGAAAGACGTCTCCAAGGCGCGCGACACTATCGTCGAAAAATAAGGCGCGGCGCGCCTACAAAACGCCCTGCGAATTTTTGCGCTTCGCCTCCATTAAAGTCGGCGGCGTATTAAACCGTTTGCCGTCCAGCACTTCATCGGCGGTGAGAATTTGCACCGTCGGAAAATGCGCCGAATAGCGTCCCTGCCTGTACGACAAAGTTTTACCGCCGTCCGCCGTTCTGCGCATTTCTTTTGACGGTTCGCGGTCGAGAATTAAGCCGCCCATCGCCGCGTCATGTTCGCGCATCGTCCCCTGCAGTTCGCGCAGGTGCGCGGGATCCGCCTGTTTGCCGTTCTTGACGCTGACGACGAGACGCCCCCATTTGTCGGGCGCGCCGGGCGCACCGCCGCCCAGGTGAATGAGAATCGTTCCGTCCACGCCGCGGTCCGCCCCGCGCCGCCCGGCGACTCCGCCGACCCGCTCCACCAGCCACTTTTGCTTGGCGTACGGATCGAGTTTGTCGTATTCCTTTCGCGTCTGCGGATCGCATTCAATCCGCGAATACTCGCGCCCTTTTTTAATTTGCAAATCATCCTTGGCGCGATTTTCCATCTCCGCCACGGCGACCGTGGAAATGTCCGCGCCGATCCAGCGGCGTCCGAGAAGATGCGCCGCCTCTATCGTCGTGCCGCAGCCGCAAAACGGATCAAAAACCAGCCCGCCTTCGGGACAACTCGCGCGGATAATGTTTTTTAACAACGCCACCGGTTTTTGCGTGTGATAGCCGCGATATTCCGCGCTGTTTCCTTTCAGCGAGGGAATATGCCAGACATTGTCCATCCGCTTTTTATTCTTCTTGTCGTCGAAGTCAATGACGACATCGTCGTCGCGAAGACGGCGTCCGAGGCGCTTTTCCGCCGCGCCGATTTTGCTGCGGGTGACGGAGTCGTTCCGCGTCTTCAGATCGCCGTAGTACAGTTTGTTGTCGCGCACCAGTTTCGCGAACCGGGCGGCGATTTCGTTCGGACGATCCTGCACCTGGAAATCAAAAAAGGCGCCGGACGATTTGCCGTAAAATAAAATATGGTCGGTGTTCGCCGTCCACTTGTCCCGCGCGACGCCGATCTTGGCGTAATGCCAGATGATTTCGTTGCGGAAGTTTTCGCTGCCGAACACCGCGTCCATGATCACCTTAAGATAATGGCTGGCGGTCGGATCGCAATGCAAATAAACGCTGCCGCGCGGCGACAGCACCTTCCGCATCCATATCAGGCGCGGCGTCATATACAAAAGATAGTTCAGCGTCTGATGATCCCTGCCGCCGCCGGACAACAGCACCTGCATCCACATTTCCACGAGATTTTTCAGTCCCTCGCCGATCTGCATTCCCTGCAGCATTTGCATAAACTCCATCCGCAATTGCTCGGCGTGGCGCCCGCCCCACATGTCGCTGAAAGCGACCTGCTGCGCGTCCTTGCCGCCGGTGCGAAAGACGATGTTATAGTCGCGGTTGGAATTGAACGGCGGATCCAAATAAATCAAATCGGGCGCGACGCCCTCCTCGTGCAGCCGCCGCATCACTTCCATACAGTCGCCGCGATACATGCGGTTGTCCGCGAGTGATTCGTTCTTTCGCATTTTTTTTACGCCGAACGATACAGTTTTGTCATTACGAATTCGCGGTGTCCCAGAATTTCGGCGGCGGTCATTTCGCCGCCGGCGACGCGGAGAATCGAATCTATCAGCGCGTCCCCGGCCTCGTCCAACGTCATTGCGCGGCGCAGCACCGCCGAAATATCCAGATCAATATGCTCGCCCATCGTCCGCGCGGTGCGCGGATTGGCGGTGATTTTAATCACCGGCGCGATCGGATTGCCGACGACATTCCCCTGTCCGGTCGGAAAAGTGTGCAGTACGAAACCCGCCGCCGCCATCAGCGTGACGCACTCGGCGGCGGCGGACGAGGTGTCCATAAAATACAGCCCCGCCCCCCGCCCCGGCGTCTCCGCCGGCGAAAGCGCGTCTATGTAGCGCGAAGTTTTGCCGATTTTTTCCAGATTGCCCAGCGCCTTCTCCTCTATCGTCGTCAGTCCGCCCTCTATGTTGCCCTTCGTCGGCTGCGATTCGGACAGGTCGGAAGTTTTATGCGCCTCGATCACTTCGCGCTGATAGCCGTCAAAAATGCGCATAAACTTTTCGCCCGCTTCTTCGGTCGCGGCGCGGGCGCGGCACAAATGCTCGGCGCCGGTCAACTCCGACGTCTCGCCGAATACGCCGGTAACGCCGCGCGGCAAAAGTTTGTCGTACATATTTCCCACCGCCGGACAGGACGCCAGCCCGGTCGTCGGATCGGATTCGCCGCATTTTGTGGAAATCCACAACTCGCCGATGTCGCATTTTTCACGTTGCCGCCCGCTGGCGGCGCGGACGAATTCGTGCGCCTTGCGGGAGGCGGCGGCGACGGTGCCGATGTCGCCGCATTGCTCTATGGAAAACGCGGCGACCGGCTTGCCGGTTTCGGCGACGCCGTCCGCGACGCGGGCGGTCCAGCCCGGTTCAATGCCGATCACGATGCAGGCGGCGATATTCGGATTGCTCCCCGCGCCGATGAGGGTGCGAAAATGCAGGTCCAAATCCGCCCCGAATTGCAGCCGCCCGTACGCGTGCGGCAGCGGCAAAGTCCCGCGGATATGCGCCGCGACGGCCTCGCAAGCGGCGTTGGAAATGTCGTCCACCGGCAGCACCGCGACATGGTTGCGGACGCCGACGCGCCCGTTTTCGCGCCGCCAGCCGTAAAAATCCGCGGTCATTTCCGCCGCCTACCAGCGGTTTGTTTTAAGATTATGCACATGCACATACCCGCCCTTTCGCGCCGGCGCGATCATCTTTCCGATATTTTCGCCGTACTTGTACACCGCGTCGCCTTTTTGCAGGTCGCACAGCGCGAGTTTGTGGCCGAGCGGCGCGGCTTCGGCGGCGGTCAGCGCGAACTCGGAATCGTCCGCCACGACGACGCACAACATTTCCGCGCCGGCGGCGAGATCTTCCACCGCCACCACGCCCACATTGTCCTTGCGGTGATGTACCAGCAACTGCGGAAGCGCCATATTTTCCCGTCCCGGCGGGCAAAAACGCCGCCGCGCCGATAGTATATCACGGTTTCGCCCGCGCCTCTTCCACCCACCGCCGCGCCCGCGCGTTAATTTCTTTGACCGGCAAATCGGGGGGAATCGGCGCGCCGATGCGGACGGTGATTAATCCCGCGCGCTTAAAAAACGCGTTTTTGGGCCAGCATTTTCCGCTGTCCACGCACACCGGCACCGCCGGCACACCCGCCTTTTTCGCCAGCCACGCGCCGCCGATGTGCCATTCCGCAAACGATTCCGGCGGCATGCGCGTCCCTTCTGGAAACACCGCCACATAAAATCCGTCCGCAAGACGCCGCCCCCCCTGTTCTCCGATTTCGCGCAGGGCGCGGCGTCCGTCGGCGCGATTAATCGCTATCGGACTCATTCGCGCCAGCCCCCAGCCGAAAAACGGAATGCGCAAAAGTTCCTTTTTCAGAACAATGGAATTCGGCGGGAAAATCGCCTGATACGCGATCGTCTCCCACGCCGATTCGTGGCGCGACAACAGTACGCAGGGGCGGGCGGGCAGATTTTCTATTCCTACGACGCGGTGGCGGATTCCGCAAAACAGCCGCGCCGCCAGCACCAGCAGCCGCGACCATTGCGAAATGATGCGATACCGCCAAAGCGGCGGCAGCGGCGAAGACAATATCGCCAAAACCGCGAACGGCGGCGTGGAGACGCCGAGCCACGCGGCGAGCAAAACCGAACCTAACCGGCGCATTCCGGCGGCGGACGCGACAGCAGCATTTCCGCCGCCCGCCGCGGCGATTCGCCCTCGTGCAAAACGGCGTACGTCGCGGCGATAATCGGCGCGGAAATTTTCATCTCGCGGCATCTTTGCAAAGCGGCGGCGGCGGCGGCGACTCCTTCCGCGGTTTCGGCGGGCGGCGTCCGTCCGCCGGCGAGCGCGAGCCCGTAGCGGCGGTTGCGCGACAAATCGGAGGTGCAGGTCAGCAGCAAATCGCCGATCCCGGCGACGCCGGAAAGCGTCCGGGAATCGCCGCCCGCCGCCCGGTTAAAGGCGGAAATTTCCGCCAGCCCGCGGGTGACAATCGCCGCCCGCGCGTTCGCGCCGAGACCCAGCCCGTCGCAAATTCCGGCGGCGACGGCGATGACATTTTTTAACGCCCCGGCGACGCACACGCCGGTTAAATCTTCGGACGGATACATCCGCAGCATTTTTCGGTGCAATTTCTCCCGCAATTGCGGCAGACGCGCCGGAACGTTGACGGCAATGACCATCGCGGCGGGCAGTCCCCGCGCCACTTCGGCGGCGAAAGTCGGGCCGCCCAGCGCGCCGAAACAGGAATCGGGCGGCAGAATTTCCGCCGCTTTCTCGCACAACAGCCGCCCGTCGCCGGCGAATCCTTTTGTCAGCCACAAAATCGGCGCGGCGCGGCGATCGCGCGCCCGCGCGAGACGCCTTAACACCGATTCAAAGCCGCCGCTGCCGACGGCGACGACGATTAAATCGCCGTCCGCGGCGGCGTCTTCCAGTTCCGTCCGCCATTCGCCGCCCGTATGTTCGGCGGCGGCGCGGGCGGAATCGGGATTACGCGACCAAAAACACAACTCGCCGCCGATCGCCCCGGCGAACGCCGTACCCCACGCGCCGCCGCCGGCGATGACCACCCGCACGGCGGTTCAGGCGGTTTTTTCCAGCGCGGTTTTGGCGCCCAAAACTTCCACGGCGTTGCGCAGGGACACGTCCATCCAGTCGTCCGCCTCGCCGGCGACCCGCTTTTGGATTTCGGAACGGGTATACGAATCGTACACTTTCCCCACCGATTGCCGTGCCGCGTCGGAATCAATTTTTTCCTTCGACGGCATGTAGCGGTGGCAGAACGCCTCGCGCTCGCATTCTATGATGCGCTCGTCCTGCACCTGAAACTGATCGGGGGTGATGTCCTTGCCGAGGCGGCGGTGGCGCAAAATCACCGAATCCAAAACCTGCTGGGCGAGTTTTTCCATCCCGGCTTCGTTGAACAGCGGCAAATAACCCTCCAAATCGGGGCGGAACGTATGCACGACAAGCGCGATCACGTCCGGCTCCATCAGGGAATGCCGGATGGTGACGAGATGGTTGATGTCCCGCATTTTTTCCTCGTCCGTGTCCCCGTCCTTGATGATTCCCTCGTCAATGGAGATCGCGTCGGTCTTCGCGTCGGTCTTCGGCTGCGCCGCCTTGGCGGGAATCAGGCTGTCGGAAATGCGGGTGTCCACCTTGTCGCCGGCGTCTTCTTCGGGCTTCTTCTTCCACCGCCGGAACGCGCCGTTCAAAAACAGCACCAGCCCGACGAAGGCGACAAAACCGCCGCCGCCGCCCAGCGGATACAACAGCCCGCTTTCCTCAAGATTGAGATAGCCGCGGTGTTCCCGGGGAATCTCCCGCAACGCCGGCACGACGGTTTTCGCCACGAATTTCTTGGCGGCGGCGGGATACGGCACTTCGTACCGCACTTTCCACAAATAATCGCCGTCGTCGCGGGCGAATCCGATCGCCGCCGCCCAGCCGCCGGCCGCCGCCAGCGCGAGCCCGGCGAAAATCATTATCAATCTGACCAATATCCGCATGCGCGCCCTCTCTTTCGGATGTCTTAAACTTTGATTAAGAACGCCGCAATTATAACAAACTCCGGCGGAAATGCAAAATTCGCCGCCGACGCGCGAAAGTTTTTTTACGGCGGCGGCGGCGCGATTCCCGCCGCGCGCATTGAATCCGCGTCGTCCACGTCGGCGAGAACCGGCAGTCGCGCGACATTTTTCGGCAACCGCAGCAACAGTTGCGACAAAGTGTCGCCGCGGCTGTACGCAACCGAAGTCCACACGTCCGCGGGAATGCGGCGTCCGGCGGCGAACAAATAAAATCCGCCGTCCGCCGCCGGACCGACGACGATGTCGTCGCGCGCCAGCGCCAGCGCGGAAATTACCGTCTCCGCCGACAGCCCCGGACAATCCGCGCCGGCGAGCGCCGCCCGCCCGTGCCGCCACCGCAACAGTGAATATATTTGGTGCAGCCGCGCGCCCAAATCGCCCTCGCCGGTAAAGACGGCGGGAAATTCGCGCCAGCGCGGATGGACCAAGCCGTCCCGCTCGCCGACCGCCCAATACACGGAAACGCCGGAATCCCGCGTCCGCCGCATCATTTCCGCCGCCGCCGCCAGCATCATTTCGTAGACGCGAAGCGCCGCCGCCGCGCCGATGTCCGCCGCCAGCCGCGTTTTTACCGGCGACAATTCCGGCGTTTTGACGAACACCGCCAGCCCGCCGTTCAGCCGCGCCACTGCCGCCACCATATTTTTTGATATTCCCGCACCGTGCGCCACCAGCCGCGGCGGAGGTAAGTGCGCGCGCTGGTTCCCACCGCCGCCCCGACGCGGCGCGCCCGCGCCCCCGCCCGCGCCGCCCGCAGTACGAAAAGATGATCCTCGCCCGCCGCGGCGTCTTCCGGATAGCCGCCGAGTTCCCAAAACAAATCGCGGCGGAGCGACAGCGCCTGGTCGCCGAACGGGTTTCCGAACAGCGCACACCGCAGCCGCGCGCCCCATTCGTTGAGAATCATCCGCGCGCCGCCGTCATAAAAATGCAGGTCAAAATAATACACCGCCCGCGGCGCGGCGGCGGCGGCGCGCGAAAGCGCGGACGCGAAATTCGCGGGCGGACGCGAATCGGCATGCACAAACCACAGCAGTTCGCCGTCCGCCGCCGCCGCCGCCGCGTTCATTTGCGCGCCCCGTCCGCGGCGGGGGCAGTGAATCCACCGCCGCGGCGGCGCGTTTTGCCAGTCGGCGGGCGGCGGCGCGGCGGCGGCGAGCAACAACTCCCAGTCGGCGGGCAAAGGCAGCCGCGGCAGCAACTCCCGCCACGCGTCTTCGTCCGCCGCCAGCGGCACGATAACGGTGACTGCGGCCACGCCGAAAAGTATAGCACGGACGCGCCGCCGCCGCCGTTTCCGAAAACCGTTTCGCGCATTCGCGGATGAAAAATTCGCGTTTCCCGCGTACTTTCCGATACAAATTGACAGTTTTCGGCGACTTTGTGAATCCGAAAAAACGCGCTTTGTTTCGGAGACGGTTTTATAATGGCGGGAGCAGATGAAAACCGTCCGTCATTCCGGCGATTTTTGCGCCGTCTTTTGCGCGTCCGGCGCGCGTTCTTTGTTAACCGCGGGGAAATTTTTCATGAAAAAACTTGCGACCGCGCTTGTTTTCGCGTTCGCCGCAACGTCCCCGGCGGCGGCGATTGACATCGTCGGTTCGTCCACGGTATATCCGTTTTCCGCGGTCGCCGCCGAGTTGTTCGCGCTGTCCGGCGGCGGCAAGGCGCCGAAAGTGGAAGCCACCGGCAGCGGCGGCGGCTTGAAACTATTCTGCGCGGGCGGCGATTCGCCCGACATCACGAACGCCTCGCGCCGCATCAAAAAATCGGAACAGAAACTGTGCGCCGAAAACGGCGTCCGCGAAATTTTGGAAATTAAAATCGGCTACGACGGCATTGTCGTCGCCCGTAGCGCGGCGGCGGAATCGTTCGATTTGACGCGGCGGGATTTGTTTTTGGCGCTCGCGCGGCAGACGCCGGACGCCGCCGGAAACTTGATTGACAATTCGCACCGGACATGGCGCGACGCGGACGCGTCCCTGCCCGGCGTGGAAATTCGCGTATACGGTCCGCCGCCGACTTCCGGCACCCGCGACGCCTTCGCCGAACTGGTGCTGGAAAAAGGATGCGATTCCCATCCGCAATTGAAGGCGTTGAAAAAATCCGACAAAAGCCGCCACCGCGCCGTCTGCCACGGCGTCCGCGAAGACGGCGCCTATATTGAATCCGGCGAAAACGACAATTTAATCATCCAAAAACTCGCGGCGAATCCGGACGCGCTGGGCATTTTCGGATTCAGTTTTTTGGAGGAAAACCGCGACAAAGTGCGCGGACTTTCGGTGGAGGGCGTCGCGCCCGAATTTGACGCCGTCGCCGACGGCTCCTATCCGGTGTCGCGCCCGCTGTTTTTCTACGCCAATCTCGCGCGCTACGACGAAACGCCCGGACTGCGCGAATTCGTGGAATTCTTCGTCTCCGAAGATGTGATGGGCGAGGACGGCGCGCTGACCGACCGCGGACTGATTCCGCTGCCGCCGGACGAATACGCCGCCGCCGTCCGGGCGGCGCAAACGCGGACGCCGATGGAGAAGTTGTAATTTTTGCGGCGCGCGAAAAAGGGCGGCGTATAATTGCGCCG
>JBPCXA010000230.1:0-16501 GCA_051008975.1 Gammaproteobacteria bacterium
CGCCGCCGCCAAAGACGTCGCCGTCCGCAAGGACAAAATTAAAATGCGGCGGGTGACGCCCACTTCTTTGGACAAATATCTCGGTCCGCGCAAGCACCGTTTCGGGGTTTCGGCGACGGAGAGCAAGGTCGGACAGGTCACCGGGCTGGTGTGGACGGCGGCGGGCGGCGATTTGCTTTCGATAGAATTGTGCAAGTTTTCCGGGCGCGGCAAAATTATGCGCACCGGCAAACTCGGACAGGTGCTGCAGGAATCGGTGGACGCCGCCTTTTCGGCGGTGCGCAGCCGCTGCGACGGCTATCAAATCAAGCCCGAAGTGTGGCGCGAAAGCGATTTTCATATTCATCTGCCGGAGGGGGCGATTCCGAAGGACGGTCCTTCGGCGGGCGTCGCCATCGCCACGGCGATTTTGTCGGTCGTCTCCGAAATTCCGGTGCGCTCCGACGTCGCGATGACCGGCGAAATTACGCTGCGCGGCGAAGTGCTGCCGGTCGGCGGCGTGAAGGAAAAATTGCTGGCGGCGGCGCGCGGCGGCATAAAGCGCGTGATTCTGCCGTCCGAAAACGAAAAGGATCTGCTGGAAATCCAGCAGGAAATCAAGAACAAATTCGAGATTTGTCTGGTGAAATGGGCGGACGAAGTGTTCGCGCAGGCGCTGACGAAAATGCCCGCCGTCAAGTCGGCGCGCAAACGCCCCGACGCGCCGATCAAAAAACCGAAATCGGCGGCGCAATCTTCGCTGATTACGCACTGATGTTTCGCGCCGGCGACCGCCGCCGCGCAAATCGCCCCGCCCGAAACGGACGGGCGGCGTGAACGGCGGCGCCGACCGGGCGTTCGTCATTAAATGGGCGGCCTCGGTGATGCAAATTTTCGGATACGCCGCGACCGGCTTCGGATTTTCGCCGTGGAACATTTATCTGTTCCTAATCGGATTAATCGGCTGGTTTGTCGTCGGCGTGCTGTGGAACGACCGCGCGATCATGCTGATTCATCTCGTCGCGCTCGGCGCGCTGCTCGCCGGACTGGCTTCGTAGCGGCGCGTGCTATAATGGGGCGCGTCCGCGAACGGCGGCGTTTTTGACGGAGAATGTAATGGCGGAAAAGGCGAAAAGGGCGGCGAAAGAAACTAATTTGCGCCATCGGGCGGTGTATGTGGGCGACAATCTGCCCGTCCTGCGATGCACGGACGGCGAGTCCGTGGATCTGGTGTATATGGATCCGCCGTTCAACACCGGGCGGGGTTTTCCCTTTCGACGGGACAGGCAAAAGGGCGACAAGGACGCCGATATGGCGTTTGAAGACACTTGGAAATTGGCGGATATTCACTGGGACGAAGAGGTCGCGCTGGCGGAACAATATCCGTCGGCGCTTGCGGTGATTGACGCCTTGTCGGAAGTCAACGGCGACGCGTGGCGCGCGTATCTGATTTACATGGGAGTCCGTCTCGCCGAAATACGTCGCATCTTGAATCCGACCGGCGGCGTTTATTATCACTGCGACCCGGCGATGTCGCACGGCGTCAAGTTGCTGATGGACGCAATTTTCGGGCGGAAGAACTTCCGCAACGAGATTGTCTGGTGGTACAGCTGGGGCGTTCATACCGACAAGTACTGGAACAAAAAGCATGACATTATACTGTACTACGCCAAGGACGCCAAAAAGGTGTTCTTTGACGGCAAGCGCGCGCGCGTTCCGTATCGGGAGGGGTCGGTGATGACGCAGGATCCCAAATGGAACAAAAAATACTGCGCCGAGGGGAAACTTCCGGAGGATGTTTTTGACATTCCGACGATTAATTCAATGTCCAAGGAGCGGACCGGCTATCCGACGCAAAAACCGCTCGCGCTGTTGAAGCGGATTATCGCCGCGTCCGGCAACAAGGGCGATTTCGTGCTGGATCCGTTTTGCGGATGCGGGACGTCGTGTCTTTCCGCCGAGTGGCTGGAACGGCGGTGGGCGGGAATTGACGTCGGCAAAAAGGCGGCGGACTTGGTCGTAAAACGTCTGCTGAAAGAAAGCGACGCGATGTTTATTCCTTCCGCCGAAGAGGTGGAACTTTTCCGCAAGTCGCCGAAGCGGACGGACTTGGCCGGGCTGCGCACCGCGAACGAAATCCTTCGCCCGCGTTTGTATAAAATGCAGGGCGGCGTCTGCGAGGGATGCGAAACAAAGGTGGAAATTCGCTTTATGGATTTTGACCACATCATCGCCGAGGCGCGGGGCGGACAGGATATTGACGGCAATATCCAGTTGCTGTGCCGCCAGTGCAACGGCATTAAGGGCGCGCGCGGCATGACATATTTGCGCAAACGAATCGCCGAACGCCGCAAGAACGAGGCGATGACGAAATGGCGCGAAGAACGGCGGCAAAAGGCGCGACGCGGTTAAACGCGGCGGCGGCTATCCGTATACAATTCGCGGCAGCCACAGGACGAGTTCGGGGAAGACGATGCACAGCATCAGCCCCGTCGCCTGCAGCAGCAAAAACGGAAGGGAGGATTTGTATATTTGCGCCATCGTAACCTCCGGCGGCGCGACGCTTTTCAGATAAAAAAGCGCGTAGCCGAACGGCGGGCTCAAAAACGACATTTGCATATTGACCATATACACCACGCCGAACCACAGCGGCAATTCCTCCGCCGACACGCCGGGCAGGCCGAACAATCCGTCAAACGACATCGTCTTCATCAGCGGCACAAAAATCGGCACTGCGAGAAGCAAAATTCCCACCCAGTCCAGAAACATTCCCAAAATCACCAAAATCGCCATCATCAAAAACAAGACGCCGTAGGGGCCGAGACCGAGTCCGGTCAGCGTTTGATTGACGAATTCCTGCCCGTCGTTGAAGGTGTAAAATCCGACGAACAAAGTCGCGCCGAAAATAATCCACAGCACCATTCCGGTGACTTTTACCGTGGACAGGGCGGCGGCGCGAACGTTGGAAAGAGTCAGACGCCCGTGAATCGCCGCCACCGCCATCGCGCCGAAACTGCCGATTCCCGCCGCCTCCACCGGCGTCGCCACGCCGGTAAAAATCACCCCCAGCACGATGGACACCAGCGCGAGAGGGGCGCCGAGATTTTTGAGCAGCAATAATTTTTCCCGCGAAGACACCCGTTCTTCGGGGGGAAGGGCGGGGCCGAGTTTCGGATTCCAAAAACAGCGGAGGGAAATATAGGCGATATACATCGCCGACAACAGCAGCCCCGGAATTACCGCGCCGATGAAAAGTTCGCCCACCGACTGCTGGGCGATGACGGCGAACAAAATCGCCAAAATGGAGGGCGGAATTAAAATGCCGAGCGTCCCGCCCGCCAAAATGGAACCGCAGGCGATGGTACTGTCGTAGCGGCGTTTTAACATCGCCGGCAGGGCGATCAAACCCATCGTCACCTCGGTCGCGCCGATGACGCCGCACATCGCCGCAAGCACGGTGGAGGCGATGACGGTGGAACTCGCCAGCCCGCCGCGCAAGCCGCCGAGCATTTTATAGATCATGTCAAATAATTCCTCGATCACCCCCGCGCGTTCCAGCAGCGACGCCATAAAAATGAACATCGGAATCGCCGTCAACTGATAGTCGGTCATCAGCGGATACAGGCGCGAAGGAATAATATTCAAATCGTCCGCGTCCCCGAACACGAACAAAAACACGCACGTCAGCCCGCCGGTGACGAAGGCGAGCGGCAATCCCAGCATCAAAAGAATCGCCAAAGAGCCGAACATTAAAATGGTCAGCCAAAAAATGTCTATTTCAACGCCCATCGTTCCCGCGCAATCTCGCGATGTCGCGCAGCAAATGCGCCGCACCCTGCAAAAAAATCAGCGCACCGCCCAGCGGCAGCGCGAACTTAATCGGCCAATGGGCGATTTCCCATTCGGTATGCGACACCTGCCCGATGTCGAACGAATCATGGAAAAAAATCCAGCCGGTCGCCGCCAGCGCGGCGGCGAAAATAAAAAAGAACAGCGAAGTAATTAAATCGCACACCGCCCGCGCCCGCGCGGGCATGTACGCATACACGACATCCACGCGCACATGCGAATTTTCGCGCAGACAAAAACCGCCGCACAGCATATACTGCATTCCGAACAGCAAAAACATGCTTTCGTGCGCCCAAATGGTGGGGGAATTAAAAATATAGCGGGCGATCACCTCGTAATAAAACACGAAAACGGCGATGACCGTCCAATACGAAACGAACTCCCCGATGAATCCGTTAATGGCGGACGCCGCGCGCCCGAACGCATTGCCGTCGCGGCGGCGGGCGGCTTCGGTGGCGGGCGGCGCGACGGGCGGCGGACGCGGATAATTCGCCGCCCGCGACGAACGGGCGAGACGGCGTATCATCGCTGCGTCCGCCAGCAGCAAAACGAAAATGACGGCGGCGATCGCCCCCGCCAGACGACGCCAGTTCGCCATTTTTTCCCGCAGACGTTCTTCTTCTTCGGAACCGGATTTAAGCGCGCGCCGCAGAGATTCCATGACCTCCGCGTCCGCCGCTTCCTCCTCCGCCCGCTGCAAATCGTAGGCGGCGTTAAACGCATCGTTTTTGACTATGGAGTGTGCGTTGCGGGTTTGTCGCGCCTCGTGATTGCACCAAATGACGCCGACGAACAAGGCGATGAACACCGCCGCGCCCCAATTTTTAAAATACAGACGGTGCAGCCCCATAAATCCCCCGACCGCCCAGAAAAAATACGCGGTCGGCAGGGACGCGGCGGGCGCGGTTTCGCGCCGTCCGCCGCGCCGCGCCGCGAACATCAGACAGGCGGGGACGGCGAGGATGCCGCCCCAATACATCCAGTGCGGCAGAATAAAAGTAATGTCGGGCATGCGCCCGTATTCCGCCGCGACGGACTTAGAGGGAGAGGCCTTGAATCATTCTCGGCGTGACATAACCCAGCGATCCGGACATCATATAGTCCAGCTGGATTTGGAACGCCTGCGCGGCTTCCGGCGATTTCCGCGCCCACTCAAACCATATCGGCACCGCCAATTCGGTGAATTTCTCCACATCTTTTTGCGAAAGACGGGTGACGCGGGTGCCGGCGTCGGCGAGTTTGGGCCACGCCTCCTGGTCGGCTTTTTGGATGGCGGCGTGATGCAGATCGGAATATGCATGCACCTCGTTTTCCAAAAAGATCTTCATTTGCGGCGACAGCGCGTTCCAATGTTCGATGCCTACCGTCAGATCCATCAGATCCACCGGCTGATAAATGGACATCAGTCCGGGCGGTCCCATGGACACATAATTCGTCACCTGGTGGAATCCCAGATCGTAGTTGATCGCCGGCCCGACATAATCGGCGGCGTCAATCGTGCCTTTTTCCAGCGCCGGAAAAATCTCGCTGCCCGGAAGCGTGGTAGTGCTGGCCCCGGCGGCGGTGAACAGTTTGGACACCATTCCGCCCGGCGCGCGAATTTTGCGCCCGCGAAAATCCTCGAACGAATTAATCGGCACCTTGGAATGAATAATGTTCGGGCCGTGGTGGATGATGCCCACAAAATACATTCCGCGGGAGGCGTACGCCTTGCGGACAATTTCCAGCCCGCCCAGCCCGTAATAAAACACGTCCCACTCGTGCGGATTGCGCAGTCCCATCGGATAGGAGCTCAGAAACGAACCGAGCGGCAGTTCGTTCTGATAGTAAATCGTGAACGGATTCGCCGCCTCCAAAACGCCGTTGCGCACGGCATCGTAGAGTTGAAAATCGCCGGCCACGTCTTTCGGTCCCTTGGGATCGAAGGCGAGCTCGCCGCCGGTTTTCTCCGCGATGGAGTCGCACCAATCCTTAAAAAGCCGCAGTCCCAGCCCGCCGGGCCACGAAGTTTGCACTTTCCATGTGGTGGTTTCCGCCGCTTGGGTGCGGATGTAAGGCGCCGCGGCGACCGCGCCGCCGACGAGCGCGGTCGCGCGAAGGAATTTGCGCCGCGTCGTCCGCGCCGTATTTTTGTTGTTTTTCATGATGATGTCTCCGTTGATGCCGCCGAAAGCGGGCGGCGCGCCTCTCGCTTGTCAATTTATACCACAATATGCCCGCAGTATCCAAAAAAAAATTCCAAAATGGACGAAAACGAGGAAATTTTTTTTCGCGCCGTTCGCAATTATTTTGCGAAAAAAAATGGAAATTGTGCATAAATTATGTAAAATTTTTGCTAAAACGTGTCTGCTCCCATTTTTGGAGGAGCGACCTGTCGGCGAAGGAGCGAGGCGATGGAAAGATTTGCGTTGGAGGATTTTGTGAATACGGGGCGCTATCCGGTTGCGCATCCGGAGAGCGCGGAGTACCGGAGTTTGGTGCGCGACGCGCGGGCAATGCTGGCGCGGGACGGATGCGCCGTGCTGCCCGGATTTGTCGCCGCCGAAGGCGCGGCGATTTTGGCGGCGGAGGCGGAACGCGTCTCCGAATTCGCGTGGCGTTCGCGCAGCCGGACAAATGCGTATTTTTCGCGCGACGACGAAACATTGCCGCCGTCTCATCCTTTGCGGCGGTTTTACGACCGGACAAACGCGTTTGTGCCCGCGGACAACTTTGTCCGCGGCGAATCGCCGCTGCGGTTTTTGTACGAGCATCCGGCGTTGATGCCGTTTGTGCGGGAGGCGCTGGCCGAACGCGAATTTTACCGCTACGCCGATCCGCTGGCGGATGTGATTGTCAATATGCTGGAGCCGGGCGAACCGGGGGCGGCGGGCGGTTTTCCGTGGCACTTTGACACCAACTCTTATACGGTGACTTTGGCGATTCAAAGCGGGGAGCGGGGCGGCGTTTTTGAGTACTGTCCGAACGCGCGCGCGGCGGACGATGAAAACTACGAAGGCGTCCGGCGGATTTTGGACGGCGAGAGCGACGCCGTCGTTTCGCTGCCGCTGGCGCCCGGCGATTTGCAGATTTTTCGCGGGCGGCACGCGCTGCATCGGGTGACGCCGGTGACCGGTTCGCGTCCGCGCTATGTCGCGATATTCAGTTTCGCGTCCATTCCCGATATGGTCGCCTCGCCGGAGCGGTGCCGCCAACTCTACGGGCGGGTGCTGCCCGTGCATTTGGAAAAGGCGCGCGCGCGCGACGATTCGCTGCGCGATTGACGGCCGCGCTGGCGGCGGTCAATAGCGGTAATAGTCCGGCTTGTACGGGCCTTCTTTTTTGACGCCGAGGTATTCCGCCTGTTTGTCGGTCAGGTCGGTCAGTTGCGCGCCGACATGCGCGAGATGCAGGCGCGCGACGCGCTCGTCCAAATGTTTCGGCAGCACGTGCACGCCGGTTTCGTATTTGCCGCGGTTGGCGAATAATTCTATCTGCGCCAGCACCTGGTTGGAAAAGGACGCGCTCATCACATAACTCGGATGGCCGGTCGCGCAGCTTAAATTCACCAGCCGCCCTTCGGCGAGAAGGATGATTCGCCTACCGTCGGGAAAGATAAAATGATCCACCCGCGGCTTGATTTGTTCCACCGCGCATTCTTCGCGCAGTTCCGCCACCTGAATTTCGGAGTCGAAATGTCCGATGTTGCACAGAATGGCGTTTTCCTTCATCCGCCGCGCGTGCGCGCAAGTGATGACATCCACGTTGCCGGTCGCGGTGATAAAAATATCGCCGGTTTGGCAGGCGTTGTCCATCGTCGCCACGCGGTATCCCTCCATCGCCGCCTGCAGCGCGCAGATCGGATCGATTTCGGTGATCCACACCGTCGCGCCGAGCGCGCGCAGCGACTGCGCGCATCCTTTTCCGACGTCGCCGTAGCCGCACACCACGGCGGTTTTGCCGGCGATCATCACGTCGGTGGCGCGCTTGATTCCGTCCACCAAAGATTCGCGGCAGCCGTACAAATTGTCAAACTTGCTTTTGGTCACCGAATCGTTGACATTAAACGCCGGACACAGCAGCTTTCCCTTGTCGCGCATTTCGTACAACCGCTGCACGCCGGTCGTGGTTTCCTCGGAGATGCCGTGCAAATTTTTGCCGATGTCTGAAAATTTGCCGTGCGCCAGAATTGTGGCGTCGCCGCCGTCGTCGAGAATCATGTTCGGCGTCCAGCCGTCCGGGCCGGCGAAGGTGCGCTCCACGCACCGCCAATATTCCTCCTCGGTTTCGCCTTGCCATGCGAAGACCGGAACGCCCGCCGCGGCCATTGCGGCGGCGGCGTGATCCTGGGTGGAAAAAATGTTGCAGGACGCCCAGCGCACTTCCGCGCCCAGCGCGCGCAAGGTTTCGATCAACACCGCCGTCTGCACGGTCATGTGCAGACAGCCGGCGATGCGCGCCCCGGACAGCGGCTTGTCGGCGGAAAGTTCGCGCCGCAGCCGCATCAGTCCGGGCATTTCGGTTTCGGCGATGGCGATTTCGCGGCGACCCCATTCGGCGAGCGACAGGTCGGCGACGGCGAAATCTTGGTCCGCGTCAATATGTTTTTCGGGGGCTTTTGCGGCGGCGGTCATAAATGCTCCTTTCGGGCGGATAACGAAAACGGACGGCGAAAGAAATTATACCGCGTTGCGAACAATTTCGGCGGACGAAAACGGTTTCGTCTTCGCAGATTTTTGCGGCGGCGGGCGGAAAAAAATTACGATACTTCGCGCGGGAAATGTTTCAGTACGCAGCGGACGGGATTCGGGGCGGCTTGTCCGAGACCGCAAATGGAGGCGTCCGCCATCGCGGACGACAATTCTTCCAGCAGGGCGGCGTCCCATTTTTCCGCCTGCATCAGTTTTACCGCCTTGGCGGTGCCGACGCGGCAGGGAGTGCATTGTCCGCAGGATTCGTCCTCAAAAAAACGCATCATATTCAACGCCGCGTCCCGCGCGCGAAAGCGGGCGGACAAAATTATCACCGCCGCCGAGCCGATGAATGTATCCTTGTCGCGTTGCTGCAGAACGTCAAAATCCAGCGGAATGTCGTCCATGGCGGCGGGCAGAATTCCGCCGGACGCGCCGCCGGGGAGATAGGCGTACAGTTCCTCGCCGTCCGCCATTCCGCCGCAATATTCGTCGATCAATTCCCGCACGGTGACGCCCGCCGGGGCGATATGCACGCCGGGTTTTGCGACCGCGCCGGAGACCGAAAACGAACGCAGTCCGCGGCGTCCGTTGCGTCCTTCGCCGGCGAACCATTGCGCGCCGCGCCGCAAAATTTGCGGCACCCAGTGCAGCGTCTCCATATTATGTTCCAGGGTGGGAAGTCCGAAGACGCCGACTTCCGCGACAAACGGCGGGCGCAGGCGCGGTTCGCCGCGCTTGCCTTCCGCCGATTCAATCATCGCCGATTCTTCGCCGCAAATATACGCTCCCGCGCCGCGCCGCAAGTGAATTTTTGGCGTCGCAAAATCCGCGCCCGACAGGGCGGCGAGTTCCGCTTCCAGCATCGCGCGGCAGCCGTGATATTCGTCCCGCAGATAAATGTATATCTCCGCCGCCCGCAGAATCCACGCGGCGATCAGCGCGCCCTCCAAAAACAAGTGCGGCGTTTGTTCCAAATAAAACCGGTCCTTGAATGTGCCGGGTTCGCCCTCGTCTATGTTGACCGCGACGATTTTTTTGTCGCCGGCGATGTCGCGGACGATGCGCCATTTGCGCGCGGCGGGAAAACCCGCGCCGCCGAGTCCGCGGAGTCCGGATTCCTCCAAAACCGCCAGCACCGATTCGGCGTCCCGCGCGCCGGAGAGACATTCCCGATATATTTCGTAGCCGCCCGTTTGCCGATATTCGGCGAGCGTCTGCGCGGACGGGACGGCGGGGGCGAAATGTCCGGCGGAAAACGCGGCGGCGACTGTCTCGGCGGCGGCGTTTTCCACGGCGTTTTGTCCGACGACGGCGACCGGGGCGGCGGCGCATCGCCCGACGCAGGGGGCGGCGAGTATCCGCGCCCGCTCGCCGAGGGCGTCCCGCAATTTTTGCATCAAATCTTTCGCGCCGGCCATTTCGCACGAAAGCGAGCGGCAGACGCGGACGGCGACCGCCGGCTTCGGCGCGCCGTCTTCAATCACGTCAAAATGATGATAGAAAGTGGCGACCTCATACACCGCCGCGAACGGCAAATTCGCCAATTCCGCGAGCGCCGCCAAATTCCCCTTGGCGAGACATCCTTCGGCATCCTGAATTTTATGCAAATTCTCGATCAAATATTCGCGGTCGCGCGGCGCGTCTCCGAGAATTCGGCGTACGCGCAGACGCGCGTCGTCGGAGACCGCCCGTCCTTTGGGCTTGCGCCTCGCGGTCATTCGCCGAAATTTAACCGGTGTTTCTCCCATTTCTCTTCTCCGAAAACGATTTACGCCGCAATTATACCGCGTTCCGTACCGATTCGAATTTTAGGAGATTAAAAGTGCCGCCATTCCGGCGAAAGCCGGAATCTCATTGCTGCACCACCCCGTCCCATTCCTGCGAAGGCAGGAATCTCCGCGCTGAAGGCGCAAATTGTAAAGGGTGTACAATTACCCGCCGCTTCGCGGCGGCGGAGATTCCTGCCTTCGCAGGAATGGGACTGTGGGTGTACTTTGGAACAAGGACGGAAATCCAAAGCACCGCCATTCCGGCGAAAGCCGGAATCTCATTCGCCGTAAGGCGAATCGTTTGCGCTTTCGCGCAAAAGAGATTCCGGCTTTCGCCGGAATGGCGTATTTTAATTAAGAGGTTAAAAGTGCCGCCATTCCGGCGAAAGCCGGAATCTCATTCCTGCCTTCGCAGGAACGGGGCGTTCCGGAATTCCGCGTTTTCATTTCCGAATCGGCGGGAGCGGGGCGGCGGAAATTCCGTATTTCCAAAAACGCCGTTTTCCCAAAAGCCGTTTTCGGAGAGGGAGAGGGCGGCGAGGTGCGGAAATTGTCCCGCATTCCACGGAGGCGTTTGCGGGATGGAATCCGGAAACGCGGCGGCAAATCCGGTAGCCGACGGCGAGAGGAAGAAATAGAAGGTGATACGCACCCTTTCGTTGAAGGTCTGCTGATCCTCTATATCCAGGGTGACCTGATAATTTCCGTTCGCGGGTCGGGTCGCTTGGCTGCCGGTAAACATCACGTGCGCCCGGCGGGCTTTGCCGAGGCTGCCTTCGCTGCTGCGTATTCTTTCGAAATTGGTGTTCTCCTCCGATCCCACCAGCCCGTTCTGATAGCTGGCCGAGCCGACGCCGCCATCCACAATTACGCCGACGTAGGCGGGGGCGGAGGAGATGATATACCGATTCCCCTGCGTGCCGTCGCCGCCGCTTATGCCGGGGTTGAGGAAAATGGAGGCCAGACCGCCAAAATCGCCGCTCAGCGAGATCGCGGTGGACGGATCGCCCGGCTGACAGACATCCGCGCGGTCCGTCATGTTTGTTTCATTGGCGGTGGACACGATATTGACGGTGATGGTGGCGGCGGCGTCCGTTTCGGGGGGGCGCACGGCTTCCAAAATAATGCGGCGGCAGACATTGCTGCCGGAGGAGATGTCGTTGAGGTCGTGATGGGTGTACAGCGGAAAGATACTTTCGTCAAACACGATAAGATTGTCGTTGTTCACGAGCAATTCCGGGCTGCTGCCCGCGTTCACCTTCCGAAGTTGGTAGGTCGTGTCCGGTTCGTATTTGTCCAACACCGGGACCGACAGGGACAGGGCGGGGCCGTTTGTGTCCGTCCCGTCAAAGAATTCAATCGCCTGTCCGAAGGTGCCGAAGATGCCGAAATCGTTCTCCGCGTTCGCCCCCGGATCGTCGGACCATCGTCCGCTTACATCCGCGGCGGCGTCGATGGATATTTGCAAATTGTCCAGCAGCGAGTTGGTCAAAGAAATGTGCAGCGAGACGTTCAAAAAGGCGGAGGAGCCGGACTCGGTGACGCGCACGGTAAGGGTGTGCAGTCCGACGGCCAATTGTTCCTCGGTGAACGATATTACGCCGCCCGGATTGCTAATTTGCAGCGGAGGGTTGTCGATGCTGCTTTGAATTTGCGTGAAGGTGCGCGTACCGCTTCCGGAAACGGAAAGGGTGGCGAACGCCCCGTCGGTCAGCTCAACTTCCAAAACATACGGGTCGCCGTTAGAACCGTCGCCGGAGAGGAACGGCGACGTGCCGCCGATGCCATATTCCTGCCCGGAGATGTTCGGCACCCGGAAATGGAAGGTGAGCTGCACCCTTTCGTTGAAGGTCTGGTGATCCTCTATCTGCAGGGTGACCACATAGTCCGCCGGCGTGGAAAGGTCGCCGATGAATCGCACGTCCGCCCGGGAGAATCTGGGGGAGCCGGTGACGCGTACTCTCACGAAATCGGTGTTCGCTTCCGATCCCAGCAGTCCGTTGAGATAGCTGCCCTCGGTGCCGACGCCGCCCGACACGCTTGCGGCGACGGCGGCGCTGGCGCCGACGATGATATACGGATCCGCCGCCGTCCCGGCGCCGCCGCTAACGCCGCTGTTGACGGACAGTGTTGTGGCAAGCGAGATCCCAACGCCCGGCAGGCAGTTCGTCGCGCGCTCGGCGGTGGTTCCCTCATTGGTGGTGGACACGATATGGACGGTGAGGGTGGCGACGGCGTCTGTTTGTCCGGGGCGCACGGCTTCCACAATAATGCGGCGGCAGATATTGACGCCGGAGATGCCGCTCGTGCGAGAGTGATGGGTGTACGGCGGAAACAGTCCTTCGTCAAACACGACGTGATTCGTTCCGTCCAGCATCAATTCCGGGCTGCTGCCTTCGTCCACCTTCCGAAGTTGGTAGGTCGGTTCGTACATTTCCAGCAGCGGGACCGACAGGGACAGGGCGGGGCCGCCTTCCGTTCCGGTGCCGTCAAAGAATTCAATCGCCTGTTCGTAGTTGCCGAAGACGCCGAAATCGTTGTCGGCGGTCGTCCCCGGATTGGCGCTCCATCGCCCGCTTACGTCCGGGGCGGCGAGAATGGAGATCGGCAAAGCGCCGTTCAGCAGCGAATTGGTCAGAGTAATGTGCAGGGCGACGTCCAAAAATACCCCGTCGGCGTCGGCGAGACGCACGGAAAGTGTGTGCCGTCCGTTGCTGAATTGTTCCGCGTCAAACATTATCACGCCGTTCGAAGAACCAATTTCCAGCGGCGTGTCGGCGGCGCCGCTTTGCGTGAAAGTGTGCGGAGCGGCGCCGCCGACGGAAAGGGTGGCGAACGCCCCGTCGGTCAGCGTAATTTCCAAAACGTACGGGCTGGCGGACGAGCCGACGCCGGAAAGGAATCGCGAAGCGCCTTCAATGCCGAATTCCAAATCCGGCTCCTCCAAAACATTCACATAAATTCGCGCCGTGTCGGTCGCGACAACCTCGCCGTTGGCGGAAGATTCCACCGTGACATCCACCACCCGTACGCCCGGCGGAGTCGGCAAAATGTCGCCCGCGAAAGTCAGCACGCCGCTCGTCCCGTCTATTTCAATTTCCGTCCCGCCGGTCGTATATTCGTAAGTGCCGCTTCCCGCCCCGCCGGTCGCCGTAAATGTCGCAATTTCCGCCAGGGCGCTACCCGTTTCCAACGCGGCCGCTTCCGTCAGCCCGTCGCCGCCGGCCAAACCGCTGTTGAATGTCAACACCACATCCGGAAAATCAATCGCGACGATTTCCGCATACAAAACCAAGTCGATATCGGGATCGTTGCCCGCAAACGCGTCTTCAATTTCAAATAATATGGACGCCGTAACCCCGGTGGAATCCGAGAGCGTCCGCGCCGGTAAAACCGCGATGGTTTCCCCGTTGACGTCGGCCGCGACACCTACATTCAAACCGCCGGGTACTGCGCTGACATTATACGGCTGGTCGCCGCCGCCGACTTCCAAAGTCGCCACGGTCACCGCCTCGCCGAATATTCCGGTAACCTGCAGCGGGCTGGTGCTTACCGTCCCGACCCCCGAAAACTCCGTGCCGAAGCCCGCCGTCAGCGGCGCCAACGCCTCGCCGATAATGCTCACCGTCACCGCCACCGACGCGGTTCCGCCAATCGCTTCGTCCCGCACCAGCAAAGATAAAGTCGCCGCCTCGTTGATCGCCCCCAAATACTGATTCGCGGCGAAATGCACGTCAATACTGCTTTTGTTGCCGCTAACATCAACGCTCAAACCGGAATGCAAAACGCCGTCCAAAGCCAGCGTCCCCTCGCCGGAACCGCCGTCCACGGTTACGATCAAAAACGCCGACACCGTATTCAATTCCGCGGTCTCCAAATACTCCACGCGCACCCGATTCCCCGACAGCACGACCGAATGATCTTCAATGTCGTTGTAATCCGAATTCACCGCCAAAGCCGCCGCCAAAGCCGGCGGGGCGTCCACCATAAACCGCAGAGTGATAACGGAAAACGAATCGTTTGACGCATCCGGCTCGCGAACCCGCACTTCCGCCGTATAAGTCCCGCTCGCCGGCAAAGACGCGTTCGCAAAAGACAAAGTCGCGCCCTCGGTGCCGGTATCCCCCGCCGCCGCCGGCGTCGCCGCCAAAGCAAACACATTGCCGCCGGATTCCAGCGAGAATTGATAGCCCGCCCCGTCGCCGCCGCTCGGCGTAAATGTCGCCAATTCGCCGTCCGAACGCGAAACCACGTACGGCGAACCGCTGCTCCCGTCCCCGGTTGCCAAAGTAGACGCGACCGCCGCCGTCACCGGCGGCGGATAGCCGCCGACAGTTACGATAATCTCCAAATCTACGGTTTGCTCGCCTGTCGCCCGCACCGTCAAAGTCGCCGCCACCGTCACCGTGTTCGAATCAAATGTTCCCGCCAAACGCAATTCGCCGGTCGTATCAAACGCCAATTGCGGAGGCGGAGGCGCAGGCGCGCCCGCGGAATCGACCACCGAGAAAATTTCGTTGCCGTTGCCGCCGCGAATTTGCACGGATGCCAGAAACGCGGTCGTGTCCGGAGTGCCCGTTTCCAAATAGCCGACGGTAATCACGACGGTATTCGTATTCGCCGATACTATCGCGGCGGTCAAAGTCCCCGAACCGTAGGCGGGATTCAGAACCAAAGACAGCGATTCCAATTCGCAATTTTTCGCAACGCCGTCCATTCCGCTCAAATCCGAATTGCAATCAATCGGCGTCGCCCCCACCATAATCGCGCCCGGCGACGAACTGGAAATAAGCACCACCGAAGCCGAAGCCGCGGTATTCGGTTCCATAACTTGAAATTCCGCCGCCTCGCCCGCCATAACCTGCACGGTGGTGTTGTCCGTCTCCACCGTTAAAACGCCGTTCGCCGCCACCGACAAATTCCCGTGTATCAGCGAAATCGTCAAGCCGTTGATATACGCCGTGCTGCCGAGACGCACCGTGCCGAAAGACCGCCCGTCGCCGCTTTCATAGTCCAAAATCACCCGCGAATCGTCCGTCTGCAAAGTCGCGGAAATCAGCGGCAACCGATACGGCAATACTTCCGTCCTCGCCGCCGCCACCGTCGCTCCGTTCAAAACACCGCCCAAAAATACCGACGAAGAAACCGCCGCACTAAACGTAAATGTCCCGCCGGTCGTCTCGGTGGTAATCTGCAAACTCGTCAGCGGGGAATTCGCCGCCGCACCCGCCGCCGTCAAATCGTCCAGCAAAACCACCGTCCCGCCCAAATTCTCGTCCCCGTTCGCCGCCACCGAAACGATTCCCAGCAGCCGATAAATGGAACCGGCCTGCGTGATATTTTGGGTGTAAATCCGCTGCGAATATTCGCGCGCGACCGGCGCAAAAAACCAGTCGCGCGCATTAAATTCCGACGCCGACGCAATGCCGCTGTATGCCTTTCCGATTTCGTGGCGGAACGACAGACGACCGCCCACCGCATTTCCCTCTTCGCCGCTCTGATACAAAACCTCCCAAGTAATCGGCGAGCCGCGCGATTCTATCCGCAAGCCCGCCCGAATCCCCGAGTCGTCCTCGCGTCCATATTCGCCCTCCCACACATAATACTCCGCCACGCCCACCAGCCACGGATATTCCGGCGAATGCACATTCAACTCCGCATCATAACCGCCCGCCGTGTATGTCGCCGTCCGACCGCCGTCCGACGCATCGCGGATTACGGCGTCGCCGAGCGGCGCATAATAATTCGCAAAGAAATCCACCCACGGCGAACGCACCTCGCCGCCGCCCGACAAACGATAAAAACCCTCCCCGTCCCGCGTCTCGTAATCTATGAATACATTCGCCCCGAACAACCGCGAAAACCGCAAATCGCCAAAAGACGCCTCGCCCGCCCGACGATAAATCAATCCGGCGTTGCCGCCGCTAATGCCGCCGCCGCCGCCATAGCCGCGCAACTGCCACGCCACCGCATCGTCCGCCGTCTCCCGAAACGCACCCAATACATTCAACCCCGCCTGCGCGAATCGCCCGCCCAACTCGCTTTGCAAATCCACTTCTATGTTGCGAATAAATCCGCGTCGCGCCGCCCCCGCCGTCGCCGCCATCACCGTTTCGTCCACCGCCAGCACCGCCAAATCCCAGCCGGCGCGCGCCGCACTCTCCCGCCAACGACCGGAAATATCCGCCTCGTCCTCCAAATAATACTCCATCAGCCACCGCCGCAACGGCA
>JBPCXA010000231.1:0-11746 GCA_051008975.1 Gammaproteobacteria bacterium
GCGGAAATTGCGAAACGGACGAAATAATGCCCCGCCGCGAGGCGGCGAAAAAACGCGCCTATCCCTGCCGCTGCTTGTGGCGGATGTCCCGGCACACCACCCACACCCGCCCGGCGCGGCGGATGACGCGACAATGACGGCAAATGCGCTTGACCGAAGAACGGATTTTCATTGGCTGCTCCTATTTTTCACGATACACGATGCGACCCTTGCTGATGTCGTACTGGCTCAATTCCACGCGCACCCGGTCGCCCGGCAGCACGCGAATATGGCGCAGACGCATTTTACCGGACGCGCGCGCCAAAATCAAATGCCCCGTCTCCAACTTCACCCGAAACATCGCGTTGGGCAGCAAATCCACGACATCGCCGGCGATTTCAATCTTGTCGTCGTCCGCCGCCATTATCCGCGCCGCCCCGCCGCCGCGCCGCCGCCGGGCATATTTTTCAGCAAACTTCCGTACTGGTGCGTCAGCATGTAATGCTGCACCTGCTCCATAAAATCCATGGAAACCACCACCATAATCAGCACCGAAGTACCGCCGAAAATCGCCGCGATGTCCAGGTTGGAAAACAACATCTCCGGCACCAGACACACCGTCGTAATGTAGCACGCGCCGATCAGCGTCAGGCGGGAGACGATCTTCTCCAAATACGACAGCGTCTGCTCGCCCGGACGAATGCCCGGAATAAACGCCCCGCCCTTGCGCAGCATGTCCGAATTGTCGCGCGCGTTATACACCAGCGACACGAAAAAAAACGCGAAAAAGAAAATCGTGGAACCCAGCGCGAGAAAATACAGCGGCGTACCGCGCTGAATATACGCGCTGAGATCGCGCAGCCACTCGGATCCGCCGGCGGAACTGAACGCCAGAATCGTCGTCGGAAACGTGATGATCGCATACGCGAAAATCGCCGGCATCACGCCGCCCATATTGACCTTCAGCGGCAGATACGACGCCTGCCCGCCCACCATCCGCCCGCCGCCGGTCTGCCGCCGGGCGTAGTTGATCAGCACCCGCCGCTGTCCGCGTTCCACGAACACCACCGCCCCCAGCGCCGCCGCCACGAACAACAGCACGAAAATCACCGTAAACGGCCCGTAAGTACCGAGACGCACCTGCTCGAATAATTGCCCGCCCGCCACCGGCAATCCCGACACGATGCTCGCGAAAATCAGCAGCGAAATGCCGTTGCCGATGCCGCGTTCGGTGATTTGTTCGCCCAGCCACATCAAAAACAGCGAGCCGCCCATCATCCCCACCATCGCCGTCGCCCGAAACCCCGCGCCGGGCGAATCCACGACTTCCAGCGCCTCCAACCCGGCCGCGAATCCGTACGACTGAAACAACGCCAGCGGCACGGTAAACAAACGCGTGTATTGGGTGATCCGCTTCCGCCCCGATTCGCCCTCCTTGCGCATTTCTTCCAGCCACGGCAGCGAATAGGAACCCAGCATCATAATGATGGAGGCGGTGATGTACGGAAAAATTCCCAGCGCCATCACGCTGGCGCGCTCCAAGGCGCCGCCCGAAAATAAATTGAGCAGCCCCAGTACGCCGCCGCCCTGCGCCACCGCCGACTGCAAACTCGCGTAATCCACGCCCGCCACCGGCACATGCGCGCCGATGCGAAACACCACCAGCGCGCCGAGCAAAAAGAACAGGCGCGCCCGCAAATCGGCGAACTGACCGCCCGCCATTTAAGGTTTCGTCCCCGAATCCGAAGATTTCTTCGCGGACTTTTTCGCCGCCGACTTTTTCGCCGCGGGTTTTTCGTCCGCGGATTTTTTCGCGGATTCTTTGCCGGATTCTTTCGCGTGTTTTTTCGCCGCGGGTTTTTTCGCCGGGGAAGAATCGGAAACGGTTTTCGCCGCGGATTCTTTTACGGACTTTTTCGCCGCGGATTTTTCCGCCGGACGGGAATCGGAATCGGTACCGGAACCGGAAACCGCGCCTTGCGTTTTTTTCGCGGCGGCGGACTGTTTTACTTTCGCGGCCGCCTTCGCGGTTTTTTTCGCCTTCGCCAGCCGGGAATCCGGAGCGTCCGCGATTTCGCCGCCCGCCGCGACAACCGCCGCCCGCGCGGACGCGGAAAGCGTCACGCCGGAAACCTTCACCGCGCGCGAAAGCGCGATTCCACCCGCCGCCAAAAACAAACGCGCATGCTTCGCGTTTTTGGCGACGACGCCGCGCCGCTTCAATTCGACGAGGGAAACTTCGGAAAACTCCGCGTCCGCGCGCTGCAAACGGGCGATGTCGGACAGACGCACGCGCGCCGTCAGCAATCCCGTCCGCGAAACAAAACCGCGCTTCGGCACGCGCCGGTGCAGCGGCATCTGCCCGCCTTCAAAGGCGCCGTCCCGCCGTCCGCCGGCGCGCGCGCGCTGCCCCTTGTGGCCGCGCCCGCATGTTTTGCCGGTGCCGCTGCCGATGCCGCGTCCGACGCGCTTCGGTTTTTTGCGCCGCGCCGGCGAAGATATGGTGTTTAAGCGAGTCATACAGTCATCCTATCAGTTTGTGCCGCCGTTGAATGTCGTCCAGTTTCAGCCCGCGCTTCGCCGCCACCTCCACCGGCGTACGCAGCGCGGCGAAACCGGCCAGCGCGGCGCGCAAAATGTTGTACGGATTTGTGGAGCCGATGTTTTTGGCGAGAATGTCGCGCACGCCGACCGCCTCGAACAACATCCGCGCCGCGCCGCCGGCGATGATGCCGGTGCCGGCGGACGCCGGCTGCATATACACCCGCGCCGCGCCGTGCCGTCCGGTGATGGCGTGATAAATCGTCCCGTCCGTGATGTTGACCTTGATCAATCCGCGGCGCGCGTTTTCGGTCGCCTTCTGCACCGCCAGCGACACTTCGCGCGCCTTGCCGGTGCCCATACCGACGCGCCCGTCGCCGTCGCCGACGACCATGATCGCCGAAAAACGCATAATCCGCCCGCCCTTGACGACCTTCGTCACGCGGTTGACGGCGATCATCTTTTCAATCAGATCGGATTTTCCGCCCGCCCTTGCCGTTGTTGTTCTCATGTCGACTCCGGTTAAAATTGCAGGCCGCCGGCGCGCAGCGCCTCGGCCAACGCCTTGATTCGTCCGTGATATTTGCGCCCGCCGCGGTCAAACGCCAGCCGCTCGCACGACAATTCCGCCGCCCGCTCCGCGAGCGCCCGCCCGACCCGCGCCGCCGCCGCGGTGTCGGAACATTTGCCCTTCAATTCCTCGCGCAACGCCTTCTGCGCCGTACATGCCGCCGCCAGCACCCGCCCGTCCGGGGCGATAATTTGCGCGTAAATATGGCGCCCCGACAGCCGCGCGACGATGCGGTGCGCCTCCAAAGACGCCTGACGGCGGCGGGTTTGCGCGCCGCGAACGCGGCGGCGGACGGATTTGGCGGTCATTTTTTCTTCGTCTCCTTCATTACCACGCGTTCGCCGCGATAGCGGACTCCCTTGCCCTTGTACGGTTCGGGCGGACGCATTCCGCGGATTTCGGCGGCGGTCTGCCCGACCAACATCTTGTCCGCGCTTTTCAATATCAATTCGGTTTGCGACGGCGCCCGCGCGCTGACCCCCTGCGGCAGACGATACACCACCGGATGCGAATAGCCGAGTTGTAAATTGACGGCTTCGCCCGACAACTGCGCGCGATAGCCGACGCCCTGCAAAAGCAGCACGATCTCAAATCCGCGATGCGCGCCGACGACCATATTCCGCAAAATGCACCAGAAAGTTCCGGCGATCGCCCCGCCGTCCGCGGCGTCGCAGCGGACGCGCAACTCGTCGCCTTCGCGTACGATGGAAACGCGCCCGTCGCGCAGGCGGCGGCGCACCTCGCCGGACGGACCCTTGGCGACAATTTCGCCGTCGCCGCCCAGCGCGACTTCCACTTCGGGCGGCACCGGAATGCCTTTTTTGAGAAATCTGGACATCGTCAACTCACCTCGCACAATACTTCGCCGCCCAGCCCCTTTTCGCGCGCCTGATGATCGGACATCAGCCCGCGCGAAGTGGAGACGACGGCGACGCCCAGCCCGTTGCGGACGCGCCCGAGTTTTCGCGCCGGCACATACCGGCGCAGCCCCGGACGGCTCACCCGCCGCAGCGTTTCAATCACCGGACGGCTGGCGTAATACTTGATGCGCATCGTAATGTCGCGCCCGTCCTTGGCGACCGAATAGCCCTGAATGTATCCCTCGGCGCGCAACACATCCAGCAGCGCGCGCTTCAAGCGGCTGTTGGGAAAGGACGCCTCGGTTTTGCCGACCGCCTGCGCGTTTTTGATACGCGCCAGCATGTCCGCGATCGGGTCTGTCATCATCGTATCCGCCCCCTCACCAGCTGGATTTAACCACGCCCGGCACTTCGCCGTTCATCACCATCTCGCGCAGCATCGTGCGCGAAATCCCGAACCGCCGATAGACGCCGCGCGGCCGCCCGGTAAAGGCGCAGCGGTTGCGCCCCCGCACCGGCGCGGAATCGCGCGGCAGCTTCTGCAGCACGACAAACGCCGACTCGCGGCTTTTGGCGGACGCGTTCGGCCCCGGCTTCAGCCAGAGTTTCTTCAATTCGGCGCGTCGCCGCCGGTATTTCGCCGCCAGCAGCGCGCGTTTTTTGTTGCGGTTTACCACGGATGTTTTCGCCATCGTCGCTCCTTATTCCTCGCGCCGGACGGGCACGCCCAGTCCCAGCAAAAGTTCCAGCGCCGCGTCGTCGTCGCGCGCGCTGGTCACCAAAGACACGTCGAGACCGCGCAGGGAATCCACCTCCTCGTACTGAATTTCGTGGAAGATGATCTGCTCGCCGACGCCCAAAGTATAGTTGCCGCGCCCGTCAAACGCGCGCATCCGCAGCCCGCGAAAATCGCGCGAACGCGGCAGCGCCACGGTGACGAGACGGTCCAAAAAATCGTACATCCGGCGGCGGCGCAGCGTCGCCTTGCATCCGAGCGGATACCCCTTGCGCGTCTTAAATCCGGCGACCGACTTGCGCGCGGTCGTCTGCGCCGGGCGGACGCCGGCGATTTTTTCCATGTCGGCCATCGCCGCCTGCAATTTTTTCTTGTCGGCGGCGGCGGCGCCGACGCCCATATTGAGCGTGATTTTCAGCAGACGCGGCACCGCCATCGGGCTCGTATAGCCGCGCGACTTCATCACGGCGGGCACCACCGAATCGTAATACAACTTCTGCAGGCGCGGCATTTCGCTCATGACAACTCCGCGCCGGAGGCGAAAACGCGCTTTTTGTCGCCGTTGATTTTCACCCGCGACGGACGGCCGTTTTTCGGATCGATCGGCGACACATTGGAGGCGTGAATCGGCGCCTCGCGCTTGACGATTCCGCCGGGGCGGTTTTGCCGCGGATCCGGACGCTCGTAGTGCGAGACCATATTGACGCCCTCCACCAGCACTTTTTCCGGCTTGCCGCGCGAATCGGGCTGCACCCGCAGCACGACGCCGCGCCGGCCGCGGTCGCGCCCGCACAGCACCGCCACTTCGTCGCCCTTTTTAATTTTGTTCATGTCAGAACACCTCCGGCGCCAGCGAGACGATTTTCATAAACTGTTTGCCGCGCAACTCGCGCGTCACCGGACCGAACACCCGCGTCCCCAGCGGATCCTTGCGGTTGTTGAGCAGCACCGCGGCGTTTTTGCGGAAGCGCAAACGCGACCCGTCGGGGCGGCGGACGCCGTGCACCGTGCGTACCACGACGGCGTCGTAAATCTCGCCGTTTTTGACCCGCCCGCGCGGCGCCGCCTCGCGGACGCTGACCTTGACGAGATCGCCGATGTTGGCGTAGCGGCGCCCGGAGCCGCCCAGCACCTTGATGCAAAAGAGTTTCTTCGCGCCGGTGTTGTCGGCGGATTCCAGCACCGTCTGCATTTGGATCATACCGCCTCCTTCGCCGGCGTCCGCTGGACGACGCGCCACGATTTTGTCTTGGACACCCGCGGCGTCTCCTCCAAAACGACCTCGTCGCCGACGCGGCAGGCGTTTTCGGCGTCGTGCGCCTGCACGTCGCGGCTGCGACGGACGATTTTGCCGTACAGCGGATGTTTAATCTGCCGCCCGATTTCCACGCGCACGGTCTTGTCGGCGCGATCGCCGACAACCCGCCCGCGCAGACGCCGGCCCCGTTTTTTCGCTTCTTCGTTCGCGTTCACGCCCGCGCCTCCCGCGTTTTCTCGGACAAAATAGTCAGGGCGCGCGCGATGTCGCGCCGCACCCGCCGCAGCTCGCCGGTTTTCGCGGTCTGCTGCGCCGCCTTTTGCATCCGCAAATTAAAATGTTCGCGGTGCAGCGCGAGAAGTTCCTCGCGCAACGCCGCCGAAGTTTTTTCGCGCAACACTACGCGCCGTCCGCGGTTTTTGGACATTACGATTCCTCCCGCCGGTTGACGAAGCGCGTGGCCATCGGCAACTTCGCCGCGCCGAGACGGAACGCCCGCCGCGCCGCCGGTTCGCTGACGCCCTCCATCTCGTACAAAATTTTGCCGGGCTTCACCTCGAAACACCAAAATTCGGGGTTGCCCTTGCCGCTGCCCATCCGCACCTCCACCGGCTTTTTGCTCACCGGCTTGTCGGGAAAAACGCGAATCCAGATCTTGCCGCCGCGCTTGACGGAGCGGACGATCGCCCGCCGCGCCGCCTCTATCTGCCTCGACGTCAATTGCCCCTTCGCCGTCGCCTTAAGTCCGTAGTCGCCGAAATTCACGAGCACGCCGCTCGTCGCCGCGCCGCGATTGCGCCCCTTTTGCATCTTGCGATACTTGCTCTTAGCCGGCTGGAGCATCGCCGTCCTCCTTCATCACAATCGTCGGCGCCTCGAGGGTCTCGAGTCCGCCGAACTGCACAATCGGTTCGATGACCGCCGGCGTCCCGCCGTCGCCGCCGGCCGTATATTTGATCCGCCGCCGCCCCTCTTCGCCGCGCGACACCCACACCTTCACGCCGACCACGCCCATATTGGTCTTCGCCTCGGCGGCGGCGTAATCCACGTCGTTTTTCAGCGTATGCAGCGGCACCCGCCCCTCGCGATACCATTCGGTGCGCGCGATTTCAATGCCGTTCAGCCGCCCGGCGCACATAATTTTCACGCCCTCCACGCCCAGCCGCATCGCCCCCGCCATCGCGCGGCGCATCGCACGGCGAAACATAATCCGCCGCTCCAGCTGCGAAGCGATGTTGAGCGCGATCAATTTCGCGTCGGCGTCCGGCTGCGCAACTTCCTTGATGTCCACCAGCAAATCCTTCACGCCGGTCATTTTCGCAAGTTTCGCGCGCAGCAAGTCAATGCCCTCGCCCTTTTTGCCGATGACCGCGCCCGGACGCCCCGAATGAATGATGATGCGCGCATAATCCAGCTTGCGCTCTATCTCCACCAAACTGACATTCGCCTGCGGATAGGCGGTTTTGATGTGCCGCCGCACCTCGGCGTCCTTGACGACGATCGCGGCGAAATCGCGCCCGCGCGCATACCAGCGCGAACGCCAGTCGCGGCGCACCGCCAAACGAAATCCGATCGGATTGACCTTGCGCCCCATATTCACGCCCCCCGTTTCGCCGCCGCGGCGGACAATTCTATTAAGATGTGGCTGCGCCGCTTTTCAATCCGCGAAGCCCGCCCGCGCGCGCCGAAACGGACGCGCTTGAGAGTCGCGCCGTCGCTGACTTCAATCCGGCTCACATACAAGGCGTCAATGTCGGCGCCGGCGTTTTCTTCGGCGTTGGCGACCGCCGAATTGAGCGTCTTGCGAATCGACGTCGCCGCCTTCTTGCGGCTGAACTGCAGCAATTCCAGCGCCGGACCGATCATCTTGCCGCGAATTTGATCGGCGACAAGCCGCCCCTTTTGCGGCGACAAAGACACGTTGCGCGCCAGCGCGCGGATATTCGCGCGTTTCATTTCTTGCCCTTCTTCGGCGCCCGCGACGATTTCGCCGATTTGTCGCCGGTCGGATGCCCGCGAAACACGCGCGTCGGCGCGAATTCGCCGAGACGATGCCCGACCATATTTTCGGAGACGAACACCGGAATATGCTGCTTGCCGTTATGCACCGCGAACGTCAGCCCGACAAAATCCGGCGTAATCATCGAACGGCGCGACCATGTTTTGATCGGGCGGCGGTCGCGCGCATGCCGCGCCCGCGACACTTTCGCCGCCAGATGATGATCCACCATCACGCCTTTTTTGAGGGAACGCGCCATCAGCGTCCCTTCCGCGCGCGACGCCGCGCGACGATCCATTTGTCGGTGCGCTTGTTGCGGCGCGTCCGATACCCCTTCGCCGGCTGTCCCCAGGGACTGACCGGAATTTTGTTGGACTTGCTGCGCCCCTCGCCGCCGCCCATCGGATGATCCACCGGATTCATCACCATCCCGCGCACATGCGGACGCCGCCCGCGCCAGCGGGACGCCCCGGCCTTGCCGAGTTTGCGGAGAAAATGTTCCTCGTTGCCGACCGCGCCGATGACCGCCCGGCAGGAGGAACGCACCCGCCGCGTCTCGCCGGATTTCAGCCGCAACATCGCATAATCGCCGTCCAGCGCGACGAACTGCGCGCTGATTCCCGCCGACCGCGCCAACTGCGCGCCCCGTCCGGGATTCAACTCCACGCAATGCACGGTCACGCCCACCGGAATCGCCGCCAGCGGCTTGGCGTTGCCGGGACGCACCGGGGCGTCCGCGCCGCTTTCAATGCGGTCGCCGACCGCCACGCCCTGCGGCGCGATAATATAGCGGCGTTCGCCGTCCGCATACAGCAAAAGCGCCAAATGCGCGCTGCGATTCGGATCATATTCCAGACGCTCCACCTTCGCCGGGATGCCGTCCTTGTCGCGCCGAAAATCCAATATGCGATAGCGTTGCCGATGCCCGCCGCCGCGATGCCAGGCGGTGATGCGCCCGGAATTGTTGCGCCCCGCGGCGGCGGGCTTTTTGCATACCAGCGGCGCGTGCGGCGCGCCCTTGTGAAGTCCGGGCGTTTTGACCCGCACCATTCCCCGCTGTCCGGGCGTCCGCGGCTTGGATTTAATCAGCGCCATTATTGCAGCTCCGCAAAATTAATATCGTCGCCCGCCGCCAGACGCACGAACGCCTTGCGCGAAGACGCCCGCCGTCCGGCGCGCCCCATCCGCAGCACCGTCCGCGCGCGCATATTGGCGACGCGCACCGATTCCACCTTCACCTCAAACATTTTTTCCACCGCGCGCTTGATTTCGTCCTTGCGCGCGTCGGTCGCGACATAAAACACCGCGGTGCGCCGCTTGTCGGCCAACTCCGTGCTTTTTTCGGAAATGACCGGCGCCAGCACCAGATTCATCAGACGGGCGGCGCCGCTCATGACCACTTCTCCGCGCAGGCGGTCATCGCCCGCTCGGTGATGACCAGCGCTTCGGCGGTCAAATCGGCGGGCAGCAGGGAATGCAGCGGACAATGGCGCAAATACGGCACATTGCGCGCCGACAGCAGCACATTGCCGTCCATTTCGGTGTCCACCAAAAGCACGATTCCGGGGCGGATTTCCCCTTCCGGCTTTCCCGTCCGGCGGCACTGCAAAACTTGTCCGGCGACTCCGGCGCCGGCGAGTTGACGGATGATCAACTGCGTTTTCGGCGCGTCCATCGCCAGCGATTTTACGACCGCCACCCGCCCCGCGCGCAGCAATTCCGAAAACATCACCGCCATCGCCGCGCGATACATTTTGCGCGGCATCTTGCGGGCGAAGTTTTCGTCCGGACGCGAAGGAAAGGCGCGCCCGCCGCCGCGACGAATCGGCGAAGACGACATTCCGGCGCGCGCGCGCCCGGAGCCCTTCTGGCGGAACAATTTGCGCGTAGTGTGATGCACCTCGGCGCGCGTTTTTTGCGCGCGGTTGCCTTCGCGCGCGTTGGCGAAATTCGCGCACACCGCCTGATGCGCCAGCGCGGCGTTGAATTTGCGCGCCGCGAACGAATCGGGAACGGTCATCATCCCCGCCTCGCCGCCGCCGAAGTTGATAACTTTCAACTCCATCACCGCGCCTCCGGCCGCAGATAAATGTCGGGCGCGACGAACAGCGCGACATCGCCGTCGCGCGTTATTTCGGCGGCGCGACATTCGGCGTCGGGAATTCGGCGGTCGCCGCCGAGTACATAATGCTGCGTTGTTAAAGAACGAAAGCCGGGCGCGCTGATGCGGTAATGAAAATGCGAAGGACGTCCGAACAAAAAAGAACCGTATTCGCCCGGCACGAGCGAACGGTAATTGTATCGTCCGTTTTCATCGGTCGTCGTTGCGCCGCGCATGTCCAAATCGGAATCGTCATAATCCGCGCGCGCGCCGTTGCCGTGCGGATGATAATTGCCGTCGCCGTCGGTCTGCCACACTTCAACGCGCGCATTGACGACCGGCGGATTGCCCTCCGCCGCCGAAAGAATCGCGCCCGAAACCCGCACCGGCTCGCCCGGTTTGCCGAAACGGTTAATGTCGTCCAGCACCGGCATTTCCGACACATAAAACGGTCCGAGCATGTCGGCGCCAGTGGGGACGCAGGCGGAATCCGCCGCCCGCGCGACGGAAACGGCGGACGCCGCAAACAGCGCGCACACCGTCAAAATGTTGCGGACGAACGCGCCCATTATTTCTTCCCCGAAGCCGCCGCCGGTTTGGCGTTAATTTTTTTGACCGCCGGACGGACGACGACCTGCCCGCCCGGCGCGCCCGGCACCGCGCCGCGAATCAGCAAAAGATTGCGCCCGGCGTCCGCCCGCACGATGCGGAGATTTTGCGAAGTGCGCCGTTTGCCGCCCAACCGTCCGGGCATTTTTTTGCCGGGAAAAACGCGCCCCGGATCCTGGCACTGTCCGGTGGAACCGGGTTTGCGGTGCGAACGCGAATTGCCGTGCGAAGCGCGGTTGGAACTGAAATGCCACCGCTTGATGACGCCGGCGAAACCCTTGCCGCGGCTGATTCCGACCACATCCACGAACTGCCCTTCGGCGAAAATATCCGCGCCGATTTCGTCGCCCGCGCCCTTGCCTTCGGGCAATTCGCCGCCGCGGAACTCGCGCAAAACCCGCGCCGCGCCGGCCTGATATTTCGCCAGATGCCCCTTGAGGGGCGCGCCGATTCGCCGCGCGCGTCGTTCGCCGAACGCCAGCTGCACCGCGTCGTAGCCGTCCGTTTTCGCGGTCTTTTGCTGGGCGGCGCGGTTGCCGCGGACATCCACGACGGTCACCGCGAGCGCCTCGCCGGTGTCGGAAAACACGCGGGTCATTCCCATCTTGACGCCGATCAATCCGAGCATGTCAGACCTTCATCACCTTGATGTCGGCGTGAACGCCCGGCGGCAAATCCAGATTCGTCAGCGCGTTGGTCGCCTTGTTGCCGAGATCGACGATGTCCATCATGCGACAATGCTCGCGAATTTCAATCTGCTCGCGCGAACGCTTGTCCTTGTGCGGCGAACGCAGCAAATCGTAGCGGCGGCGGCGCACCGGCAGCGGCACCGGACCGCGCACTTCCGCGCCGGTGCGCTTGACGGTGTTGACGATGTTGCGCGTCGACTCGTCAATCAGGCCGTGATCGAATCCGGTCAGCCGGATTCGAAACTTCTGCACGGTGGTGGGTTTCTTTTCCGCCATCATCACTCCAAAATTTTGGTGACGACGCCGGCGCCCACCGTCCGCCCGCCCTCGCGTATCGCAAAGCGCAAACCCTCCTCCATCGCTATGGAAGTTATCAACTCCACCTCCATCCCCGTGTTGTCCC
>JBPCXA010000232.1:0-6698 GCA_051008975.1 Gammaproteobacteria bacterium
CCCCCCCCCCCCTTAAGAACGGGCGTTCAAACGTTGTTCAGCGCGCCATAAACCGCCAATTTCCCGGCACGAACCCGCAAATTGGTCTTTTTCATCGGAATACTCCCGTTAATGTCAATACCGCGCCTCCAAGGACGATTTTGGAATTATAACACGGAATCGCCCGCAAGTACCGTTTTTTTTCGCCCCGATGCAAAAAAAGTGTAAATAATTCGCAAAAATGCGCATCCGCCGCAGTTTTTTCGTCCGATTTTGCGGCGACAACGCGAATTTTCCGCTCCGCCGCCGGATTTCGCTGCTCCGCCCTGCAATTTTCGCGCCTACGGCGCGGAGATTCCGGCTTTCGCCGGAATGGCGTATTTTAATTAAGAGGTTAAAAGTGCCGCCATTCCTGCGAAAGCCGGAATCTCATTCCTGCCTACGCCGCCGCGAAGCGGCGGGTAATTGTACCGCCTTCGGCAACAGTTTGCGCCTTCGGCGATGAGATTCCTGCCTTCGCAGGAATGGCGGGTTCTTTTTGTTTTTGCGGACAATACCGAGTTTGGCGGTATCCGAAAATATAAAATACGCCATTCCGGCGAAAGTTTATCCTCGCGAACGCGGGGACCGGAATCTCATTCGCCGAAGGCGAATCATTGTTTGCGCTTCTGCGCAATTTCCATCGCCGACTCAGCGGGCGGGGCGCATTTCCAGACACGCACGCATTTGCGGGGGGCAATAAAATTCGCGGAGGTTGGCGTCCGTCGATTCGCCCGGCGGCGGGGCGCGGTCGGCGACCCAAAAATCGCGCTCCTCCAAAACCAAAATCGGATGATGCCACGCGCCGGGACGGTAATTGACTCCCTGCCCGCCGCCGGCGAGAAAACACCGCAACTTTTCCCATTCCGGTTTTTCGCCGTCTCCGGGCGCGACCGCCACCAGCCAGACGCCGCCGCCCGCCGGCATAAACGCCTGACTGCCCAGCGGATGACATTCCAGCATCGCAATTTCCGGCGGACGCGGCGACGCGCGAAACAGCGAAATCGCCGCCCGCCCGCCGCCGCCCGCGACAATTTCCGTCAAGCAATCAAAACGGCGGGTCGTGCGGTCGTTAATCCATTTCATCCGCGCGTCCGTATCCTCCAAAACATCGCCGAACGGCGCGAACGCCGCCACCGTCAGCGGTTCCGGAATCAGCGGCGTCATTCGGCGGGCAGGGCGAAAATCCGCAGACGCGACACGCCGCCGTCCGGAAAAATATTCAGGCGGACAATATTTACCGGCGAATGCGCTACGATTTCTTCCGCGCCGAAACGATGCAAAGTATCGCCCTTTAATTTTTGACGCGGCAGCAATTCGGGCCAGGAATCCGCCGCCCGCGCCAGTTCCTCCGGCGGCGCGGACAAATCCGCCCCCCCCCCCTGTAAAGAACAAAACTCCGGATAGTTGCCGCGAAAATACGCGGTATCCACGACGATTTCGCGCAAAGTTCCGGCGCGCCCGAGCGCTATGACGATCCAGTCGTTGCCCGGTTCGCGCCGCCGCCTTGTCTCCCAGCCGTCGCCCATGTTTTCGCCGTCCCGCGCCGCCAGCAGCGAATATACGTCGCCGTAATGGGCGTCGTTGTAGGCGACGATTCGCCCGCCGTAATGCAGCGCGGACAATTCCGCGACTTCGCCGGCGGCGAGATTCCGCCACCGCGGACGGACATTTCCGTACAAACGCAGACGGGCGATTCCGCCGTCCGGATAAATCCGCAACCGTACCCAGTTCACAACTCCGGCCGGACGCGCCGCAAAAATGTTTTGCGAATCGCCGCGCAACGCGGTTTTGGCGACCAGCGTCCGCCACTCCGCGGAATCGTCCGGCGGCGATTCGCTGAAACAACCGTGCAATTCCGCGAACGGCGGAAAGTTGCCGGTAAAATGACGCGCGTCCATGTCGGCGTGCAAAACTTCGCCCGGCGCGCCGAGACGAATCAACGCCCAGTCGCATTCGCCGCCGCCGCGCCGCCGCCGCGTTTCCCAGCCGTCCATCCACTTTCCGTGCGCGTCAAAAACGCCGGGCTTAAATTCCGGCGCGGTCGGAGAAAGCATCCGCGAAGCCGGGGCGAAAAACTCGTCGCTGACCGCGGCGACCGTCGTCCCCAAATGCGGGGAAGCCAAATTGACCATTCCGGCGAATTCGCCGCCGGGAATTTGCGGCGCGTCCGTCATTCCGATTTTTTCTCCGCGACGGGCGGCGGAAATCTCTCCCGCCAATGCCGGGCGATGTCCAGACGCCGCGCAAACCAAACCCGGTCGCGTTTCAACGCGTAATCCAAAAATTGCCGCAAACCCTCCAAACGCGCCGGACGCCCGACAATCCGGCAGTGCAGTCCGACCGACATCATCTTGGGGGCGGTTTCACCCTCGCGATACAGCGCGTCAAAACTGTCGCGCAAATATTCGTAAAACTGTCCGCCGGTGCAAAATCCGTGCGGCGCGGAAAAACGCATGTCGTTGGCATCCAGCGTGTAGGGGACGACCAGATGCGGCGAATCCGTCATCCGGCTCCAAAACGGCAAATCGTCGCTGTAATCGTCGGCGTCGTACAAAAAACCGCCCTCCTCCGCCGCCAGCCGCCGCGTGTTTTCGCTCGTCCGTCCGGTATACCATCCGAGCGGACGCGCGCCGCAAATTTGCGCGTGCGTCTCCACCGCCTTTTGCATATCGGCGCGCTCCGCGTCTTCGGAAACGCCGTGATAGTCAATCCACCGCCAGCCGTGCGAACATATTTCATGCCCGTCCGCCAGCGCGCGTTCCACCGGCGCCGGATGCCGCCGCATCGCCGTCGCCACGGCGAACAAAGTCAGCGGCACCCGCCGTTCGCGGAACAAATCCAAAACGCGCCAGACGCCGACGCGCGCGCCGTATTCGTAAACCGATTCCATCGTCATGTGGCGGGTGGCGACGAACGGCGGACACAGTATTTCCGAAAGAAACGATTCGGATTCGCGGTCGCCGTGCAAAACGCATCTTTCGCCGCCCTCCTCATAGTTGAGCACAAACTGCATCGCAATTCGCGCCCCCCCCGGCCATTTCGGATTCGGCGGCGCGCCGCCATACCCCGCCAAGTCGCGCGGGTACTTTTCCGAACTCGCTTCAATATGCATTTCGTTCCCGTTGCAACCCATATCGCCAATTATACGCCCGCGCCGCCCGCAAAAAAAAGGGCGACAACCGCCGCCCTTTTTTACTCCGCCTCCGCCTATTCAACAATGCAGGTTAAACGACTGCCTGATGTAGTTTTCCGCCTGTTTGGCTTTTATTTCAGCCAAACCGCGTATTTTTAGGTGGCGTCTGAATTTGCCCGCGCCTTCCAGCAAATTATTTGCGTCCGCCAACTCCGCGCCGCGGCTAAATTCAACAGAGACGTGATTTGCGTAGGCGAAAATACCGCAAAATTTTTTTGACGCAAGCGCATCCAGCTCATAAACGAGCCCGCCATACATGTTTTTTTCGTTGGCGTTTGGCGCAATATCAAAAATAATCTTCCGTATCGCGGCGGTGATTTTAACGGCATTGTTTTTTGTCATCATAGTGTTCCCTTTCGGATTCCGCCCGCATTTCGGGCGGTCTGGACGGAAGTATACAAAATTTCCGCCGAAAAAGAAAATTCCATTCCTGCGAAGGCAGGAATCTCCGCCGCCGCAAAGCGGGGGGAAATTTGCGCTATCGCGCAAAGAGATTCCGGCTTTCGCCGGAATGGCGGTACTTTTTAAGATATGGCGGCACTTTTAATCTCTTAAATTAAAATACGCCATTCCGGCGAAAAAAAACCACCATTCCGGCGAAAGCCGGAATCTCTTTCGCCGAAGGCGAATCGTTTGCGCCTTTCGACGCGGAGATTCCCGCTTTCGCGGGAATGGAATTTTATGTACTACGGGGTGTCGCGGACGGTCAAACCTTCCCGTATTTCTTTTTCAGGGCGACCAGCGGATGGCGTTCCGACATTTGGAACTTGACCAGCAACTCGCGCGCGAGCATGTCGCGCTCCTGCTGTCCTTCCGGCAACGGAATATCTTCCGGCACGCAAACCCAGCCGTTGATGTTGCGGTCAAAAACCGCCGGACGCCCCTCCTCGAAACCCATGTGGACGTCTTCCAGCCAGTTCAGATCCTTCCAGCCCATGACCCGCAAATACTCGCGCAAATAGGGCGTGAGTTTGCCCATGTCCGGCAGCAAATTCACGTCGTAGCGGTAGCCGGGGGAGGCGGCGGATTCGTGTCGTTTCGTCATCGCGGTTCTCCTCAGTAACGGGTCATGTCGGGACGCCCGACCGTGTGCTGCGTGCCGGCCAGCGGCACCATCGCCATCGCCGACGCCTCCATCGTCAACGCCGCCAAATCTTCCGGCTCCAAACTATGCACGTCGGTCTTGCCGCAGGCGCGCGCGAACAATTGACATTCAATCGTCAGCGTATGCAAAAAGTTATACACGCGCTCCGCCGCCTTATCCGGATCCAGACGCGCCCGCAACTCCGGATCCTGCGTCGCGACTCCCACCGGACAGCGGCCGGTATGGCAGTGATAGCAATGCCCCGCCGGTACGCCGATTTCGTTCTCAAAATCCGACTCCGGAATATTCTTGTTGCAATTCAGGGCGATGAGCGCGGAATGCCCGATGGCCACGGCGTCCGCCCCCAGCGCCAGCGCCTTGGCGATGTCGGCGCCGTTGCGAATGCCGCCCGCGTAAATCAGACTGATTTCGCCGGTCTTGCCGACGTCGTCCAGCGCCTTGCGCGCCTGCCGAATGGCGGCGATGCCCGGCACCCCCGTGTCTTCGGTGGCGAGATGCGGACCGGCGCCGGTGCCGCCCTCCATCCCGTCTATGTAAATCATGTCGGGGCCGGTCTTCGCCGCCATCCGCACGTCGTCGTACACGCGCGCGGCGCCGAGTTTGAGTTGAATCGGAATTTCCCAATTCGTCGCCTCGCGAACTTCGGAGATCTTGAGCGCCAAGTCGTCCGGCCCCAGCCAGTCCGGATGACGCGCCGGAGAACGCTGGTCAATGCCCGCCGGCAGCGAACGCATCTCCGCCACCTGGTCGGTGACTTTTTGCCCCATCAAATGCCCGCCCAGCCCCACTTTGCATCCCTGCCCGATGAAAAATTCGCAGGCGTCCGCCATTTGAAGATGATGCGGATTAAAACCGTAGCGCGACTGAATGCATTGATAAAACCACTTAGAGGAATATCGCCGCTCGTCCGGAATCATGCCGCCCTCGCCGGAACAGGTCGCGCTACCGGCCATTGTCGCGCCGCGCGCCAGCGCGATTTTCGCCTCGTAGGAAAGCGCGCCGAAACTCATCCCGGTGATATACACCGGAATGTCCAGTTCCAGCGGACGTTTGGCGTTCGGCCCCAGCACCGTGCGGGTCAGGCACTTTTCGCGGTACCCCTCAATCACGAAACGGGTCAGCGTGCCGGGCAGAAACGTCAGGTCGTCCCAGTTCGGAATGCTCTTGAACATGGAAAAACCGCGCATCCGATAGCGCCCCAGCTCCGCCTTTACGTGAATGTCGTTGATGACATCCGGCGTAAATACGGCGCTGCGCCCCAGCACATGCCGCCGGTCTTCCGCCGGGGCCGGCGCGGGCGAATGTTTGTCGTGTGTCATAAACCCTCCCCTCTCAAAGCACGATTTTCTTTTCCCCCGGCTCCAAATTGTCGTAGTTCCACAATTGCTTGCCGGAGGTGATCTTGGTCATATTCTCCACGCCGCCGGGCACGGAAATTCCGTATAACGCGAGTTTGTCGTTCAGCCATTTGCAGTCGGCGGCGGTCATTTCCGCCTCCGCGGCGTCCACGCCCAAACTCGCAATTTTGCCGCCCACATAAATGAGGCCGTCGTACATCGTGTCGCCCAAATTGCCGCCGGCGTCGCCGAGAATAATCATCCGCCCGCGCTGCATCATAAATCCGCAAAACGCCCCGGCGCGTCCGCCGATAAGAATCGTGCCGCCCTTCATACAAACGCCGGCGCGACCGCCGACGTCGCCGCGACAAACCAAGTCGCCGCCGCGAATCGCCGCCCCGAAAGTGGAACCGGCGTTTTTGTCGACGACCACCGTGCCGCTCATCATATTTTCCGCGCACGACCAGCCCGCCCGCCCGGAAATGCGGATGTTCGGGCCGTCGTTCAAGCCGCAGCCGAAATAGCCCACGCTGCCGTCAATATCCAGCCGCAGACGATTCAAAATTCCCGCCGCCAGCGAATGTTTGGCGCCCGGATTCTTCATCGTAATATGCCCGCAGCCGCCGCGCATCAACTCCCGAATCTTGCGGTTGATCGCGGAAGTATCCATCCCTTCGGCGTCAAACTCCGCGCGATTGTCGAAATCCACCTCCGCCGAATCCGGATATACGAAACGTTCGCCGTCCGCCTTGCCGTCAAAAAATATCCGCCGGTCGCCCCCGACCAATTCGCCGCCGCTCAGTTCCGCCGCCATATCTTGACCTCCCCTTCGTACGGATCATACGTATCAATTTCGTGCGGGAACACCGCCCGAATCGCCACTTCTTCGGACGCCAGGGCGATGAAAGAATCGCCCTCGTACAACACCATCGGCTTCGCCGCCATCACATCCTTCGCCATTCCCAGCGCGTCGGACGTCGCCACCAAATACGTAAATACGCCGTCCAGTTCCGACACCGAACGCGTCAACGCCGCCTCCAAA
>JBPCXA010000233.1:0-6190 GCA_051008975.1 Gammaproteobacteria bacterium
CCCTCCAAATCGCGGATCATTTTTTGCTTTTCTTTTTCGGGGAGATTGCGGCGGCGGATAAAATGCTCCTGCGAAAACGCCTTCGCCTGCCCTTCGTATTTCCACGCCAGCATGTCGCGAATTTCAAAACCCGCGTCCTCCATCGCCGCCGCCGTCCGATGCGACAGACGCGGCTGCGCGAAACAAAGCGCGAATCCGCCCGGCTTCAACACCCGCCGCCATTCCGCCGCGACCGGCTTCAAAAAATCGTACAACTTGCGCCCTTGTTCCGTGCTGAATTTCATTCCCGCCGGCAGTCCGCCGATGACGCCGTGTTTGCATCGCCCGCGCAGCCGTTCGTGATTCCAATTGTCGTCCATTCCGTCAATAAAATACGGCGGATCGGTCAGCACCATCGCAATGCTTTCGTTTTTGACCAAACGCATTTCGCGGCGGCAGTCCGCATGTTGAATCCGATGCGCGGCGGAAGATTGCGCGGGCGCGCGACTGTCGCAAATGACATCGGAGAACATTTCCGCGCGCCGCAAAACAACGGGCGGCTTCCGGTTTGACATACGCGTCGCCATGTCCGATTATATCCGCCGCCGCGACATTAGAATCGCCCGGTGGAGCCGAAGCCGCCTTTTCCGCGGGCGGTGGTTTGTGAAAACTCCGCGACAATTTCCAAAGACGCGCGCGCGATCGGCATAATTATTAATTGGCATATCCGTTCGCCGGGGGCGATTTGATAGGGCGCGTCGCCGCGGTTGAACAACGCCGCGCGAATTTCGTCCTGATAGTCGGCGTCTATGATTCCGACCGTGTTCGCCAGCACGATGCCGTGTTTGACGCCCAGCCCGGAACGCGGCGCCAGCAACGCCATATAGTCCGAATCGCGGATGGAGATTGCTACGCCCGTTCCGATTTCCGCCGTTTCGCCCGGCGCGATTTTCAGCGGCGCGTCCAGACACGCCCGCAAATCCATTCCGGCGGCGGCGGCGGTCGCGTATTGCGGCGGCGGAAAATCGCGCCCCACCCGCGCGTCTACGATTTTCGCCTCCACCCGCAGCGGTTGAATCATTTACGCGTCCGCGTTTTTTTCGGCGCGGCGGACGAATCCTTTTCCGACCGCGCGCCACGGCAGTTTGAGTCCGAGTTGCGGCACGCGGCGGGCGATCCACGCGGTAAAAGTGTTGCTGTTGGGGCCGGGAAACGCGCGGTATTCGTCCGGCCAGGGATATTCCGCCGCCGCCCTTGCAACTTCCGCCGCCGCCGTCCGCGCTTTTTCGCCGCGCACATCCGCCAGCAGGCGCGGGCGTTTGCCGAACCAGTGGCGGTCGGGAATGTCTTCGGCGATCCGCAGCGCCGGCAGCCCGCGCCGCAGACGCCAGCCGACGACTTCATACACCGTATAGGCGTCGGCGTTTCGCGGCTTCACCGAAATCCATGTATGGTCGGCGAACAATCCGCGCCAGCCCCACACCCGCGCGGCGTACGCCTGCACCACCGCGTCGCGCTCCTCTTCCGGCGGCGGCGCGAGTTTCGCCGATTCGCGCGAAGACCGCGCCCAATTATCGTGCGCCAAGGCGCCCGCGGCGAACGCGAACATAAAAAGATAAACAACAAACCGCAATTTCATTTCCAAACCCGCCCGCGCAACAAACGGCGAAACATTATAACACGCCTTTCGCCCCCGCATTCGGGCGCGGCGCGGCGCGGTTTATAGCCGCCCGTGGCATTGTTTGTATTTTTTGCCGGAACCGCACGGACAGGGATCGTTGCGGCGGACTTTCGGTCCGGCGCGGCGAAACGGCGTATTGTCGGCTTCGGCGGGCGCGGGCGGCGGCGCGGTTTGCGGCGGCGGCGAATCGTTTTGCACGGCGGGCGATTCGTCGTGGCGGTAATGCAAATTTTGCGGCGCGGCGGGCGCGGTTTGCGGCGGCGTTTGTTCGCGCACGGTCAGCGCATACATCACCCGCGCCGCCAATCCGCGCACGTTGACGAGCAGCCGTTCGAACAATTCAAACGCCTCGCGCTTGTATTCCTGCTTCGGATTTTTTTGCGCCATTCCGCGCAGCCCGATGGACTGCCGCAGCCCGTCCAGCGACGCCAGATGCGCGCGCCAATGATCGTCTATGATGTTGAGAATCAGCGAGCGCAAAAACCGCCCGAAGCCCGCCGCCTCCGCCGTCGCGGTTTTTTCGGCGAACGACTTTTCCGCCGCCGCCGAAATGCGGGAAGCCAAAGCATCGCGCTGCATTTCCGGTTCTTCGGCGAGCCATTGCGCGACCGGCAATCGCAGACGGAATTCGCCCGCCAGCAGTTTTTCCAAATCGGCGGCGCGCCATTCCTCCTCCGGCGTTTCCGGCGGCAGATATTCGTCGATCACCCCGCGCAAATGTTCGACGCGCAAATCGGCGGCGATCGGCGCTACGTCTTCGGCGGCGAGAATATATTCGCGCTGCTCGTAAATCCGCCGCCGCTGTTCGTTGGCGATGTCGTCGTATTCCAAAAGTTGGCGGCGGATGTCAAAGTTGTGCGCCTCCACCTTGCGCTGCGCGTTTTCAATCGTGCGCGTCACCATCCGCGCCTCGATCGCCTCGTCCTCTTCAATCTTTAATTTTTCCATGATCGTGGCGACGCGGCGGGTGGCGAAAATTCGCAGCAGCGAATCTTCAAACGACAGATAAAAAACGCTCGCGCCGGGATCGCCCTGCCGTCCGGCGCGCCCGCGCAATTGATTATCGATGCGCCGCGATTCGTGTCGCTCGGTGCCGATGATGCGCAGTCCGCCGGCGGCGAGAACTTTCTCGTTGGCGGTTTTCCATTCCGTTTCCAGCGCGGCGATTTTTTGCCGCCGCGAATTTTCGTCCGCGCTTTCGTCCGCCGCCACGGCGCGGCGTTTCTCGTCAATGTTGCCGCCGGGGACGATGTCGGTGCCGCGCCCCGCCATATTCGTAGCGATGGTGATCGCCCCCGGTCTTCCCGCCTGCGCGATGATGTGCGCCTCGCGGTCGTGCTGCTTGGCGTTCAACACTTCGTGCGGCAGCCCGGCGTCGTGCAGCGTCGCCGAAATCTTTTCCGAATCTTCAATCGCCGCGGTGCCGACCAGCACCGGCTGTCCGCGCGCCGCGCATTCGCGGATGTCCGCCAGCGCGGCGCGATATTTCGCCGCCGCCGTGCGATAGACGCGGTCCAATTCGTCGCCGCGAATCATTTTGCGGTGGGGCGGCACATCCACCACTTCCAGCCCGTAGATGAAACGAAACTCCTCCGCCTCGGTCAGCGCGGTGCCGGTCATCCCCGCGAGTTTGGAATACAGGCGGAAATAATTCTGAAACGATATGGAAGCCAGCGTGCGATTTTCCTTCTGCACCGCGAGACCCTCCTTCGCCTCCACCGCCTGATGCAAATTGTCGCCCCAGCGGCGTCCGGGCATCAGCCGCCCGGTAAATTCATCCACAATCACCGCCTTTCCGTCCTGCACGACATAGTCGCGGTCGCGCAAAAACAAATGACGCGCCCGCAAAGCCGCCGTAAGATGATGCATCAACGCCAAGTTGCCGGGGTCATACAGCGATCCCGCCTGCAAAAGTCCGGCTTCGGCGAACGACGATTCGGCGCGCGCGAAACCGTCCTCTGTAAGATGAATTTCGCGCGTTTTTTCGTCCACCGTGAAGTCGCCCGGCGATTCGGCGTCGGCGCACCGCGTAAAACCCGCCGCCACCCGGTCGGCCGCCTGATACGCCGAAACATTGTCGTCCGCCTCGCCGGAAATGATCAGCGGCGTCCGCGCCTCGTCGATCAAAATGGAATCCACTTCGTCCACAATCGCGTAATGCAGCCCGCGCTGCAGACGCGCGTCCGCGTCGTAGCGCATATTGTCGCGCAAATAATCAAAGCCGAATTCGTTGTTGGTGCCGTAGGTGATGTCGCGGCGGTAGGCGTCCCGCTTTTCCTCCGCGGACGCCTCCGGCACATTGACGCCGGCGGTCAGCCCCAAAAAAGAATACAGCGCGCCCATCCACTCGGCGTCCCGCCGCGCCAGATAATTGTTGACCGTCACGACATGCACGCCCTTCCCCGACAACGCCTCCAAACACACCGGCAAAGTCGCGGCGAGCGTTTTTCCTTCGCCGGTTTTCATCTCGGCGATGGCGCCGTCAAACAACGCCATTCCGCCCAGCACCTGCACGTCAAAATGCCGCATGCCGAGCGCGCGCGCCGACGCCTCGCGGACGAGGGCGAAAACATCGGGCAGCAGCGAAGACAGCGGCGCGCCGTTTTCATGTTTTTCGCGCAGCCCGGCGTATTCGCCGCGCAGTTGCGAATCGTCCAGCGACGAATAGGCGGCGGCGCGCGCGTTGACCGCTGGCAGCCGCGCCCTGTACGCGGCGAGACGACGCCCGCGCCGCGAACCGAACAAACGCGCGAAAGTATTCAGTTGTCTTTGCCGCGTTTTTCGGCGGCTTCTCCGGCGATTTGCCGGGCGACAAAGCCGAGCAATGCGGCGGCGAATTCCTCGTCGGTCAGCGCCTCGACGCCGGGACGCAGCGGCGCCTTGATTTCAATCCGCATGTGCGAGGCGCTTTTGGAAATCGCCACCGCGACCGCGGAGGCGGACGGCGGCCCGTCCATATCCAGCATCGACAGCCCGCCGTCGCCGATTTTTTTCATGCACGATTCGCACAGGCGCAGCGTGCGATATTCGCCGTCGCCGCGCCGCTGGATTTTAATTTTTTCCGTCGCGTCCGCGGCGTTGCAGTGTTCGCATTTCATCGCGTCAAATCTCCCACTCCGCCGGCACCGCGCGCGCGCCGCGCAGTTTTTTCACCGCCCCGGCGACCGGACGCGGACGGCCGTTAATGCGCACCTCGTAATGCAAATGCGGGCCGGTGGAACGCCCGGTACTGCCGACTTCGCCGATGACTTCGCCGCGGCGGACATACCGCCCGGGTTCGACATGCATCGCGCGCAAATGCCCGTACAAAGTGGACACGCCCTCGCCGTGCCGGATGCGAATCGCGTTGCCGTAGTTGCCGAGCCGTCCGGCGTAGGTCACCAGCCCGGTCGCTCCCGCCACCACCGGCGAGCCGCGCCGCGCCGCGTAGTCGTAGCCGGAATGAAACGCCCGCCGTCCGGTCAGCGGATCGCGGCGCATTCCGAAACGGGACGACAGCCAGTTTTTTCCCAGCAACGGACGCCGCAGCGGCACGGTGTCAAAAGTCACCCCCATCGCCGCGCCGTGGCGCAGCATCACATCGTAGCGGCGGCGGTAAAAATCAAACGCATCGCGATAGGCGGCGATATCAAACGGCGGCGCGTCCGCGTTTTGCGATGCCGCGATTTCTTCGCCGCCCGCGCCGCATTCCAGCGGCGGCGCGTCCCCCACAAAACCGTCCAGTCCCAGCCGTCCCGCCAGCGCCGCGCCGCGCCCGTGCAATTCGGCGATGCCGGCGCGAAGTCCGGCGATTTCGTCCTGCAAAACCCGCGCCCGATTTTCGCCGTCGCGGCGGATTTCGGCGCGCCGCCGCGCGTCCATTTCCTCCGCCAGCGCCAGCGCGACCGGCGCGCGTTGTTCCAGCCATCCTTCGGCGAGATGCCGCGCCAGCCCGTACACCGCCGCCGCCAGCAACAGCAACGCCGCCGCCAAAATCGGCAGCAGACGGCGCGGCGCAATTTCCCAAACTTTCGGCGGCGCGGGCGCCGTCCCGCCGAAATCGGGGGGGGCGACGGAGGGGGCGATAATGATTTTCATTGCGTCAAACGAATTCCCTATTTTAACCGCATTCGCCCGCGTTCGCGCCGTCTTCCGAAACGGCGGGCGGCGGCGCGGTCATTTCCCGCCCGGCCAGGTCCAGTATTTGCGGAGTTTGGAATGCACCAAATTCGGATATTTCGCGCTGCCCAGCGAACCGTTGTACCGTCCGAGGGCGCGATTCAGGTCGCCGTTTTCCCGGTCCAAATAGTGGCGTAAAATTACCGCGCCGTAGCGCAAATTCGCCCGCAGGCGGAAAAGTTTGCGCGCGTCGCCGTCGCCGATTTCGCGCGTCCAAAACGGCATCACCTGCATCAGCCCGCGCGCCCCGGCGGACGAAATCGCGTATTTGCGGAACGCCGATTCCACATGCATCACCGCCAGCATCAACTGCGGATCAATCCCGGCGCGCGTCGCCTCGTAATGCACGGCGGTCAGAAATTCGCGCCGCGC